>CAJMON010000082.1 GCA_905214955.1 uncultured bacterium
GAAAAGTTCAGGAAGATTTCTTCTATTTCTTTCCGCTGTTTTTATACTTTTTTACGCATTTCGCCAGGGGAAATCCCCATCTGCTTTTTAAATAAGCGGTAAAAGTTGGAGGTATTGGTAAAACCGCATTCCTGCTCAATTTCCATAAGATTTAAGGAGCTGTTTTTCAAAAGCTCCGCTGCCTTTAATACCCGCTGCTCCACCAGATATTCCCGGAGATTTTTGCCTGTCACCCGCTTAAAATAAGCAGAAAAATAATTGGGGCTCATGTAGGCTATGGCCGCCGTCTCTTCCAACGTAATCTTTTTATCGAAGTTTTCTTTGATGTAGGCAAGTGCATTTTCCAGGCGCTTCATCTGCTTTTTCCGGACAGAAAGGCTTTCCGTCTGAGGCTCCCCGGTCTGATAATGGCGCACCAGCACTGTCAGAAGGCGCAGAATATCCGCCTTAATCATCAGTTTCCATCCTTCTGTACGTCCCTCATACTCCTCTTCCATCTCCTGCAGAATCTGAAACATCCGCTCTGTATAAATCCCCTGCCTGCTGATTTTGTTCTGGAAATTGGTTCCCCGCTCCAGAAATGGAATCAGGTACTCATATTCCAGGGAATGTGCTCCATCAAACACCAGCCTGGCATCAAACACCATCACTAGAAGCTCCATATTCTCCCTGGCTTCCCAGCCATGGACATCAATGTTATTAAAAATAATCATATCCCCTGCCTCCACCTGGCAGGTGTTCCCGTTCACATAATAGATTCCTTTTCCGGAAAGAATGCAGGTAATCTCCATAAATTCATGCCAGTGGTAAGCCTCCCCTTCTCCTGTGAAAGGCACCGCCTGATAATGAAAAATTTCAAATGGAAATTCCCGGTCCAGTGTTCTCGTATCCTTGATAATCTGCAGTTTATCCATCGTTATCCTTTCCCGGCAGTTTCTCTGCCTGCGGGTTTCTCACATCAGTATACCGAAAAAAAGAAGACCCGTCAAATCCGGATCTTCTCTCGTATCTGTTTTATATTTAATGCTTCTTGGGATCTTCTGGTACAGAACAGCTGCATCCGCCGTGGCAGGCACTGCAGTTTCCGCCGCACGAACCTTTTCCGCTTTTCTTATCCCGGTAAATAGACCGTGCTGCCAAAAATACAATCAGCACTAGAACCAGCAGAACGATAATGGTTCCCATGGACTTTCCTTCCTTTCTGAGTTAGATTTTTCTAACTATCCATAAGATATCATGTTTCCGTTCCTTTGTCAAGCATCTAGTCTTTCTGTTTGCTTACTGCTCTGCCAGTTTTTTACCCAGTTCTTTGCATTTCTCTTCGTCTTCTGCCTGCGGCTCATTGTTGCAGATCAGGCCTTCACCGCCTACGATCTCAGCGCCTGCATTCTGCATACGTTCTGTCCATTTGCGCATCCACTCGCCATCGCCCCAGTCATAGGAACCAAACAGTGCAATTTTCTTGCCTGCAGCAAATTTTTCTACTTCCTCTACAAACGGTTCTGCAGTGCCGTCATCCAGCTCCTCATCGCCCATCGCGGAAGCTCCCATAGCAAATACGCTGCAGTCTTTCAGCTCATCTGCAGAAATGCTGTCCATATCTACCACTTTTGCTTCTTTTCCTGCCGCCTGGATGCCTTCTCCGATACATTTTGCCATTGCCTCTGTATTTCCTGTGCTGCTCCAGTAAACTACCATAATCTGATCCATGATCTTTCTTTCCTCCTGCAATTTTCCTAGTGTGCCAGTGCCATCTGACCCTGCACAGCTTCCTGTTCCAGTATCTCTGTAAGGGCTGCCCCGCTGCTGGTGTGGCAGCGTACAACTCTGGCATTGCTGCGTTTTGCGCCATCCATTGCACATTTGACCATCTTGTGGGATACTGTGTTGGTGAACAATACAAACAGATCCGGCTGTCCGATCTGTTTGTTTAAGTCTGCTGACATATGTGTGAAAACCTTTGCCTTATGGTTGAAGCTTTTGCAGATCTTCTTGTACTGACAGACCATGCAGTCATGCCCTCCGATAATAACAATACTCATACTTGATAAGCTCCTTTCATTTTCCTCAGTCGGTAATTCTGTGATCTTTATACGGGCTGCGGTACTTTCTGGGCAACTGCTCCCCAGATTCCCATTCCGTCAGTCACTGCCTGTATCAGGCTTTGCTTTACGGCTGCGAATAACTGGAACTTCTTTCTGGTCTCTTCCACATTCTCATAGACCTTCCAGTATCCGGAATACAGATAGTTTTTCCCGCCGTGCACGATAAAACCTTTCACATCCCCTAAAGGATACCCAAGAAAGATGCCCATTTCGTGTGGAAAAATACGTTCTGCATCTTTTGTTGCATCCCGATATGCACCGAAACGGACTGCCAGACGCATCAGCATCTGTTCCATATCCATTCCTTCATATCCCCACTCTTTTAAGAATGCCTGGCTTTCTTCTGCGAACAGAATGTCTTCCAGTTCTTCCCTGCGGTAAACCAGCCAAATAGCTTTCTGGCTCCCCTGGTAAAGCAGATAGGTGCTGATTCCTGCTTCTCGAAAGAATGCCTCTTTGGGCGCTTTTGCGGGTTTTCCCAGAATCAGCAGGTTGGATGATTTCACATCTGCCAATACCGGTGCGCACTGTCTGGCAATCTCCAGGTCCAGGCTTGCATTGTTTACCTTGTCCATGGTCATTCTCCTTTTTAGGGTTAGCTTTATCTAACTATGAGAATACTATACTTTTTCTTATTTGTCCAGTAGGTTACTTGAGAGTTTTTCTCATTAGTAAAGGCTAACTTTAGGTTTCTCAAGTTCTCGCGGCAGCTGCCAAATTCTCGTGCAGGCACGGACTTTGTCTTCCTACTCCTGTAAAATAAACGCCTGAGACCACGATCTTGTAAACATATCGTGGCCTCAGGCGTTCTGTTTTATTCTGTTAGCTTCATTTTCATTTCTTTCTTCCAGTAATACGGCTGAATCTTCAGTATTCCTGTCTGTTTTTCTCCCAGAATCCGTATACGGTATTCTTTTCCCGGAAGCATATCAAAGAAATTGTCAGAAAATCTCCATCCAAATTCTTCTCCGTTTACCCCTCCTGAAAGCTCTACACTTCTGGCAAAACAATCTGTTTTCAGAATCAGAATCGTTTCGCTTTCCTGTTTTTCCACCGTTACTTCCATAGTTCCCTCTTCCGGAAATGAAAGACGCCGTTCTATTTCTGTATAAGCCAGATTTTCTGTGACGAAATTTCCGTTCTCATCCTCCACCCGTGCTGCCAGCACCGTATTTTTAGAAAACTGGCCAAAAGTATCCAGACTGCCAAGCATCAGCGATTCATCCGGTTCACAGGTAAAAGAAAATTGTTTCTTCTGCTCTGTTTTCCCGGATAACAGATTGACCAGAGAAACGTCTACCCTGCCGGTTTTGATATCCGGCGTATCGTTGACCACCCACACGGTGATATGATCATCTGACGAAAAAGACACCTGAAATGGTTCATAAGCACGTTTCAGTGCATAATATGCTCTCAGCGGTTCATTAAAATAGTCCACCACTCCGTAAGAGATCAGATTGCTGTTGTTCTGAAATTTCCACAGCAGATGTCCACCTGTTCTGCGCGTTCCTGCACCGTCCCAGAAAGGTTTTCCTCTGCGGAACCGTTCTACCTGCCCTTTGATGTATTCACTGTGAGCTTCTCCCAAGCGATAGATCAGCTCTTTTGGTGTTTCTGCATCAAGATAATGTTCCACTGGCCCAAGTTTTACGTGTCCATCATTGGTATTGTGACAGCTCCAGGAAGATGGCCATGGAAGGAGCTGACTTTTCGTCATAATATTGACATATCCTTCCGGCCACAGTTCTTCTTCAGTCATCATCCGTTTCATGGTCTTGTATTCCGGTGCAGAGACCCTGCAGTTTTCACTTAAAAATACCGGATATTCCCTGCCAGGCACAAACCACCGGTGGGTATATCCATGTGTATCTCCTCCAAGAGGATCATTGGAAAATTTTCCGCCGGAAGGGGAATTACTGTGGTAATATCGGTTCGGGTCCCACTTCTGACATACATCCCGGTAAATTTCTTCAATAATGGGTTCTCCCATACAATATTCTCCCGGATACTGCATATCTCTGGACCAGTACATTTCATTTCCGCCGCACCATAGCAAAATACTGGGATGATGTTTCAGCCGTTTCACCAGAACCTCTGCTTCTTCCTGACACAGCTCCATCATAGCCGGATCTTCCAGATACATGTTGAATCCCATGTAAAAATCCTGCCACAACAGAATTCCTCTTCTGTCACACTCCTGATAAAAATCCTCATCCAGAACTTCCGATTCCCCCCAGATCCGCAGACAGTTAAAATTTCCAAGTTCTGCCAGATCCAATAGATCATACAGTTTTTCCCGGACTTTGGGATAACAGCCTGTCATGGTATCTGCATGAACCAGGTTGGCTCCCCACATTCTCACCGGCCGTCCATTAATGAAAAACTGCAGTTCCCCTTTCTGCTCAATACGCCGAAAACCGCTTTTCACTTCTTTTTCATCCAGTTTCTGCCCGTTTTTCTCATACCAGATTCTAAGGCTGTACAGAGGCTGTCCTCCATGGGTTCTCGGATACCACAGGCAAGGATTTTCAATCTCCAGTTTCCTATACAGATGATCTTCCCCCTCAAGACCTTCCCAGATTTCCTGGCACACAGTCATCCCTTTCAGGTCTTTCAACTCGCAGCAGATGCTGTCTTCTTTTGTCATTTTAGAAAAAAGCTCTGCATCCAGATGAATGATTCCTTCCTTCAGCTGGCTGTTCACCTGCCAATCTGTGACAATCTGGGAAAATCCATTTTCTTCTACCTGTTCCAGAATAACATCCCCATAGATCCCCATGCGGATACAGTCCGGTTTTGGACCGGAAAATTCATGAAAACCGGAACGGAAGACCCTTCCCCTGTCAAACAATGGGATTTTTTTATTTTCTTCTTCTGTCACCGGAATGGTTTCCAAAATTTCTTCCGGAGGAAGGATGTTCACTACCAGATGGTTCATCCCCTGTCTGACCGGAATATTTTCCAGGCGCAGAGGCTTATAGGCACTTTTATTCTTTCCAATTTTCTGACCGTTTAAACAAATCTCCGCAAAGGTGTCGATTCCCTGAAAACACAGATTCCATCTTCCTTTTTCTGTTTCTGCCAAAAATTCTTTTTCATATTTCCAGTTTTCTCTTCCGATCCAGATATCTTTGTTCAATCCCGTAATATTCGGATTTTTGATGCAGCCGTTTTCCAGAAGAACATCATGGACCTGGGCCGGAAGATCCGTCTGAAACGCCCCTGCACTTCCTGTCAGCATCCAGTCTTTGTTCAGATTGACTCGTCTCATACCTTTTCTTCTCTCCTCATCCTTTTTTCCATTCCAGAATCAGTTCTGACCTCTGTTTCTTCTCTGCCTGGCCTGCCGTCTGAATCTGTATGGTTCCATAGGTTTTATTTCCCAGAATTTTTATTCTCCGGATTTCTCCCGGCATCATTGGAAAATAATTATCTGAAAACAGCCAGCCAAAGCAGTTTTCTCCCTGTTTTCCCAAAATTTCCACACATTCTGCAAAATGCTGCGCACAAAGAACGATTTCATCCTGCTCCACATATGCCGAAAGTCCAGCATCTCCAAATACCAGATGCCGTCTGACATCCACAAAATCTATATCTGTATACACCGTTTCTCCATCTTTCCCATGAAGCACGGCGAACAGTACATCATCTTTTGAGAAAAACTGGAACTTTGCCAGATCATACAACAGACTGGCCTCTCCCTGAGCAGTCTGAACGTTCACTGAACGGACCTCTTCTATTTTTTCTGTCAGCAGATTCCAGATTCCAAACACCACTTCCCCGGTAAAATCACTGCCGGAATCATTGACACACCAAAGCCGGATGCTCTCCTCCTTCTGAAAGCAGACCACTACCGGCGAAAGTGCCCGTTTCATAGCATAATAGGGCAAGTATGCTTCCTGAAAATAATCAATAGGTGCACAGTAAATCTTTGGCCAGGTATCCACCAGTTTACAGGCAAAATACCCTTTCGATCTTTTTTCAAAAGGCGCCGGTTCTCTGCTTCCAATCCGTACCTGTGTGGCATACCGCTTGATCTCCTGACCATAAGCTGCGCCAAAGCGGTAGATCAGTCCTTCCGGCGTATCTGTTTCTGGGAACTCCCAGTACGCTCCTGTTTTTCTTGGCATATTGGCACCTTTGTGCGTCCGTATCAGCCAATTTTCAGGCAGAATGGGATCTCCCCATTTGTGAATATCTCCGGTAAATCCTTTTTCCCACAAAGGACCCGGAATCATTTTTTCCAGGCTGTGCTTTACCGGCGGAGCTGTCCGGATATGCTCGCTGATAAAATTGGGGTAATCCTTGTATGGATATTCCCATACACAGTCATAGGTATGGAAGTCTCCTGTTCTGGGGTCATTTGCCCATTCCCCTCCATAAGGCGAATTGGGATGGTAATACCGGTCAGGGTCCAGACGTTGTACTACTTTTTTCAAATCCTCCAGCACAATTTCTGCTCCAAAGGGTGGCTGATGCTGAAACTGCGCCCCCATAATAGTTTCATTTCCGCCGCACCACAGCAGAAGGCAGGGGTGATGGCGAAGGCGCCGTATCAGGTGTTCTGCTTCCAAAACGCAGGCTCTGCGGATTTCTTCGCTGTCCGGATAGGCTCCATGGCCTAAGAAAAATTCCTGCCATACCAGAATTCCTCTTTTGTCGCAAGCTTCATAAAATGCATCCGGAAGGGGAATCCCTTCGCCCCAGATCCGTAAAGTATTCATATTTGCATTTTCCACCATGGTAAACAGCCGTTCCGCCCGTTTCGGCTGATAACAGTGGGTATATCCCTGCATGGGATCCAGACTGCCTCCAAACAGACGGACTTTTTTCTCATTTATCCGGTAGCTGAAGAGGGCTGTCATCTGGATATCCCGAAACGCGGCCGTCTTTTCCACAACATCCTGAACGACTCCTGCCTTTTTTAAAGTGATCCGGATCCGGTACAGTGGCTGCTCTCCATATCCTCTTGGATACCAGAGTTTTGGAGCATTCACACGGAAACACCCGTTCATGTTCCATTCCGCTTCTTCCAAAATTGTCGAAAAACTCTGATTTAAAACTACTGTCCCTTCTTCTGAAACAAGTTCTGCCAGCACTTCATCCGGTTCCCCTGTTCCTCTCAGACCCAGCCGGATCATTCCCTCCCGGCCATCATCTTTCACCTCTGCTTGGACCCAGGTGTCTGTGATCCGTTCTTGTTCTTCATATTCCAGCCATACAGGGCCGTACACTCCTACCGGCGTAAACCAGGGTACCGCTCCCTGATAATTGCTTCCGGATTCTTCTTTTTCCGGCGGGAAATCATGAATGGGCTTGCGCACAGCCTTGCACCGCAGCACAGCAGGCGTCCATTTTTCTTCCCAGTGTGCCTTTTCCAGATATTTCAGCGGGCTCTGAAAACAGAGCTTCAGGATATTTTTCTTTTTTAAAAGCCCGGTCGTTTCAAATTCTCCTGGCAGATAAAAATCCGTATGTTCTCCAAGAAGTTTTCCGTTGAGCCAGATAGATACAAACGTATCTAAGCCCTCCATCACCAGACGGCTTTTTCTTTCTGGACATGCCTCAAATCTGCACTCATAGACCCAGTCATTTTTTCCAATAAACAGAGCATCCTCGCACCATCCTGCCAGAAATTTTTCCGGCAGCATCTGATGTTCGAAAAGAATATCCTGAATCTGTGCCGGAAAATTTCCAACGCTGATCCAGGTTCCTTCTTTCCCAAATCCCTGTTTGATCCTCCAGTTTTCTTTCAATTCCACCCGCTCTCTCATACTGGCTTCCCCTTTTCTTCAGGCAGACTTGCTTGATTCGGTTAAAATACAAAGCCCTTCGTGCTTCCAAGTTTTTCCATGACCTCTTCTGACAGCCGAATACCCGCTGCAGATACATTTTTCTGTACCTGATCCGGATTCTTGGCTCCTGGGATAATACAGGAAATTCCAGGATAAGAAAGATTGTACGCCAGAGCCAGCTGTGCCATGGTTTCCACCGGAGGCTTCACGCAGCTCTTTACAATTTCCATATCCGCCTTTACTGACTGAAACCTTTCTTCTGTCCAGAACCCGGCACGGTTATCTCCTACTGCAAATTTGGTATCCATTCCATATTTTCCTGTCAGGATACCACTTGCCAGAGGCTGGCTTGTCAGTACCGGAATGTCCCTGTCTTTTGCAATGGAAACCACTCCTAGATTGGATTTATTTAAAATATTAAAGGGGCATTCCAGTGCTTCAATGACACTTTCTGTATCTTTTTCAAAGGCGTGCAGCGTGTCTGCCGCTCCCCACATGGCAAGGCCGCAGAAACGGGCTTTTCCGGATTTTTTCAAAAGTTTCATCGTCTCGAAAACTTCCCCTTTTTCCTGCCAGGCAGCATCCGGCACATGAAGCAGATACACATCCACATAATCGGTCTGAAGCCGTTTTAAACTTTCATCCAGGCACATCACCAGATAGTCTCTGGTAAAGTTTTTGCTTCTTTCTGGAAGACGGAAATTGGTACCTCCTTTTGTTACGATTACAGCCTGATCCCGTTTTCCTTTTAAAAAGTTTCCGATCAGTTCTTCGCTGTGTCCGTTTCCATAAGAATCACAGGTATCATACAGGGTTACTCCCGCATCCCAGGCACACTCCAGAGCTTTCCTGGAAAGTTCATCATCGCATCCTTCTCCCCAGCCGGCACCACCGATGGCCCAGGCTCCAAACCCAATTTCTGATACATTCAGTTCTGTTTTTCCAAATCTGCGGTATTTCATTTCGTTCATAATGTTTTCTCCTATTTCATATCTCTCAAATTTATTCTTCCGGTTCCTGCCACACAAGTACAGCTGCTTTTTCCTGATAAAAAGGCTTTGCCGTAATCTGCCCAGATACATGAGCACCTTTTACCTCAATACAGTATTCTTCTTCCGGGAAAAGATCAAAATAATTATCGGAAAAATCCCACCCGTAGGTATCTTCTTTTTCCTTTCCTTCCAGAACCACACATCTTGCAAAATGATCTGCCAGAAGATACAGGCGGTTTCCTTCCTGCCTTATGAAAATCTCTGCCTCTGGAAACTTTATATGACGTTCTATATCCAGGTATTTCACCGTTTCTCCAAGGATCTTTCCTTCCCGGTCTTTCAGCCATCCATGAAGAATCTTATCTCTGGTCATCTGTCCCCATGCATCCAGATTTCCCACTGCCATGCTATCTCCAGCCAAAATCTGTGCTGGAAAATAGCTTTCCTTTTCATAGGCATTTTTTTCAAGGTCAAAAAGTTTTACTTCTATGGTGCCGCAAAACAAATCCGGCGTGTCATTGATGCCCCACACGTACAGATGATCCCCGCATTCTATGGACACCTTCAGCGATTCATACGCCCGTTTCAGAAAATAATAGGGCATTTTCGGTTCCAGATAAGCGTCAATCATGGAACTGTAAATATGCGGAAATGTGGTATTCCATTTCCAGATAAAATGGCCCCTGCATTTTCGCTTTTCAAAGGTATTCTCCGGCGTTTTTCCTCTCCGGTAACGCTCCACACTATCCTGAATGTACTGGCCTGCTGCCATTCCAAACCGATAAATCATCGCTTCTGGAGAGACTGCTTCATAAAACTGTTCCACTGGAGGAATCTTTTTCCAGGATTCTGCTGAAGTAATGGTTTCATATTCGCTGGGCCAGGGAAGATCCCCGTGTCTTTGAATCTCTGGAACTGGCAGCACGTCCATCTGCAGGTATCGTTTCAAAGATTCTTCTTTTGGAAAACTGACTCTTAAATTCTCACTGGCAAATACCGGATACTCACTTCCCGGTACATACCAGGAATTGGTGTAGCTGTGGGTGTCCCCCATAGACGGATCATTGGTATAAGTGCCAAAAAACGGTGAACTTGGCAGATACACCCTGTCCGGATCCAGCTGCAGGCAGAGGTGTTTTAATTCATACTCAAAAAAACCGGCTGCCAGATACTCTTTTTCTGGAGATGCAAAGTCTCTGGAAAGATAACATTCATTTCCGCCACACCACAGAAGAATGCTTGGATGATGCTTCCTGGTGCGGATCATCCAGGAGGCTTCCTCTTTGATCTGATCCATCACTTCCAGACATCTGGGATACTGGGCATGGCCGCAGAAAAACTCCTGCCACAGCAGAATTCCATGGGCATCTGCATACTCATACAGGGTTTCTGAAAAAGGTACTCCTTCTCCCCAGAGACGCAGAGTATTCACATGGGCATCCTCTGCCAGAAATACCAGACGCAAAATCCGTTCCGTGTCCTCACACAGAGTCTGCCCCTGATCCGGTGTCAGATTGGCACCCCACAGCTTTACCGGCACCCGGTTGATCCAGAAATCCAGCACATCTCCCATCTGAATTTTCCGAAAACCGATTTTTCTGGTCTGCTCATCCACCAGCTTTCCATTCCGGTACAGCTGAATGCAGACTTTGTAAAGGCTGGGCTCTCCATACCCCCTTGGCCACCACAGGGCAATGTCCGATAATCTGGTTTTAAAGCAGTCCTTTTCTCCTGTTTTTTTCCACAGTACCTGGCCATTTCTTGAAATTTCCACATGATATCTGGAATCCGGGCATTTCCGGTAAGTATTGGGGCAAATCTGAATGTCTGCGGTTGTCAGGGTTTCATTTAGAACATAGGTAATCTCCGGTGTATCCAGAAAATCTCCCTCTTCCGGCTCCAGAATCCAGAGGTCCCCGAAGACACCGATTTTCCAGAAATTATCATCATTTCCAAGATAAGTAGTAAAATCATGAAAGGTCTTTCTTAAAAATACAGCCGGTTTTAATCCGTCTTTTTGAATCTCTTCCTGATGACGCTCTTCCATTTCTTTCATCACCTGATTCATGGATAGGAACCGGATAGTAAGAAGATTTTTCCCCGGTTTTGCCACTCCTTTCAGATCAAACACTGCCGGCAGATAGCAGTCTTTCCAGGTACCTGCCTGTTTTCCATTTACCTGAATTTCACATACCGTATCCAAGCCTTCGCACTGCAGCAGCACATCAGGTCCTTCACAAGAAAAGCTTCCCTCATACCGCCAGTCATGGGCATTTACCCAGGCACAGTCTGCGGTCTTTCCCCATTTCCAGCCATCTCCGATTTTTCCATGAAATGCCAGGATTTCATGAACCTGCATAGGCATGCTGGGAATAGAAAAGACTTCTCCTGTAGTCTCATCCAGCAGCTTCCATTCCTCTAAGCATTTGGTTTTCTTTTTCATACGCTCATCCTTTCACGCTTCCTGCCACCAGGCCCCGGATCAAATATTTGGAGCCAAAGGAAAACAGAACCAGAATGGGAATGGTTCCCATGGACAGTGCCAGAATTCTGGCAGCATAATCGGTGCGGTACTCGCTGCTGATCAGTGCAATGGACAGAGGAATGGTATAATTTTCCTGTTTGCTGATCATAACCAGAGGGGTCATATAACTGTTCCAGGACCATAAAAACAGCAAAAGGAAAATGGTAATGAGTGCAGATTTGATGATGGGCAGCACCAATCTAAAAAAGATACCGAATTCCCGACAACCATCCACCCGTCCACTTTCGATGATCTCATTTGGAACAGAACTTTCAATAAACTGCCGCATCCAGAACACGCCAAATGCATTTGCCATGCCGTTTACAATCAGCGGAAACAGCGTATTGTTCATGTGGATCCATCGCATTTCCACCACAAATCCAATCAGCCCCAGCTGCTGGGGAATGGCCAGTGTGGCTACTACAATGGCAAATAGAATATTTTTTCCTTTGAAATCAAATTTTGCAAAAGCATATCCTGCAAGAGCGCTGACCAAGAGGCCACCTATGGTATTGCATACGGCTACGATAATACTGTTTCGGTAATATAGAAGGAAGTTCTGCTTCATAACCGTATGCA
>CAJMON010000083.1 GCA_905214955.1 uncultured bacterium
GTGAGGGTCTACATTATCTCGATGTGAGTATATTTAATCACATTTTGAGTGGCAGAGGAGTATGTATCATCTGATCATCGCAGACGATGAAGAAAAAATATGCGAGGGAATTGCCAGGCTGTTTCCCTGGGAGCAGATCGGATTTCAGGTGGAGGCGGAGATGCACAGCGGACAGGAGATACTGGATTTTTTGAAGAAAAAGGAAACGCGAGTGGACGTGATCCTGTGTGATATCCAGATGCCGGGCATTGACGGGCTGGAGGTGTGCCGCCAGGCATCCAGGCTTTCCAATGCCAGAATTGTGCTGTTCAGCAGCCATCAGAATTATGAATATTTTCGGAAGGCCATTCAGTACCACGCAGTGGATTACCTGCTAAAACCTATTGGATACGAAGATCTGGTGGCCTGCTTTGGAAAGATCCGGGAAGAACTTGATCGGGAATGCGGCGTGGAGCAGGAGAGCAGCAGGGCCAGCCAGAGCCATTATGACCGGATGGTGGAACAGGTGACGGACTATATTCATGAAAATTACAGGGATGCCTCCTTAGAAAAGGCGGCGGTGCTGGTTGGACTTTCCCAAAGCCATCTCTCCCGGACCTTTAAAGAAAAAAGCGGAACCGGATTTGCAGAGCTTCTGGTGCAGGTGCGCATGGAAAAGGCTAGCGAAATGCTGTCGGATGTGCGGTGCAAGAGTTACGAAGTGGCCTATGAAGTAGGGTATGACAATCCAAAAAACTTTTCCAGGGCATTTAAAACCTATTACGGAAAAAGTCCTTCCGAGTACCGGAAAGAAAAAATGGGAGGACTGGAAGCATGACCATGATGCGCCGCTTTTTCATCAAACGAACCTGCCAGTATGTTCTCTATATGCTGATTCCCCTGGTGTGCGCCTGCCTGTTTTTCTGTACGATTTATGCCAGGCAGGAGATAAGGGCACTGAATAAGCAGGGAGAAAATTCCCTGGAAGCCCTGTACAGTCAGCTGGATCTGGTAGTGGACAGCATCATGGAGCAGGAAAACGGTGTGGCAAACAACGCCCACATGACAGTGGCACTGAAAAAAATCCTTTCCAATGACGACTACATTTCTTACAGCGATGCGGTTTCCATCCGCAGTATCAACCTGTTTCTGGACAGCCTGGTTCAGGCCTATGAGTATCTTTCTTCTATTTATCTGTATTTTGACGGATACGGATCTTATTTTTTCTCCGGAAAAAATGTAAAAAACATCACGGAAGCAGATGAAAACTGGCTGTCCATTTACAAAGGCATGGAAGAAGGGACGGACGGCGCGGCCAGACTGCGGGAATGGACGGAGGATAAGGGCGGCGAAGTGCTTTCCGTATACCGGAAACTGCTGATTCAGGACGGCGTCATTGTGGTGAATCTGGATCTTGGCATTCTCCAGGACAACCTGGATAAAATGTCCGGAAACGATTTGGAAAATCTGTACCTGTTTGACCAGGCAGGAAATCTTCTTACGGCAGATGCGGCAGGACGGGTGGAGAGCCATACTCCGGCCCAGATGCAGAAGCTCCTGGAAGGAGCAGATCTAAGCAGAAAAGGTGGATGGCAGAAGATAGGGAACCAGTATTACCTTCTTCAGACAAAATCTTATCAAGCCTACCAGGTGTATCTGGTGTCCCTGATTCCGCTGTCAGCGGTATTTTCCCAGATGTCCAGCGTGATTCTGGCATTTGCCATTTTCTTCCTGCTGGACTGTGCTGTGGCGGTGTGGCTGTCCTATGTGACTACCAGGCGGAATTTTGGCCAGATCGAATATACTCTGGGATTGTTTGAACAGGCAGATAAAGGGATTTTTCCGGAAAAAGAAGCCGCGAGTCCGAGAGATGAGTACGGGGTGATCTTAAACAACATTTTACATATGTTTTTAAACACCTCGTATCTGAACGCCCAGCTGGCGAAAAAGCAGTATCAGCAGCAGGTGACAGAGCTTCTGGCACTCCAGTACCAGATCAATCCTCATTTTTTGTTCAACACTCTGCAGACTGTGAATCTGGAGGTGCTGAAGCTGTCCGGGGATACCGGGCGGGTGACAAGAATTCTCAAAGACCTGTCAGAACTTCTGAAGTATTCCCTGTCAGACCCGGTGAGGACGGTAACGGTTCAGGAAGAGCTTCATTATCTGAAAGAATATGTGGAAATCCAGCAGTACCGGTTGGGAGAACGGTTTCTGGTTTATTACGAAGTGGATGAAGACTGCATGGAAGCCAGAGTCACCAGGCTTTTGCTGCAGCCTCTTCTGGAGAACAGCATTCTCCATGGCATCCGTACCAGCCCAAGAAAAGGCTACATCAAGCTGAAAATCTTCCGAAGGGACAGCTGGATGCGCTTTTTTGTCGTTGACAATGGAGTGGGGATGAGCAAAGAAGAGATGGATGCTCTGCGGGAGCGGATTCTGGATGAAGGAAGCCAGAACATCGGTCTGACTAATGTGAATCGGCGTCTGATTCTGCGCTATGGAGCAGAAAGCAGCTTAAAGATCGCAGCAAAAGAGGAATGGGGTGCCTGCCTAAGCTTCCAAATCCCGGAAGAAAAATTGGACTAGCCCCAGTTTTTGCTGAAAACGACAACAAAAAATGATACCATTGCAAAAACAAGTAGACAAAAAAAGGGGATAAATCGCAACGCCGGTTCCTTACCAGGGAACCGGTTTTATGTTACACTATCTTTAACAAGAAAAAGATCAAGGAGGATCAAAGTTATGAGAAAAACTACCAGAAGTATTCTGGCAGCCATGACCGCTGCAGCAGTTGCCGCAGGCAGTATGAGCATGGCATTTGCTTCAGAAGCAGAGAGCACCTGGGAAAAGAAAGAGTATACAGGTGAGGATGCTACCTTACGTTTCAGCTGGTGGGGCGGAGATGAGAGACTGGCAGCTACCCTGGCAGTGATCGATGCCTTTGAAGCAGATTACCCCAACATCAAGATCGAAGCAGAGTATGGAAGCAGCGATGGCTATCACGACAAATTGGCTACCCAGCTGGCAAGCGGTACCGCACCGGACCTGATCCAGATCGACCCGGAGACTATGCCGACTTATGTAGCTACCAATCCGGATTATTTCGTAAGCTACGATGAGAACGGATTTGACTTCTCCAATTACGAAGATGCATTCTTAAGAACCCAGATCAACGGTTATTATGACGGACAGCAGCTGGGTATCCCCACAGGTATTGCAGGACCGGCTATGCTGGTAAACAAAGACCTGGCAGACGCCATCGGAATTGATTTTACTTCTGATTACAGCTGGGACGACCTTATTGAGTGGGGCAAAAAAGTCCGCGAATACGACAGCGAGATGTATCTGATGTGTGCAAACAAATCCTACATCACCACTTTCGTATTCTACAATTATGCAAAACAGCTTACCGGAAAAACCCTGTTTGACGTAGAAAATGGCACTCTGAACATCACGGCAGAAGAGATGGAACAGTGCTTTGACTATGTACAGGCTCTGTACGACAACGAAGTGGTTGCTCCGTCTTCCTACAGCGCAGCTTATGACGGCGACAACCTGCAGTCCGATCCCAACTGGATCAACGGCAAATATGTCTGCTCTTTCGCACATGTATCTACCATGAACGTTATGATGGCAGCCAATGAAAATGCTACCTGGATTGCAGGACAGCTTCCGATGATGGCAGATGCCAAAGATCCGGGCTGGACAGCAAACTGCCCGCAGATCATTGCCGTATCATCTACCTGCACCAATGTAGACGCAGCAATGGTATTTGCAGATTACCTGTTCAACAATCCGGACTCCATGTCCACTCTGGCCTGCACACGTTCCGTACCGGCTACCGAGAAAGCAAGAGAGATCTGTAAAGAAGACGGAACTCTGGATCCGGTTATGATGGAAGCAGCAAACATCTGCTCTTCTTACGGCGGATTAACTCCAGACCGTTACGCTTCTTCTCAGGAAGGCAAGGCGATCGTTACAGATGCAGTTGAGACTGTAGGCTATGGAGCAAGCACTCCGGCCGATGCAGCAGCAGAAGTGATCCCGCAGCTTGAGGCTCTGATTCAGTAAAAACCGATGGCTGCCGCAGCACAACATGGTGCGGCAGCCATTTTTGCGTCTGAAATGCATGAAAAAACATAGCAAAAGCACTCTTGCATGCGTCGAAAGAGAAAGGAGATTTTGTATGAAAGGAAAGAAAAAAGTCCGCGCTTACAAAAAGAGGGACTATCAGGCATTTATTTACCTGGCACCATGGCTCATTGGACTCATTGTTCTGCAGATGTATCCATTTTTAAGTTCTCTGTATTATTCCTTTACCGATTATCAGATTACATCCAAACCAGTATGGGCAGGCCTGAAGAACTACATCACCCTGTTTACCGGAGACAAAGAATTTATCACCGCATTCTGGGTAACTATCCGCTTTACCATTATGACTGTTCCCGGAAAGCTGCTGCTGGCACTGGCCGTTGCTGTTTTCCTGAACCGGAATATCAAAGGAATCAACATGATCCGTACCCTGTATTACATTCCGTCCCTGTTTGGAGGAAGTATTGCAGTGGCCATGCTGTGGAAAGTTATGTTCATGGACAATGGTATCATCAATTCCCTGTTAGGTCTTCTGGGCATCTCCGGAATCAGCTGGCTGGGCGATCCAAAAGTAGCATTAAAGACCATCTGTATGCTGGAAATCTGGCAGTTTGGTTCTTCCATGGTTATGTTCCTGGCAGCCTTAAAACAGGTACCCAAGGAACTATATGAGGCAGCTTCCATCGACGGAGCAGGAAAAGTCAGAAGCTTTTTCAGCATCACCGTACCTCAGATCACTCCCATCATTTTCTTCAACATGATCATGCAGACCATCAATGCACTGCAGACTTATACTTCTGCATCCGTTATCACCGGCGGCGGCCCGTTAAAGGCAACCTACGTCATGGGCCTGAAGCTGTACAAAGAAGGATTCTCTTACTTCAAGATGGGTTATGCAAGTGCCATTTCCTGGGTAATGTTTACCGTCATTCTGGTGGTTACCCTGCTGTTATTTAAGTCCTCGTCTTCCTGGGTATATTATGAAGACGGCGGAGATTTCTAAAAGGAGGTTCGGATCATGACGAAACAACAGAAAAAAAAGGTCAATATGGTCTTTACATATTTGATCATTTTCATCATCGGATTTGCAATGCTTTATCCCATTATCTGGATGTTTTTTGCAACCTTTAAGACAAACGAAGAAATTTTCGGACACACCGCACTGCTTCCGTCTTCTTTCAGCCTGAAAAACTACATTGACGGCTGGAACGGAACCGTGATTCCCTATACCAAATATTTCCTGAATACCGCACTTCTGGTATTCCCCACAACAATTTTCACCCTGATTTCCTGCTCACTGGCTGCCTATGCCTTTGCAAGATTCCGCTTTCCGGGAAAGAAGCTCCTGTTTGCTGTGCTGATTGCAACTTTGATGCTGCCAAACTCTGTTATCATCATCCCGCGTTATACCCTGTTTAACAAGTTCCACTGGCTGGATTCTTATCTGCCGTTTTACATGCCGGCAATCTTTGCCTGCTACCCGTTCTTTATTTACCAGCTGATTCAGTTCATGAGAGGCCTTCCCAAAGACCTGGATGAATCTGCTTACATTGACGGGTGCGGAACCTTCCGTGTATTCTATCAGATCCTGCTTCCGCTGATGAAGCCTGCGCTGTTTTCTGCAGCACTGTTCCAGTTCATGTGGACCTACAACGATTACTTTAACTCCTTAATTTATATCAACTCTGTAAAGAAATTTACAGTTTCGCTGGCATTAAGACTTTCCCTGGATGCCGAATCTGTGGTAGTATGGGGAAAGGTGCTGGCAATGGCATTTGTGGCGGTGCTTCCGCTGATCGTGCTGTTCTTCGCAGCGCAGAAGTATTTCGTGGAAGGAATTGCCACCAGTGGCATGAAAGGCTGATAGGGCAAAGGACCAGTGTCAGAAAAAGGCGGAAAACTGCCGGAAATTACAGGGGGAAATCACAGAATGCAGTTTGCATGGAAGGATCTGCGTGTGGAAATGACCGCAGAATATCAGAAACAGGATATCTGGAAACAGATTCCGAAGACAGCGTTTACAGAAGAGGGTTTTCAGTTTGAAACGGAAGACGGTCGTTACTATGGCACCTGGAAACAGGAAAGGAAAGAGCGTAAAACAGGAAGCAAAGAGGAAAACGGCGCTTCCTGGAGATTCTCTATAGGATTTACGGTTTCTTATGAAACCCAGCTTCGTCTGCGGTTTTCCATGCCTGGTCAGGAAGGGTATTACCATGTGATTCCCTGCAACAATTTCGGTGACAACCACGCTTCTGAGGCAAAGCTGGGAGAATTTCCCCTGCTGACCACAGAGCACAAAGAGTGTACGTTCTGCTCTCCAAGATGGGAATACCGGGCGGACCGGGCAGCCGTTCCTCTTTCTGCACTGTGCTGCGAAAACGGGGCAGCAGGTGTTTTCATCCAGCCCTATGCGGATGATGCCGTGTGCAGCAATGATAGAGGCTATTTAAGGAACGGTATTTTTGCAGAACTGCCGGATGCGTTTGGGGTATCTTTAGGATATACCAATGATCCGGTGACAGTAAAAAACCGTTCTGTGCCGGAGCCTTCTCTTCGGGACACAGGAAAGAAAGCCATGGCAACGGGCGTTTTTTACCTGGAAAGTGCCGAAGAAAAAGGCAGCGGACGCCAGGCACTGCACCAGATTGTGCGGAAAGTTTATGAAGAAGTGCATGTGCGTGCGTCCTATGAAAAAACATTCAAAGAAGCGTTTCAGGCAATGCTGGAAGCGTTCTGCTATGAAAATTTTGATCCGGAATCTGGGGAATATACCAATGAAAATTGCTGTCCGCCAAAGAGAAGCGTGTTAAAGCCCTGGCGGAAAGTGGTGGAAATCGGCTGGACCGGCGGCGCTATTTTGGCCTATCCTCTGGTGCTGGCAAGACACCTGCTGGGAGAATCTGCCAAGTCTCCTCTTGCGGCAGCCTGCTGCGGAGAAGATTATCTGGACCGGATCACCGGTTCCTGGAATGAAAAATCCGGTCTGTTTTATGATCTGATGGCACCAGCAGACGGAAGCGGCAGCCGGGTAAATGGCTGGTGGACGTACTACGGACTGGTGAAGGACTGCCATTCCGCTTACACAGTGGGAAGCGCCGTACATTATGTGTTAAAGACTGTGGATTACCTGAAAAGGAATGGAAAGCCATGGAAACAGACCTGGGTGGACCGCTGCCAGGACGTGTTAAAGACAGTGACAGATCTGCAGAGGGAAGACGGAGCCTTTGGCTATACGTACTCCATGACAGAAAAGAAAGTGCTGGACTGGAGCGGTTTTGCAGGCTGCTGGTTTGCCCCGGCGCTGGTGTATCTTACCAGAATTACTGGTGAAGAGAGCTGGCTTGCACCGGCAAAGAAGGCTCTGCGTTATTATGAAACCTTTGTACGGGAGTTAAACTGCTACGGTTCTCCCATGGATACCTGGAAATCCGTGGATCAGGAAGGAAACCTGGCTTTCATCCGGGGCTGCCGTCTGATGTACGAGCAGACCAAACAAGAGGAATTTCTGGAGTATTTCAAAGAAGGTGCAGAGTATGAATTCCTGTGGCGTTATGCATATCCCACCCGTCCGGAATTCAGGCCATTAAATACCGGATGGAATGCCTGCGGCGGCTCGGTGACGTCCATTTCCAATCCCCACATTCATCCCATGGGCGTGCTGGTGGACACCGACCTATATTACCTGGCAGAAGTTACCGGAGATGCGTATTATCGGGAGCGGGCAGAGGATTCTTCAGCCTGGATGATGCAGACTCTGGAACTGTATCCGGAAAAGACCGGCTATGGCCGATACGGCATCCTGTCTGAAAGATGGTGCCCCAGCGATGGCCTGACTACCGAGCGAAACAGCGACGGAGAAGGCTACAGTTCCTGGTACAGCTACAATCTGTGGGCAGCGGCCAATGTCATGGAGGCCGTGGGCGAGCGGTTCATGTACGAGGAGTAACAGCCCAAAGATCTAATGCCCGCTTATGTGCAGGCACACGCGGTCATAGACGTTGGTTCACTGTAGTCGTAAGAATAGAGGATAAATCATAAAAACGGTTCCTTATAAAGGGGCTGTTTTTATGCTATGATGATGCCAGTACGAAGTACGGAACAATCCGTAAGGCGTTTTTTGACTTCAACATCATGTAAAGGAGGGTTTTACTGTGAAAACATGGATTTGGAACGGAGATAACGGGGACGGCACTTACACCAACCCCATTTTGTATACGGATTATTCGGATCCGGATGTAATCCGAGTGGGAGAAGATTATTATATGGCAGCGTCCAGTTTCTGCAACACGCCGGCGCTTCCCATCCTGCACTCCAAGGATCTGGTAAACTGGAAAGTCATTTCTTATGTGCTGGAGCAGATCCCGGAGCCGGGCTATGAAACCGTACAGCACGGCCACGGCGTGTGGGCACCGGCCATCCGCTGGCATGAGGGATTTTTCTATGTCTATTATCCCATGCCGGATGAGGGAATTTTCATGAGCAAAGCAGAAAATGCAGCAGGTCCCTGGTCAGAACCGGTGTGCGTAAAGCGGGCAAAAGGCTGGATTGATCCCTGCCCATTCTGGGATGAAGACGGAAAAGCCTATCTGGTCAACGGTTTTGCCAAGAGCCGCAGCGGCATCAAGAGCATTTTACATATCAGCCCCATGTCTCCGGACGGCACCACTCTTTTGGGAGAGGGACAGCATGTTTTTGACGGCCACAACACCCAGCCAACCATCGAAGGCCCCAAAATGTACAAACGGAACGGCTATTATTACATTCTGGCTCCGGCTGGCAGCGTAAAATCCGGCTGGCAGACAGCGCTTCGTTCCAGAAATGTGTACGGCCCTTATGAAGAAAAAATCGTCATGATGCAGGGAGAATCCAGAGTCAACGGCCCTCACCAGGGCGGCTGGGTGGATACCCCCAGTGGAGAAGACTGGTTTGTGCATTTTCAGGATGTGGGAAATGCAGGCCGGATTATCCATCTGCAACCTATGACCTGGCAGAATGACTGGCCGGTGATTGGAGAAGATACTGGGGAAGGCTACGGTGCTCCGGTGGCCACCTGGAAAAAGCCGGATGTGGGAGCGGCTTATCCGGTGGAATCTCCAGATGAAAGCGATGATTTTTCCGGAAACACCCTGGGGCTTCAGTGGCAGTGGAATGCAAACCACAGCAAAGATTGGTATCAGATGGAGCAGCCGGGACTGCGCCTGTATGCCCAGAAGTATGAGGGAGCACTCTGCGATGCGCCCCACCTGCTGCTGCAGAAATGGACGGCGCCTTCCTTTACAGTACGGGCAAAGATCCAGGTACAGGATTTAAAAGACGGTGACATGGCAGGATTGGTTTCCCAGGGATGTTTCTACACCGCACTGGGGGTGGAAAAGAAAGACGGCGTGTTATCTGTGGTACAGATTTCCGGCACCATCGGCGGGGAAGAAAAGATTCAGAAATACGGAGCTGTTGGAGGCAGTGTGATTGAGCTGGGATTGGAAGTTTTTGAAAACGGCACAGGCCAGTTCTATTTCCCGGATGTGACAGGAAACTGGCAGCCGGCAGGAGAGAAGTTTACTTTCACACCGGGATACTGGGTGGGCGTAAAATATGGTTTCTTTGCCACCCATGCAGGCTCCGGAGAGGCCGGAAGCATTGTGGCAGAATCGGTGCTTACCGAGCAGGATCATCCATTTGAGGCATAAGGTAGTATCAAAAGATGTCTTACGGGCTACATAGTCACTTCGGTGAGTGCTGTATGCGATTACTGGCACACAGGTTTTAAATAGGAAGGGTTTCTGGCAGACGGAAGGTATTCCGGTTGACGGTCAGAAGCCCTTCTTTTTGCATTTTGCTCAGCTCATTGGACAGGGCGCTGCGGTCTACTTCCAGATAATCGGCCAGCTGCTGGCGATTGAATGGAATGGTGACTTCCAGGCTTCCTTCTCTAGCGGCCTGGTCAGAGAGATACGAAATCACTCTGGCGCGGATGGACTTGGGGGAAGTATGGAGAATGCGCCTGGAAAGGCTTAAATTTTTTCGGGCAGAGACCATAAGAAGATTCTGGATAATCTGGTTGTGGTGGGTGCAGGAGTTCTGACAGGTACACAGCAGATGCGCCATATCTAGAAACAGGACGGTACAGGCGGAAGCAGCGGTAGCGCTGACCATCATAGGCTCATCGGGAACGCAGGCGTAGGTTTCCGCAAAAATCTGGCCTTTTGTCACAAGGCTTAAAATGCTTTTGTTTCCCCACACATCAATATTTTCAATATGAATACTTCCGGAAAGAACCAGTCCCATGACATGGGTAGTCTCTCCCGCATGAAGCAGGATGGCATCTTTAGGATAACATTTCAGAACGGCCTTCAGACACTGGAGCATTGCCTGGATTTCATCTGGTCTGGTTCCCTGAAACAGCGTGGTTTGGGATAAAAATAAAAGGTCTTCTTCGGTAATTTTTTCTTTTTTTGTCATTCCCTGAATCCTCCATAAACAGAATGGGTATCTGGCAGGAAAGCCTGCAAAATGTTGTTATAACAACAGACGAACTGTTTGTATTTTAGTATAGTGTAGATACCGCGTCAAGGCGGAAAGCAAAAGAATAATCGACAAAACCGATGGAAATAAAATCGAAACCATGAGAGGAGAAAAGATATGATTCGAAGAGTGATTGAAATTGACAGAGAAAAATGCAATGGATGCGGCCTGTGTGCCAGAGCCTGCCATGAAAGTGCCATTGGAATGGTAAATGGAAAAGCGCAGCTTCTGCGGGATGACTATTGCGACGGGCTGGGGGACTGTCTGCCTGCCTGTCCTACAGGAGCCATTTCTTTTGTGGAGCGGGAAGCCGCTGACTACGATGAAGCAGCAGTGTTCCGGAACAAACGCAGCAAGCAGCAGTGGCCGGTGCAGATTAAGCTGACAGGTGTAAATGCGCCGTATTTTGAAGACGCAGATCTTCTGATTGCCGCAGACTGTACCGCTTATGCTTACGCCAGATTCCAGGAAGAATTCCGAAATGGAAAAGTGGTGCTTATCGGATGTCCCAAGCTGGACGCAGTGGATTATACCGGAAAACTTGCGGAAATTATAGAAAAAAATTCCATCCGGAGCATAACCGTTGTCCGGATGGAGGTTCCCTGCTGCGGCGGCATGGAGCGGGCAGTGAAAAAAGCCCTGGAAAGCAGTGGAAAGACACTGCCCCTGGAAGTGGTTACCATTTCCATCCAGGGAGAGCGGCTGTAAATCAGGCTGAGCAGGTGAGTTATTCTGCTTTTTGATAGTTTTCCATGATGCAGGTATGCTGTTTGGTGTTTTTATCATACGTTACTGCAATCAGAAGAATGTTTCCGGTATAAGGCTCTAAACTTGCAGGGTACTGCTTTTCGTGTATCTGGCGGAGAAAGATTCCGGGCATACCTGCCCACATTTCTGCTTATATATGTAGAAAGGGTGTCATGCTGTCAAACGGACAAAGCAGGTTTTGGAGGAAAAAAGGTTGGGAAAGAGGAGAAAAGATTTCTGGGGGAAATGGAAAGGCAAAGCAGAGGTGCTGCTGACCTGCCTGCTTCTGGCAGGGGCATTTTTGGTGGGGCGTGCAGGCGGGCAGCTGCAGGAAACTGTGGCGATACAGCAGCAGGAAAAAGAAGCCGCAGAACGGTTTGGCATTCTGCAGGGGGCGTCTATTGTAGTAGACTGCGGCCATGACGGTTGTAGATAGCGCAAGTAATGAAAACAACGAAAATACAAGGAGAAAGGCAACTGTTGTACCTATTAAAATAGA
>CAJMON010000084.1 GCA_905214955.1 uncultured bacterium
GATGTAAGGATTCTATTGAACAAAATCCTTCTGCCTCTAAGTTTAAGAACGTTATAATATTTACAATCTGTGATTTTCGAAGAAGAATACCTTTTGTAATATTCACAAATTCTTCATCTGGAAGATAAATTGCAATCTCTTTCACCGGAATTGCAGTTAGGGTCTCTTTACCATCAAAAAATGTAATTTTTGTAAGTGGATTTTGACGTGTAAGATAAAGAATATTAGATATATCAATATTTTTACGTTCAAAAAAATGAAGTACATTATATCTCATGTAAAAATACCTGCTTTCTGTTCGTTAATAATTTTCTGACTTTAATGTTACTATGAATTTCGTTAAAATACAATAGAACTTTTATAATTTCATTTTAAGATCTTGATAATGAATGATTCTTTTGAACTTAAATTGATATATTGAAAAATATCTAAAATTTTCATGTATTTATTCGTTTTAAATTCGTAGAAATATTGTTGTTTAAGCGTATTTATGTTAAAATAAAAACAGCGAGGATGAGGATATAAAATAAGGAAGGAGGGAAAGAAAAACGAAAGCTAATTCAGGTTTGAAAAAGAACAGAACAAAGATCCAGATGGTGCTTACCGCCCTGGTCATCTTATCCGTTGTACGTCAGTTTTTTCTGGGAAATTACCACAATATGTTTCTGGGAATCTTAACATTGAGCTGCAATCGTTACTGCGTCACTTCTTGGCGGAATTATGAAAAAGCCACTGGCAGTAACCATGCTTCTCTTCCTCTGCTTTCCAGTTAAAATGTTTATCTGGATTTTTATTGCAGCAGCAGTTGGAAGCAAACTCACCACACTAAAACCAGAGCAGTTAAGCTCTGCTGTTTAACAGACTCAGAAAGCAGTATCATGAAAAATAGGACAAAGGGGGAAATATATCATGAAAAGAAAAAAAGTAATTACTATGATTGCCGCTGCATTGGCATTTACCATGATTGTCTGTGGCAGTTCAACCGCAATTGCAGCATCAGAATTAACAGCGGAAAGCAAACCGGCTACCCAGTATACGATTGATGCAAATCAGGAAGTTTATGCATTGCTGAATTTCGAGGATACTACGGAGTTTGAGAATGCTACAAAAGGTTTGATTGCTTCTCCGGATACTCTGGATATTTATGATGAGAATGGGAAGGTTGTATGGAGTCAGACGGCTTATGCTTTTCTGGAACAGGATGCTCCGGATACAGCGAATCCCAGCCTTTGGAGGGATACTCAGCTGAACCATATTTATGGCCTTTTTGAAGTAACCGATGGAATTTATCAGGTGCGTGGCTATGATATGTCCAATGTCACATTCATAAAAGGTGATACAGGATGGATTGTAGTAGATCCATTGATGAGTGTAGAGTGTGCACAAGCGGCTCTTGCCCTGGTGGAAGAGAATCTGGGCACTTTTCCTGTAAAGGCAGTGATCTACAGCCATTCCCATGTTGATCATTTCGGTGGAGTCAAGGGAATTGTTTCGGAAGAAGAGGTACAAGCCGGCAATGTGCAGGTAATTGCACCGGAAGGCTTTAAGAAGCATGCTGTCAGCGAGAATATTTATGCAGGTACTGCTATGGGACGAAGAGCAAGTTACCAGTATGGAACAATGCTTGAGGGTGGTGAAACAGGATCCCTTGCCATTGGTATTGGTATGGGACAGTCCAAAGGCAGCACAAGTTATATTTCTCCGACACTTGAAATCACACAAACTGGTGAGAAGCATACCATTGACGGAGTGGAAATTGAATTTCAGCTTACTCCGGGCACCGAAGCACCGGCAGAGATGAACTTCTGGATTGGATCGAAAAATGCTTTGTGGATGGCTGAAAACTGTACAGGAACACTCCACAACCTGTATACACTCCGCGGAGCCCAGGTACGTGACGGAAACGCATGGGCAGAGTACATTATGGAATCTCTGGTACTTTACGGTGATCAGGCAGATGTAGTATTCCAGTCTCATAACTGGCCACATTGGGGAAATGATATTATTCAGGAATATATGACCAATACTGCAGCTGTATATAAGTTTATTAACGACCAGACACTGCTCTACATTAATGAAGGTTATACGGAAACAGAGATTGCCAATATGATCCAGCTTCCCGAGGAACTGGAGAAAGTCTGGTATACCCGTCAGTATTACGGTACAGTTTCTCATAATTCGAAGGCAGTATATGAGAAATATATGGGCTGGTATGACGGTAATCCTGTCCATCTTGCTGAACTTACACCATCGGATTATGCACAAAAGCTGGTAGAATATTTCGGTGACACAGATGCGGTTCTTGAAAAAGCAAAAGAAGATTTTGCAAAGGGAGAATATCAGTGGGTAGCCCAGATTACCAATACGCTGGTTTTTGCTGATCCGGAAAATACGGATGCACGTTATCTGTGTGCGGATGCATTGGAGCAATTGGGATATCAGGCAGAATCAGGTCCATGGCGCAGTGCTTACCTTTGTGCTGCACAGGAACTGCGAAATGGTACAAATACCGATGATGCAACGCGAAGTAGCGGTAACGGTGATGTTTTCTTACATATGACACCGGATATGATTCTGGATTATCTGGGAATTCTTGTAGACACGGCGAAGGTTTCTGATTTGACCTTTACGGCAAATCTTATATTGCCGGAGGGCAATTATGTACTCCGCGTGAAAAATGGTGTACTTCTTTATCAGAAGGGTATCCAGGATGCAGACGCAGATGTGACATGGACGACTAAACGTGCCGGACTGCTGTCGATTGTTCAGAAAAACGCAGAGAACGTTACGGCTTTGATTGAGCAGGAAGGTGATGAGACCTGCCTGGCACGATTGATGGATGCTGTTACGGTTACGGCAGAGTATAAATATTTTAATATTATTGAGCCATAAAATTTTTATGCTGGAAACCGGACATGCTTTTCAGTTTTATATATGTTTAGAGCATACCTGGCCTTAAAACTACTCCTGTGCAAGCACATCGTGGTTTCAGGCTTTTGACCCTGGCATCATATATTTTAAATGTATTATATAACTTTGGCGTGTCAAATTCATCTAAGCACGGAAAGAACCATTTAAGAGTTTACGAACAGATGCCGGATGAGAATGATATTTAAGATAAGGAAATCAAGATTGTTGAAACGCACCACAAAAAGCCCGGCCAGAACCTAGGCAGGGCTTTTCTCTTGCAAAGCAAATAAGCTGCCTTAAGGCTATGGCTTATTCCTTTGACGGTTTGGTGTCCTGGAGGGCAGTAAAATAGCCTTCCAGGTAGGAAAATGCGCGCTCACGCTGGGAAGCGTCCATTTTTCGGTAGAGGGTGAGAATTCCAAGTTCATCCTCATTCAGGTCTGATTTCAGAAGGGGGTTATACCGGACGTCGGAAAGTCCGAGAATATAGTCGATGGAAACACCGAAGATATCCCGGAGCCGGATCAGAGAATTGGTGCTGGGGAAATGTTTTTCCTTTTCATATGCGCTGATGGTTTCCTGAGACACTTCCAGTTCAATGCTGAGACGGACCTGGGTAATGTTTTTCTCTTTTCGTAATTGTCTAATGCGGTTCATAGCAAATCTCCTCTTCCTTCATTATACAAGTTCAAATTGTACGAAATAGAAGACAAACACGTGAGAATTACAGGCTGAACCTGTTCTTGTTTTTGGTGATAGAAAATTTTTAAAAATGATGGTTTTTCTAAAAGGTGTTGTATGGAAAGAAAAGATGTGATATTTTGAGTAGGCACATAGAAACAACAGATTGAGATGGGTGCGTGTTTACAATGAAAAAGACAAAAAGAGAGTATCTGAGAGCAAAAACAGGAATCTTTTTTATAGGCATTCTCCTTGTTTCCCTTGGCTGTTTTCAATTTTTATATCAGTTTCAGAAGAAGGAAGAAAAGCTGAATGCCACTTATACCGCAGAGTCTACAGTCCGGAAGATAGAGACTCAGATCAGCCGGTATCTGGAAAATGCAGACTTTCTTAAAAATATACTGGCTTCAGGGTATACCATAAGCGATGAACAGTTTGTAGAACTGTCAGGCTTTATGAAGCAGAATAAAAAAGTCATTGAGGCCTATGAGCTGGCACCAGGTGGAATCATATCGCAGATTTATCCCATGGAGGGAAATGAAGAAGCCATGGGAATGGATATGTTTACGCTTTCAGAGCGCAGGACAGAGGCAGTGCTTGCAGAAGAGAGCAAAGAATATACCATTGCCGGTCCCTATGAATTAAAGCAGGGAGGAATGGGCGCGCTGATTTTCGATCCTGTGTACTTAAAAGAGGATGAACAGTTCTGGGGATTTGTGATTCTGGTTCTGAACTGGAACCAGTTTGTGGAAGAGCTGCAGATTGACAAACTGGAAGAGGCCGGATACCACTTTAATGTGTGGAAATATGACAAAGACGGAAGCAAAGTTTCCATTGTAGAATGCAGAGATGGAAATCCTAAGGATGGTTTGACGGTGTCATGCAGTGTTCCAAATAATACCTGGTACTTTGAAATTGCACCGGAAGGCGGCTGGATTCCCATGCATCTTAGGTGGGCAGGATTCTTTTTAAGTTTTCTGATCGCGGCGCTTTTGACGGTCTGGTACTGGGAAAGAGCGATGAAACGTTATCGCGAAGAGGTATATGCAGAAAATATTGAAAAGGCAGCAAAGGAAGCACAGGCGGCGAATGAAGCAAAGACCCGCTTCCTCTTTAACATGAGCCACGATATCCGTACTCCCATGAATGCCATCATCGGCTATGCCAATCTTTTGGGAGACTCTCTGGAAAAGAAAGAACTTGCTGCAGGCTACATCGAAAAGATCAAGGCTTCCAGTTCCATGCTGTTGTCCCTGATCAATTATATTCTGGAAATGGCTAGAATTGAGAGCGGAAAAGTCGCATTGAAGGTCGAAGAAGGAAACTTAAAACACTTCTTGGAAATTTTAAAAGCAGTGTCAGAACCGCAGATTGCTCAGAAGAAGCTGTTCTTTTCCTGGAAGCTGGACGCAGAGCATACCAGCATTCTCTGCGATGTGACGAAAGTAAGAGAGATCATTTTAAACATTGTCAGCAATGCCATCAAATATACACCAGAGGGCGGAAAGATTTCCGTGGCTATCGAAGAACTTCCGTCAGAAAAAGAAGGATACGGAACGTATCGGTTTACGGTGGAAGACAACGGAATTGGCATGAGCGAAGATTATCTGCCCCATATTTTCGAAGAATTTTCCAGAGAACATACCAGCACAGAGAGCCGAGTGTCCGGTGTAGGACTTGGACTTCCTATTGTAAAATCCCTTGTGGATATGATGGATGGAAAGATTGAAGTGGCCAGCAGACCAGGAGAAGGAACCAGATTTGACATTATTCTGTCATTCCCGCTGTCCCAGGAAAAAGACTGGTGCCAATCCGAGGAGCCTGCAAAAGGCGAAATCAAGAAAAAACAGGATTTTACAGGAAAACGCCTGCTTCTGGCAGAGGATAATGAACTGAATGCAGAAATTGCCATGGAAATTTTAAAAAGCCGGGGACTCAAAGTGGATCTTGCACAGGATGGAGAACGGTGCATTTCCATTCTGAATGAAAAGCCGGAAGGTTATTATGATGCAGTCTTGATGGATATTCAGATGCCAAAGATGAATGGGTACGAAGCTGCCAAAGCGATTCGGAAGGGCGGGAAAAATGGGGATATTCCCATTATTGCCATGACGGCCAATGCATTTGAGGAAGACCGGGAAAAGGCACTGCAAATGGGGATGAACGCTCATGTTGCAAAACCCATTGATGTGGATAAGCTATTTGCCATTCTGGAAGCGTGTTTAAAGAAAAACTAAAATCCAAAATCTGTCTAATAATAGCAGGTGCATTTCCTGGAAAAACGCGTTATACTCTAAGCAGAAAATGCAGTAAAAACAATCTGGGAAATGCAGGGAGGATGGAATATGAAACTGACAAGAGAAGGAATGAAAGAAACAGCACTCTGGGAAAAGGCTGGAATTTCGCTGCCAGGTTATGATGTGGAAGCAGTTTCCGAAAGAGCCAGAAAAGAACCGGTATGGGTACACTTTGGCATTGGAAATATTTTCCGGGTTTTTATTGGAGGTATTGCGGACGGTCTACTGGAAGAAGGTGCGCTGGACCGGGGACTTACCTGTGTGGAAACCTTTGACTATGACGTGGCAGACAAAATTTATGAGCCTTACGACAATCTGGCGCTGAGCGTGATTCTTCACGGGGATGGCACCCGGGAATATAAAGTGCTGGGATCTATGGCAGAAGCAGTGAAAGCGCAGTCGTCCAATGAAGCACAGTGGAAACGGCTGAAGGAGATTTTTACCAGTCCGTCTCTGCAGATGGTATCCTTTACCATTACAGAAAAAGGATATGCCCTGCGAAAGGCAGATGGAAGCTGGTTCCCTTTTGTGGAGGCAGATATTAAAAATGGACCAGATAAAGCCAGTGGTGCAATGGCGGTGGTGACAGCGATGCTTTATGAGAGGTATCAGGCAGGAAAATATCCCCTTGCGCTGGTTTCTATGGATAACTGCTCCCAGAATGGCGCAAGACTTCGAAACGCAGTGATGACCATGGCAAAAGAGTGGGAAAAGGATGGATTTGTGGATGCAGGATTTGTCCAGTATGTCAGTGATGAAAATCAGACAGCTTTTCCATGGACCATGATTGATAAGATTACCCCAAGACCGTCAGAACAGATTGCAGAGGATTTGGAGAAGCTTGGCGTAGAGGATATGCAGCCGGTGATCACAGGGAAAAAGACTTATATTGCTCCTTTTGTCAATGCGGAAAAGCCTCAGTATCTGGTAATTGAGGATCATTTCCCCAATGGCCGTCCGGCTCTGGAAAAAGGATTCGGCGTTTACCTGACAGACCGGAATACCGTGAATCTTTCAGAGCGGATGAAGGTGACGGTGTGTTTAAATCCGGTGCATTCTGCCACAGGTCCCCTTGGTGTAGTGCTGGGATATGATCTGTTTGCCCACATGCTGAATACCGATGAGGACATGATGAAAATGGCACGGAGAATTGCCTACGATGAAGGGCTTCCAGTGGTGCCGGATCCAGGCATTCTTTCACCGAAGAAGTTTGTAGATGAGCTCTTTGAAGAGCGTTTTCCAAATGAATACCTGGGAGATACTAACCTGCGTCTGGCCGTGGACGTTTCTCAGATGGTGGGCATTCGTTTTGGGGAGACCATCAAGGCATATGTGGAAAAAGAAGGAACCGCTTCCAGCCTGACAGCCATTCCTCTTGGAATTGCCGGATGGCTGAGATATCTGCTCGGTGTGGACGATGCAGGAAATGCGTATGAGCTGGCTCCAGATCCCATGAAAGAAGAACTGCAGGAGCAGTTAAAAGATATTGTGGTGGGACAGCCGGAAACTTTCCAAAATCAGTTAAAGCCCATTCTTTCCAACGAGCGTTTGTTCTTTACGGATCTTTACAAAGACGGCGTTGGAGAAAAAATCGAAACCATGTTCCGGAAAATGCTTTCAGGGCAAGGTGCTGTGAAAGCCGTGGTGCATGAGTATATGACAAAGTAAAGGAAGGCATAAGGAAGAGACATCATGGAGCAGTTACTGGAACAGATCCGAGAAAAAGACGCATCTGCATTTACCCACAGTGGAAAATTTCACGCAGATGATGTATTTTCAGCAGCACTTTTGCTGTATTTAAATCCGGAAATCCAGATCATCAGAGGAAATCAGGTGCCGGAAGAATTTACAGGAATTGTATTTGATATTGGAAGAGGGCAGTACGACCATCACCAGAAAGACAGCCGTATCCGGGAAAATGGCATTCCTTATGCGGCATTTGGCCTTCTGTGGGAGACGCTGGGAAAAGAAATCCTGGGAGAAGAGCTGGCCAAAACGTTTGATGAGGATTTTGTACAGCCGCTGGACAACAATGACAATACCGGTGAGAAAAATGAACTGGCATCGCTGATCGGAAATTTTAATCCGGGATGGGATTCCAGAGAAAATCAGGATGAAGCGTTTTTTCAGGCAGTCAGCGTGGCAGGAATGATCCTGGAAAATAAGTTTGAGCGTTACCGGGGAAATGAGCGGGCAGACCGAAGAGCAGAAGAAATCCTGAAGTCGAACAAAGAGGCAGAAGAATCCAGAATCTTGATCCTTCCGGAGTTTATTCCCTGCCAGAGGCGGCTGTCTGAGACAGACATTGCCTTTGTAGTTTTTCCTTCCAACCGTGGCGGGTACTGCATCCAGCCTCAGAAAAAAGAATATTCCCTGAATTACAAATGCAGTTTTCCGGTGGAGTGGCTGGGAAAGGAAAAAGAAGAACTGGCAGCAGTAACTGGACTGGAAAGCGCCGGATTCTGCCACAAAGGCGGCTTCCTTATGACGACAGGAACTCTGGAAGATGCAGAGAAAGCATGCCGCATCAGTTTGGAAACATTTCAGGAGGAGCCGGTGCTGGTAAATTTTGGAGGAGATTCAAAAGCAGAGGATTTGCTGCGAAGGCTTCCCAAAATGAAACAGGTTAAAATTGTCTGCATTCCATTTCCGGAAATCCCCGACCTGGAGGAAAATGGAATTTATGCTGAAGTGCAGATGGAAAAACCGGAATGGAAAGCATTTGTCAAGGAAACGGTGAAGAGCATTTTGAAATACAAACCAGAAGCAGTGTATGTGGGAGACCATTTGTTTGAGGCATATCCAGTGGTGCATCAGCTGCGCAGACGTCACATTCCAGTGTTGGCTTTGTTAGAAAAGAATGGAGAAAAACGGGTTGTGAGAATCCCATCCGGTTCCTGAGAAAAAACTGGACAATTTCCAGGATTACTCTTATAATAACTGATACAAAAAGGCTGTGGGCCTTGTTTTTCAGCTCAGCAGATCTATACGAGGATGCGTAGATCTGTCTGAGCTGTTGTTAGGTTTAAACAGGCAGCTAAGAAAATAGGAAAAAGCAGAAAGAATGTACTTGAATTTCATTTTGCTTTTTTGTACAATGAAAATGGCTCTTAAGAAAGAGTGTGAAAACAGGAGAGAAGCAGATGGCAGGAGCGTTACAGATTAAGCACGGAACAAAAATGCGTCTTGCGTTTGATGTACCGATGAACCAAGATCCCAGTTTTAATATGTTATGTACCTTTAATAAAGCGTTGGATGAATCCGCATTTCTGGTATCCATTCCTATGGTGGATGGAAAGCGTGTACCGCTGGATGAAAACCGGAAACTGTTGTTCCAGTTTGGAGAAGATGATGATGCCCAGATCGTGGCAGGATATGCAGATGATGAGATAAAGGAAGGAATCCGCAGCTACTGGAAGATCCGCCGGGTAGCAGAGCAGAGACATATGATCAAGCGTGTGGATATCCGTATGAAAGTGTCGCTTCCTATAGAATATATGCAGGATACTTGGCCGTTGAATGCAGAAGGAGAGATCACAAAAGAAGCAGGAGAAACCATGGATATTTCAAATAACGGTCTTGCAGTTTATATGAACCGCTGGTTTGCTGTTGGAGAAACCTGTGTGTTTACGCTTCCAAGAATCGGGACAGCATCTGAAGGCCAGCCTTCCAGAGAAGTGGTAGGTGTGATCTGCTGGATGAGAGAAGTGCCAAAGGGCGGGAGATACCGGTTTGTGTCAGGTATTCAGCTGCGTTTTGGAAATGATGAAGAGCGCAGCCAGATGCAGGAATATGTGGCTTATGTAAAAGCCAGGTACAGATTATGAAAAAATTTTCCCCAAAACAGGAAAAAACCGAAACAAAAATGAAAACATGGGCAGAAGAATCTGCAGATACGGCGGATGAGGAGAAGCTGACAGAAAGGGATACTGTCACAACAAAAAAGAAACAGAAAAAATCAAAGAAAAAGAAGTCAAGAAGCAGCAGAAAAGAAAGAACGGACCAGATTGTCCGGATTGAAGAACTGGAAGCACTCATCAGCAAATATGGAGAGGATGTAGATCCGGAAACTATCGTCAGTATGTATATGCCCAAGCGGAAGCGGCGCCGGATTGGCGCAGCGCTCCTTCGGCTGGATAAGCTGCAGCTGCTGTTTTTAGGATTGCTGCTTCTTCTGGCGATTTTGTTTATTACTGCATTTATGCAGGAGAAGATGGGAAATTTTACCATCAACTTAAACCGTCTGGAACTGTATCGAAAAGGCATCAGTATTTCCGAGAGCGGCAGCTTTGAAAAAGCAACTGCCCGCCTGACAGCAAACACAGTAAAAGACGCGACAAATATTTCCATCGATGACCTTCCGGATAATCTGGATGGGATTGAAGGTGACCACAATGGAAAAAACTATATGGCATATACTTATTACGTGCGCAATGCAGGAAAAGAAGATTTAGGCTATGTAGCGACGATTACCCTGGATTCCTGTGCCAAAGGCGCGGAGCAGGCAGTCCGGGTGGCTGTCTGGCGGAATGGAAAACGCGTGGTCTATGCAGAACCCGCAGCAGATGGAGGAGATGAGGAAGGCTGTACCAGCTTTGAATCGGATACTCTGGTATGCACCTATGAAGAAGAGAATTTCCTGGTAGGAAATGTAGACCGGTATACCATCGTCATCTGGATGGAAGGAGATGATCCGGAATGTGTGGACTCGATTATCGGAGGCAGCGTAGAATTCAGTATGCACATTGATGCAGATTATGATGACCAGACCAGCCTGCTGTGGAAATTTGTTACAGATATCAAAGATACCCTTGTTCAGGACAAACCCATCAATGCCGCAGGAAATGAGGCACCAAACGACAGTTACTACAGTGACCGGGAAGTCACCTGGGCGACCAGAAGAAACAAATAAAAATGTGTGGGTATAGACAGCGCCACAACTACTGTTTATATAGAGATTGTACGGCCAGCCCTAAAAAATTGCCGACATTCTGCTCCTGAATGTTATGAAATGATATCCTCACCGGAACATGGCTGAGGAAATACTCTTTGAACCGGGCCCGGTGGGAGTATGATTTGAAAGCAGACAGGACAAGAAAAAGGCAGAAAAACAAAGGAAGGTTTCGTACATCACAAGGCAGAAAAGAGCAATCCAGGTTTTTCTGCTGAAAAAGAAAAGGATACAAGGAGGAATAAAGAAATGACAGACACGATGAATTTAAATGTCGGTGCTCTGAAAAAACAGCTGGCAGCAGCTATTGCTATGGTATGCGTTGCTGCTGTAGCGCTGGGATCAAGTACATATGCTTGGTTTGTAACAAATAATAAGGTGGATGCAACGACCACAAATATTTCTGCACAGTCAAATGCAGCATTTATGACAATTACAAATGGTCCTACAGGAGCAAATGCTGTAGATACCACACATGCAGTTACACAGATTACTGGTCCTATTGAACTTTATCCGGCAACATTTGGCGAACAAGCTGATTCAACCAAAGGAACATTCATGACAGGCTATGGTACTGATCTTGATAATGCAACGTTAAAGGGTGACTTAAAGTCTGTTGGAACACCAGACGAGGCAGATGGTAAAGAATTTGCAAAGAAAGAGCAGTTTAACATTAGCTCAAAAGGTCAGAACCTGAATGACTTAAAAGTTGAGAGTGTTGAAGGCTCTAAGGATGCAACTGACGGTCAGTTATTAAAAACAGCATTCCGTGTTCTCGTTACAAATTCTGATGCATCTGCATGGGTTGTATACGGCTTAGGAAATAATGGA
>CAJMON010000085.1 GCA_905214955.1 uncultured bacterium
GGATGGGCCGCGCTGATCGCATTCGGTTCGCTGACGATTCTGTTCTTCAAAGCGTATTATGCCCATACAGTATAGCGTGAATGTCCCATTTTTTCAAGACTCTACCATTTGCCTTTTTGTTTTTTTTGTCGTATAATGGTACTGTTTTTCCATCAGCACCGCTTTGATACTGTATGGAAAAAATGTTCCCAATATTTTGATTGATTTTTAGACAGGAGGACACAGGAACACCTGTAAATTTTTTATGCAGAATACAGAATTACATACTCTCGGAATCGACATTGGTTCCACTACCGTAAAGGTAGCCGTTTTAGATGCTGACAAGCATCTCCTTTTTTCTGATTATGAACGGCACTTTGCAAACATCCAGGAAACCCTTGCGGCGCTTCTGAAAAAAGCCAGGGAAGCACTTGGTGACAGACGGGTATCCCCCATGATCACAGGATCTGGCGGGCTGACCCTTGCCAACCACTTAGGCGTCCCCTTCGTACAGGAAGTCATTGCCGTATCCACAGCCCTGCAGGAAGCCGCTCCCCAGACCGATGTGGCCATCGAGCTTGGCGGTGAGGATGCCAAGATCATCTATTTTGAAGGCGGAAATGTGGAGCAGCGTATGAACGGCATCTGTGCCGGCGGTACGGGTTCCTTTATTGACCAGATGGCGTCCCTGCTTCAGACAGATGCATCCGGTCTGAATGAATATGCCAAAAATTATAAAGCCCTTTACACTATCGCAGCCCGCTGCGGTGTTTTTGCCAAATCCGATATTCAGCCTCTGATCAATGAAGGTGCGACAAAAGAAGACCTATCCGCTTCCATCTTCCAGGCTGTGGTAAACCAGACCATCAGCGGACTGGCCTGCGGAAAACCCATCCGCGGACATGTGGCATTTTTAGGCGGCCCTCTTCATTTTCTTTCCGAACTGAAAGCCGCTTTCATCCGCACCTTAAAGCTGGATGACGAACACGCCATCACCCCGGAAAATTCCCACTTATTTGCAGCCATCGGTTCTGCCCTCAATTCTAAGAAAGATGTGGAAACTTCCCTGGATTCCCTGATCAAGAAGCTTTCTTCCAACATCAAGCTGGAATTTGAAGTAGACCGTATGGATCCCCTTTTCCCCACCGAACAGGATTATCTGGAATTCCAGAAACGCCAGAGCCAGTACCATGTTAAAAAAGGAGACCTTTCCACTTATAAAGGGAACTGCTTCCTTGGTATCGATGCCGGTTCCACCACCACCAAAGCAGCCCTGGTTGGCGAAGACGGCACCCTATTATATTCTTTTTATGACAACAACAACGGAAGTCCTTTAAAGACCACCATCCGTGCCATTCAGGAAATATATGCAAACCTGCCTCCCCAGGCAAAGATCGTATACTCCTGCTCCACCGGATACGGCGAAGCGCTGATCAAGGCTGCCCTGATGCTGGATGAAGGAGAAGTGGAAACCGTTTCCCATTATTATGCAGCTGCTTTCTTTGACCCGGAAGTAGACTGCATTCTGGACATCGGCGGCCAGGACATGAAATGCATCAAAATCAAGAACCAGACCGTTGACAGTGTTCAGTTAAACGAAGCCTGTTCCTCCGGCTGCGGTTCTTTCATTGAGACCTTTGCCAAATCCTTAAACTATACCGTGCAGGATTTCGCAAAAGCTGCCCTCTTTGCAAAGCATCCCATTGACCTTGGAACCCGCTGTACCGTGTTTATGAACTCAAAAGTAAAACAGGCACAGAAGGAAGGTGCAGAGGTTGCCGATATTTCCGCCGGACTGGCTTACTCTGTCATCAAAAACGCTCTTTATAAGGTTATCAAAGTTTCCGATGCCTCCGAGCTTGGACAGCACATCGTGGCCCAGGGCGGAACCTTCTACAATGACGCCGTTTTACGCAGCTTTGAAAAAATCGCCAACTGCCAGGTGATCCGTCCGGACATCGCCGGTATCATGGGCGCTTTCGGTGCTGCCCTCATTGCAAGGGAGCGTTACAAAGAAGGATCCGAAACATCCATGCTTTCCATTGAGAAAATCAATGCTCTGCAGTTTACTACCACGATGGCCAAATGCCGGGGCTGTACCAACCAGTGCCGCCTGACTATCAACCGTTTCTCCGGCGGACGCCAATTTATCAGCGGAAACCGCTGCGAGCGTGGTATTGGAAAAGAACGGAACAAAGAAAATATTCCAAACCTTTATGATTACAAAAACAAGCTGCTGTTCTCCTATGAAGCACTTCCGGAAGACGAAGCAGCCAGAGGCATTGTTGGTATTCCCAGAGTTCTGAATATGTACGAGAACTATCCGTTCTGGTTTACCTTCTTTACCTCCTTAAAATACCGGGTAATCCTCTCTCCGCCCTCCACCCATAAGATTTATGAGTTGGGCATTGAATCCATTCCCAGTGAATCTGAGTGTTATCCAGCGAAGCTGGCCCATGGACATGTGACTTGGCTGATCCGCCAGGGAATCAAATACATTTTCTATCCCTGCATTCCCTATGAGCGGACTGAGTTCCCGGATGCCAACAACCACTACAACTGCCCTATCGTAACCTCCTACGCGGAAAATATCAAAAACAACATTGATGAACTCCGTGACGGAGATATTACCTTCCGCAATCCCTTCCTGGCGCTGACCAGCAAGGAAACAGCTCTTTCTTCTCTGTTAAAGGAATTTTCCGACCTTCCAGAAGCAGAGGTGCGAAAAGCAGTGGATGCCGGATGGACTGAGATGGAGCGCACCAGAGAAGAGATGCGTAAGAAAGGCGAGGAAACCCTGAAATGGATGGAAGAAAACCATAGACAGGGCATTGTTCTGGCAGGACGTCCCTACCATGTGGATTCTGAGATCAACCACGGCATTCCGGAAATGATCAACTCCTATGGCCTGGCTGTTCTCACGGAAGACTCCATCTCCCACTTAAATCCGCCGGAACGCCCGCTGATTGTCATGGACCAGTGGATGTACCACAGCCGCCTTTACGCTGCTGCCAACTATGTAAAGACCAGAGACGATCTGGAACTGATCCAGTTAAACTCCTTTGGCTGCGGCCTGGATGCCGTTACCACCGATGCCGTAAACGACATTCTTTCCAATTCCGGAAAGATTTACACCTGCTTAAAGATCGATGAGGTCAACAACTTAGGTGCTGCCCGCATCCGTATCCGCTCCCTGCTCTCCGCTGTCCGCGTCCGCAGAGAAAAGCAGATGAAACGCACCATTGTGCCGGCAAACATGAACCGGGTCATCTTCACAGAGGAAATGCGCAAAAATTACACCATCCTCTGCCCTCAGATGTCACCCATCCACTTTAACCTTCTGGAAACTGCTTTCTGCGCCAGCGGCTACCGCCTGGAGGTTCTTGACAACGACAATAAAAAGGCCATCGACATGGGCCTGAAATATGTAAACAACGATGCCTGCTACCCCTCTCTGATCGTAGTAGGACAAATCATGGACGCCCTGCTGTCCGGAAAATACGACCTGGATAAGACCGCTGTTCTGATTTCCCAGACAGGCGGCGGCTGTCGTGCCAGCAACTACATCGGCTTTATCCGCCGTGCCCTGGAAAAAGCTGACATGAAGCAGATTCCGGTCATTTCCATCAACATGAGCGGACTGGAAAAGAACCCCGGATTCAAAATCTCTCCCCAGCTGGTGATGAGAGGCATGTACGGTCTGGTCTTCGGCGATATTTTCATGCGCTGTCTGTACCGGATGCGTCCCTACGAAAAAGTAAAAGGTTCCGCCAATGCCATGCATCAGAAATGGGAAGACATCTGCAAGACCTTCCTTGCCGGCCCCAATCCTTCCATCCGGAAGTTCAAGAAGCTGTGCAGAGACATCATCCACGATTTCGACAATCTGCCCATCACCGATGAGCGCAAGCCCAAAGTTGGTGTGGTAGGCGAAATTCTGGTAAAATTCCTGCCCACTGCCAACAACCATCTGGTAGACCTTCTGGAAGCAGAGGGTGCTGAAGCGGTTGTTCCGGATCTGATGGACTTCCTGCTGTACTGCTTCTACAATACCAACTTCAAGGCAGAAGAGCTTGGCATGAAAAAATCCGGCGCCTTCCTTGGAAATGCCGGAATCAAAGCTCTGGAAACCTTCCGCGGCACTGCTGCAAAAGAATTTGCCAAGAGCCGCCACTTTACCGCGCCTGCCCACATTGAGGATCTGGCAAAATACGCCTCCCCCATTGTTTCCCTTGGAAACCAGTGCGGAGAAGGATGGTTCTTAACCGGAGAAATGATGGAGCTGATCCACTCCGGCACCAACAACATTGTATGTACCCAGCCTTTCGGCTGCCTGCCCAACCACGTAGTCGGAAAAGGTGTCATCAAAGAACTGCGCCACCGCTATCCGCTGTCCAACATTGTTGCCATTGACTACGATCCAGGCGCCAGCGAAGTCAACCAGTTAAACCGTATCAAACTGATGCTTTCCACAGCCCAGAAAAATCTGGCAAAAGAAGAGACAGACGCTTCCAGAAAGGATGCATAAGAAATGAAAGCATCTTCTTCCCGCACGCTGGACATGACCACAGGCAGCCCTCTTCGGCTGCTTCTGGCCTTTGCCCTTCCGATTTTTCTTGGAAATCTTCTCCAGCAGTTTTATAACCTGGCAGACACGGCTCTTGCCGGACACATTTTAGGAGATGCGGCCTTAGCCCAGATCGGCGCTACTGCTGCCCTGTACAGCCTCCTTACCAGCCTGGCCATCGGCATTACCAATGGATTCGCCCTGTTAATCAGCCACGCTTTTGGATGCCAGGATGAAACCCGTCTCCGCCAGGCCTCCTGCCAGATGGTTCTGTGGACCGGCATTTTGGCCGCTTTGCTGACGGTTGGATTTCTTTTGGCTGTCCGCCCTCTTCTGGTGCTTTTAAAAACGCCGGCAGATACTATGGAAGGTGCCCTTTCCTATATTATCGTAATCCTGGCCGGAATCCCCCTGATTCTTGCCTACAACCTGGAATCCAGTATGCTGCGGGCGGTGGGAAACAGCCTTGCACCACTGATCTTTCTGGCCATTTCCTGTGGATTTAACGTGGTTCTGGATGTGCTGTTTATGGGCGTGTTCCATTTTGGTGTCATAGGAGCTGCCGCTGCCACCGTCACTGCCCAGGCATTCAGCGTTCTTGCCGGATTTCTTTACATTCTGAAAAATTATCCTGTTCTGCGCTTTTCAAAGAAGGACTTGCATGTGCCGGCTGCCTTTATAGGTGAAATGCTTGCGGCAGGTTTCAGCATGGCTCTCATGAACATCATTTTCAGCATTGGAAGCGTGGTTCTGCAAAGCAGCATCAACGCCCTTGGCAGCGTTTACATTGCCGCCCAGGTAGGAGGACGCCGCCTGGTAGAAGTCTTTATGATGCCTGGCAGCGCCCTTGGCATCAGCATGGCCACCTATTCCAGCCAGAACTATGGAGCCGGAAAACGCCGCCGCATCTGGAATGGCGTCAAGGCAGCCTTTTTCCTGTATGTATCCTGGTGGGTCATTGCCATGATCTTTGTGCTGTTTTTTGCTTCGGATGCCGTCCGCCTGGTCACTGGCAGTACCAATGAAACCGTGATTTCCAGCGCCCTGCTGTACATCCGCTGCAGCATCACCTTATTCCCTCCCATGGGATTTCTGGTGATTATGCGAAATACCCTGCAGGGCACCCAGCACCAGATTGCTCCTGTTTTATGCAGCAGCCTGGAACTCATTGGAAAAGTTCTGTTTTCCATCTATCTGGTGCCGGTGTACGGTTATCCTGCTGTATGTGCCTGTGAACCGGCCACCTGGCTGGTCTGCTTTGTCTTTATCTGCATTGCAGCCTTTCTCTTCCAGGATGAATTTTCCGATTCTGCCAAAGTCTCCTCAGCTTCCTGACATGGGGCTGATGATAATGGCGGAACCGGAGATTCCGGTTTTCCGTTTCACAATGTCTTCAATCTGTGCCCGCTCCGCCTCGCTGATCTCGGCTTTACAGATCACCACATCCGCAGATCCATCGGTAATGCTCACTACTGCATCGGTAAATCCCTTGGATTCCAGCAGAAGCTCTGCTGCCGCTTCCCGTTCTGCCACATCAGCCATTTCTGTCATATTGTCAATGGCATTTTGTTTCTGTTCTTCCGTAATATTCCCATTGTTGATGACTTCCAGAAGCGTTTCCTTATTCTGTGCCCGCACCTGTTCTCTGGTAAGCTTTGCTTCTGCAGAAAATCCGCTTCCCGCAGACATACTGGTCAACACCGCTTCCCCCGGTGTATCAGTGATTTCTTCATCCGAAACGTCTGCCGTGATCTGCTCCTGGGGATCATCCAGGCTTTCCACATCTAACAGACTGGTATCATCCACGGTCAGAGAAGCCTCTTTTCCGTCCTCTCCCACCTTTGTCCCTGAATAATTTAAGTACCCAGCCACTGCCACCATGACCGCCAGGACTGTGATCACAGCCTGATTTTTCCGGAAGATCTGTTTCACCCTTCCCCCTCCTTATTTCATCTTCATTACTTTGATTTTATGCGCTTCAATATGGAATAATGCCATCACAGCCTCCGTAATGTTCCGGACATTTTCCGGATCATCTCCCCCCTGGGCAGCCACCAGCACGCCCCGGATTTTCGGTGCTGTCTCCTTGGTCACATACGGGGTCTCCCCTCCCCCTGCTTCCTTCTCATACACGGTACTTTGGGAACTGTCTTCCTCCTGGGTGCTCGTCCCGCTGCTCTCTTTGACGCTACGGCTGGTATTCTGGCTGTCAAAAGCCACCGCCCGCTCTCCGCTCTCCTCCAACGTAATCATAACTTTTGTTTTTCCAAGCCCCTGGACCTGGGAAAGAAGTTCTGAAAGGCGTTTTTCCAGAGCTTCCACAGAAGAATCCCCTGACTGTGTATTTGCTGTCTCCTCCTGTGAAACGGTCTGTACAGTGCTTTTCTGGCTGCTTTTGTTTCCCCCCGGCATGGCTGCCACTGCCAGAATCAATCCACCCAAAAGGAGAATCAGCCACTGGTCTTTCCTTTTTAAAAATTTTTCCATGTCATGGGTCTGCCTCCTTTCGGATATCCATCCGCACGCTGCTTCTTTTTACCTGGTACGCCTGACAAAGCATCCTGGCCGCCGCCTCTCCTTCTTCTTTGCTTCCTTCTCCTGTCATCTGCACGGCACACACTTCCAGGGAGCCATCTTCCTTTTCTCCAATTCGAACCTGGGCTTTTACATTGGCAAGACCGCAGCTTTTCGCAAGCTCCTCTGCCTGTCTTGCTGCCTCTTTTTCAAACCCATTCCGTACCGCTTCATTTCCAAGCTCCGCCGCTGCTTCCATGGTGTTCGTAAGGTCTGCTGCCTCCTGCCGAAAGGTAAATCCTCCAACCAGTTTTCCAAATGCCTCTCCATCACCAAAACTTTCCAAAACAGGCTCCAGAAACAGCAGCAGCAAAATCAGAGAGCCAAACAGCCTGACATAATTTCTGGCAGAATGCTCTGGAAGCACGGAAAGGAACAGCCAGAATCCACAGTATGCACACAGCAGCTGCCGAATCCAGTTCCAAAACAGTTCCACGTTTTTTCACCCTCCCAAAGATACGGATGTCAAAGCAAGGGACATAAACAACAGCATGGCTGTCACTGCCACCGCCTTAAACAGCATCCAGATGCTTTCCCCTGCAACCGTAAAACAGGCACTCATCCGCTCATCCACGACTGGCTGCAAAATGGCTCCCAGCACCTGATACACCAAAGCCCCCACTCCCAGATAAATCAACGGTGTCATGCAGATGAGTGCAAGAAGTAGAAGCCCAGCCGCCCCAAGCGCGCTTCGAATCAAGGCCGCTGATCCGAAAAACAGCTCTGTCACGCTGCCAAATAAGCCGCCCACCGCCGGAATAGCACTTCCTGCTTTGGTCAGCAGGCTTCTCTGAAAGGCATCCACTGCCGGCAGAATCAGGTTCTGAACCGTCTGAAGTCCTGCCACAAACACGATGATGGTCTTTAACGACCAGTCCACTGCCTGTTTCAACAGTTCGCTCATTCTGGAAAACCGGTTCTTTTCCGAAAGGTTTCCAAGAAGGGCTGTCAGCAGATACAGATCTGCCAGGGGAATCACCACGTACCGCAGCAAACTCTGAAGCATCCCAAGTGCCCCCAGCATCAATTCATAAAAGGCAGCGCTTCCAAGAGACCCTTTTGCCATCACGGATACTGCCAGATACGTGGGCATGAGAATCTGAAGAAAGGACACCATTTTCCCCACGGTTTCCTCTGCGGTACCGGAAAATCCTGCCGTCACCTGAACCAGCACGGTAATCATCAGAAAGTACAGCATGGACACTGCCATTTTTGCCGCCTGGCTTTTTGCCAGAATCCCCACAAATCCGGAGAATGCGCAGGAAGATACCGCCAGTCCAAACACATACCCTGCTGTTTTTTTCTGCTGGCTCCATGCACCGTACAGGCTGTCCTGTATCCGTTTCTGCATGGTTTCTTTCGTCAGAGGAAGTTTTCCTTCTAACAGCATCAGCACCCAGCTTTCCAGGGATACCGGCTCCTCCCCCAAAATATCTCTCATGGCTTCATCCATATCCGACAGACCAATGCCATCCAGAATTTCCTGTTGAAATTGAAACATTTCTTCCGTTTCCGCTCCTGAGGCCTTCAAAGACCAGGCGCTTCCCGCTGCCAAAATCCAGCAAACCAGTACTGCCATTCTGGCGCAGCTTCTGATTTTTTTCCATTTTTTCACACTCTGTGCCCCTCTTGTTACCCCAAAAATCCGGTGATGGTCTCCAAAAGCGCCAGCATCACCGGCGCACTCACAGCCAGAATGGAAATTTTTCCAAAAAATTCAATCTGCCCTGCAATGGCCGAGTACCCTGCATCCTGGCACAGGCTTGCCGAAAAATCTGCCAGGTACGTAATTCCCGCCATTTTCAACAGTACCTTCAGGTACGAATCTTTCAGATTTACCGCTTTTTGCAGAGTGGCCAGAGCATCTGCCACCGCTTCCAGCCTGCCAATCCCATAAAAAAAGATCAGAATGCAGACGGCCATACTGATAAAAACAGAAAATCCAGGTCTGGTTTCCTTTAAAAGAACTGCCAGAAGCACTCCGGTGATTCCAAGGACTCCGATTTTTATCATATTCCTTCTCCTTCTGATCTTTCACAGAGAAAACAATGCTTTCACATTTTCAAACAATTCATTAATATAGGGCACCACCCAGAACAGCACCAGAATCAGCCCTGCCAGACTGGTGAGAAATGCCTGTTCTTCTCTTCCGCTGTGTTTGAGAACCTGGCAGAGCACTGAAACCAGGATTCCCACTGCCGCAATCTTGAAAATCAGATTTACGCCCATGCCATTTTCCTTTCTCTGCCTAGAACAATTCTTCTAAAAAAACAGTACCACAAAAAACAGCCCCATGCAGATGCCAAGATATCGGGCCATTTTCCCTTTCTGCCGGTATTCTTCCTGTGCTTTTCCCTTCTGAAATTCTGCCCGCTCTTCTGCCAGCTGCAGCATCTGAAGCTGGCTGTGGACATCCGCCGCCCCAAGGCGTTCCCCCAGTTCTTCCAAAATCCGGACGTCCTCTTTTTTCAACGCCGTCCCGGAAAATACCGCAGCTGTCTGTTCTCTGAAAATTTCACTCCGACCTTTTCCAGGGTATGTCCCCATCTCTTCTGCCATTCCAGAAAAGAACAGGCCATAGGGATCTCTGCTTTCTCCAGCTTTTAAAAACGCCTCTGGTAGGGATGCATGGGCATATTCCAGTTCTCCCTCCAGAATTTTCAGCACATGCCGCAGTTCCTCCAAAAGGCTGACCCGTTCCTTTAACCTAGCAGATGCCTGCAGACCTGCCAGCATACACCCCAAAAACATGCAGGCAAGTCCAGCTGTTTTTAACACCGCTCTTCACCGTCCTCATACAGACAGGTGCCTCTTCCATCAAAAATCTGGTGAATCCACCCGGCTTTCGGCCGGTTCCACAGCACCACATACCGTTCAAAGAAATGCTCCGCGGTAAGCTTTCCAAGCAGAGGTTTTTTCCGGATATCTTCCACCGAATTTCCATGAACCGTTGCCAGCAGGCAGCACCCGCAGTTTCTTACCGCCTCAACCGCGTGGATATCCCCCGGATCTCCCAGCTCGTCTACTGCGATAACTGCCGGAGACATGGAACGCAGAAGCAGCATCATCCCCAGAGATTTGGGGCAGCAGTCCAGCACGTCTGTGCGGATGCCAAGATCATTTTGGGGCACCCCAAGGTAACAGCCTCCGATTTCCGAGCGTTCATCCACCACCCCCACGGTCAGTCCCTGCCTTCCCGACGCTCCATCGGAAATCTGGCGGATCATATCCCGCAGCAGGGTGGTTTTTCCACATCTTGGCGGCGAAATCACCAGGGTATGACACAATTTTCCATTTTCAAACACATAGGGCATCACAGGATCGGCACATCCTAAGCATTCGTGGGCCAGCCGGATATTCAAAAAAGAAATATACCGGATTCCCTGAATTTTTCCGCCATCCATCACCAGCTTCCCGGCCACTCCCACCCGATGCCCACCTTTTACCGTCAGAAATCCCTGTTTCAGCTCTTCCTCATACGCATAAAGGGAATAATTCCCAATGTATTCCATGGTCTCCAGAATTTCATTTCTGCTGACATTCCAGGCTTTCTCCTGGCTGTTTGTCAGGCTTCCTTCCTCTGTGATAAAAAATTCTCTGCCTTCATACACCATCAGCAGCGGCTGCTCCACCCGCAGCCGGATTTCCTGCACCCGTTCAAAGTCCACGGGAATTTTCTTTAAAATTCTCCGCAGGTCCATGGAAAAAAGTTTGATCAGTTCCTCCTTGTCTGTCACATCCAGCCCTCCTCTCTCCCAATATATGAGGACAGCCCCGCCCGTATGCCTAAAGCGTGTTTAAAAAATCATTCCTGCAAAGTGTGACGCACATCTTACAGAAAGCATTTTTCAAACACGCTCTCGCAAATTTGTTTTTGAGCATAAAAATAGCGGCTGGGATCTTTTTTCTTCTTCAGATCTCACAGCCGCTGGATCATTTCTGTCTCCATTGGACAATACCTCTCATTCTTTTAGTTTTATAGGATACTTCGTAGTGTTCTCGGTGGTCCGTACCTTCCTTTCTCAGATTTTTTTCAATGTTTTTTTATGGAACTCTTTACGTTTTCGGTGGTCCATACCTTCCTTTCGCCTTATTTTTATGGGTAATGGTTTATTTCTTTCATTCGTCTCCTGAACCACCAGAAGTTGAATGAATGTTTCCTACTTCACTGTAATCTCCTCCTCGTCTTTGGCTTTGGCTTTGGCTTTGGCTTTGGCTTTGGCTTTGGCTTTGGCTTTGGCTTTGGC
>CAJMON010000086.1 GCA_905214955.1 uncultured bacterium
CGCGATATGCGAATATTTGGGAGGATTGTGAGAGTGCGGAGCACGGAGCAATCCGTGGTAATTATAAAAAGCGTATAGCAAGAAGAAAGGACAATCAATTATGAGATTAGACAAATTTTTAAAGGTGTCACGCTTAATCAAGCGCCGCACCGTGGCAAATGAAGCTTGTGACGCAGGCAGGGTCATGGTCAATGACCGCCCGGCGAAGGCGTCTGTGAACGTCAAAGAAGGGGACATTATTGAGATTCAGTTTGGAACAAAATCCGTAAAAGTACAGGTAGAAAATGTACAGGAGACAGTGAAAAAAGAAGCAGCCGAGCAGATGTACAAATATCTGTAAAGGATTCCGGCATCTTTTCCTTTCCGGTTTCATATATTTTAGAAAACGAAAAGCACGGAGTGGGTGCATGGAAGAGAAGCAGACGGCAGTGGCTTTGACGCACCGGATTGCAGTGACAGGGAGACATACCGGGACGATTACAGGAGTATCGGATGTACTTTCTTTTGATGAGGGCGAGATCATACTGGAGACAGAACTGGGAACGCTGACGATAAAAGGACAGGAGCTTCACATAAACCGGCTGACTTTGGAGCAGGGAGAAGCGGATATCGACGGCAAGATTGACAGTCTGGTCTACTCTGGAAGTGCAGGGAAAAAAGGAAAAGGCGAAAGCTTTCTGGGGAGGCTGTTTCGGTGAGTATCAGCGGGCAGATCTCCCAGGAAGCACGTTTTTTTCTGATTTCTGTATTGGCCGGGGCAGCCTTCCTCTTTGGATATGGACTGATCCGGGGAGTGAGAAGGGAATTCCCGGCAGGGCGCATCCGCACAGGACTGGAAGATTTTTTTTACTGGGCCTGTGCGGGTGCTGTTTTTTTCCTCATTACATTTCTGGAAAACAGTGGAATGGTGCGGGGATTCTCCCTGGCAGGTATGTGTTTTGGCATGTTTTTGTACTACAAAATGCTGGATAGACTGGTTGTGGCGGTATTTGCAGAAATTCTGCATATCCTGTTTTACCCGATTCGATTTATGACAAAAAAGACAGGTACTTTTTTTCGAAAAATATTGAAAATGTGTAAAAAAAAGGTTACAATGTCAATAAGTAAGGCAAAGGGGAAACAGACAGGAAGGGTAAAGAATGAGAAGAAGAAGAAGACGCAGAAATAGCAACCGGCGTGGCATGGTATGTATTTCTGCGATTGTTGGCGTTCTGCTGATCACCCTGGCTTTCCAGAGCAGAAAGCTGGAGACAAAGAATGTACTTTATACACAGCAGCTTGCACAGGTGAATGGTCAGCTTGCATCAGAAAAAGAACGTACACAAGAGATCGAAAACATGGAAGAATACATGAAGACGGACGAATATGTAGAAGACGTAGCCAGGGACAAGCTTGGGCTGGTTTACGAAGGAGAGACCGTTTTCAAGCCTTCTAACTAAAAGTACATAAGAAAAGAGCTGTGAGGCTCCCGCTGTTTGGCGGGGGTCTTTTTCGTTGTTATAGAACGGTGAATCTTTTGAAAGTCTCCGCGGTTTTGACAGGATTTGCAGGCGGTATCGGTTATAATAGAGGGCAGCCTATTGGAAGCAAAATAAAAAAGAACGGGGCCGGCAAGAGCAAAACAGGAGGTCATGACATGGGGGAGTATTTTGACACAGCCGTTCTGGAGCCTGGGAAAGAGCGTCTGGAGGGATATGCCCAGGCTTTTCAGAAGCTTTCCGATACATTCCGGGAAATGCCCACGAAACGGGAGCAGTTGTCCGGGGAAGAAATCCGGGGAATTTTTCAGGATGTGCAGGAAACCGTATGCGCGTTCTGCAGGCGCAGGGAAATCTGCTGGGAGCGGCAGTATTACCGGACATACCGACAGATTTATGCCTGCTTAAATGCAGCGGAGACCAAAGAAACCAGCCAAGAGGAAAACACGGAATTCTGGGACAGATGCCTTCACAGAATCCGGCTGGAGGATGTGGTGGCAGACAGTTTCCGGCGGGCAAGGCTAAACCTTCTGTGGAGCAACCGTCTTTTGGAAACCAGGCTTGCCATGGTGGAGCAGATGGAACAGACGGCAGCTATTATCCGGCGGGCAGCAAACAGCGTGTATGACATGAAGCGGGTGGAAGGGCTGAAACGCTATCAGATTGATGCGGGGATGCGCACCCACGGCCTTCAGGTACAGGAGGCATGGATTCTGGAAAAAGGAGAAAACTGGTTTGAGCTGTATCTGACTCTGCGGACGTCCAGAAAGAGCCGGTGCATTCCGGTAAAAGAGGCGGCCTGGTGGCTGTCCGGATATTTTGGACAGGAAATGATGCCCACATTTGACAGCAGAATGATCATCAACAGGGAATACAGCACCGTATGCTTTACCCCGGTGCCGCTGTATCAGATGCTGGGAGGCGTGGCAAGGGCCACCAGAGAAGGCGAAGTCATTTCCGGTGACAACTTTTCCATTTTCCGGCAGAACAATGGGCAGATGATTTTAAGCATTTCCGATGGTATGGGCTCCGGTCCTTCCGCATATCGAGAAAGTGAGCAGGTGATAGAACTGTTGGAACAGTTTTTAGAAGCAGGATTTCGCAAAGAAACGGCTGTGCGGCTCATCCATGCGGCACTGATGCTTCAGGACAACGGAAGTTTTTCTTCCATTGATCTGTGTACCGTGGATCTGTTTACAGGCCTCTGCGAATTTTTAAAAATCGGTGCGGCGGCTACGTTTCTGAGACGTACCGGCTGGGTGGAAGAGATTCTGTCCACCAGCGCGCCTGCAGGACTGACTCAGGAGATTGAGATGGAAACAGTAAAACGCCAGCTGGAACCAGGAAATTTTGTGGTGATGGTGTCAGACGGTGTACTGGATTCCCTACCTCAGGAGGATGCAGATGGGGTGCTGAAAGAAATCGTTGCTGCTCAGGAGACGGAAAATGCGGCGGAAATGGCGGAAAACATCATCAAAGAAGTGCTGCGTATGGGCCAATGCAGGCCGGAGGACGATATGACCGTGCTGGTGGGTGGTTTCTGGGAACGGTAGGGCGGTACTTGCAAAGCCGCGGCATTTTGCGGTATAGTAATAAAAGCACTGTGGGAGGAAAAGCACGCAGAGAACAGAAATAACAGAAGGTGTACGGTCTGCAGAAGAAACAGGAAAATGAGATGAAAGAAATGGAAACATATAAAGATCGCGCAGGATGCATGAAAAAAGCATTCGAAAATCTGGAAAGCAGAAATATGTTAGAGGCCGGTGACGTGGTGGCTGCAGGGGTTTCCGGAGGGGCTGATTCGGTATGCCTTCTTCTGGTGCTGAAAGCCTATGCTGAAAGCCATCCGGAAAAAAAGCTCCAGATCAAGGCAGTTCATGTGGAGCACGGCATCCGGGGCGAGGAAAGTCTGGAAGATGCCAGGTTCGTAAAAGTGCTGTGCGAACAATGGGAGATTCCTCTGACCGTTGTGTCGGAGGATGTCAGGGAAAAAGCGAGGCGGGAGCATTTGACCGTGGAGGAAGCTGGGCGTCAGGTGCGCTATCAGGCATTTGAAGAGGTGGCAGGCCCCGGCGGAAAGATTGCGGTAGCCCATAATGCGGGAGACCAGGCGGAGACTATCTTGTGGAACCTGGCCAGAGGAAGCGGAATTGCAGGCTTATGCGGAATGCGGAAAGTCCGCGGGAAAATTCTGCGGCCTCTTTTGAATGTACCGCGCAGGGAAATCGAGGTGTTTTTGCGGGAAAATGGCGTTTCCTGGAGGACAGATTCCACAAATCTGACATTGGAATATACCAGAAACAAGATCCGCAGCCAGGCAGTACCGGCTCTGGAAAGTGTGAATGCCAGAGCAGTAGAACATTTAGGAGCCCTGGGAGAACGGATGGATAAGGTTTATGTATATCTTCTTGGAAAAGGGGAAGAATGGCTTTTGAACCACAGCTGTATTCAGACGGAAAAAATGGAGATTTCTTTTCCGGCGGAAGCATTTTTGCGGCTGGAAGAAGTGGAGCAGGACTTTGTTCTCCAGGCGGCGCTGGAGAAACTAGGAAGTGGAAGGAAAGATCTAACGGCAGTTCATCTTGCGGGAATGAAAGCACTGGCGGCATCCCAGTCCGGGAAAAAACTGTCCAATCTCCCAGGAAACCTAGAAGCCAGCCGGGATGGAAGCTGGTATCGGCTGTATGAGAAACCAAAGCAGGAAAAATCAGCGCAAGAAGCCAGGCAGGTAATGGATGAAGCAGAACTTCCGGTGCCGGGAGAAGTCCGGTATGGCAGGTGGATGGCAGCAGCAAGAAGTTTTCCCATGCCGGAGAGTGGTTTTGCGGAAGTTGAGAAAATATTTCGTAAAAATGAATATACGAAATGGCTGGATTATGATACAATAGATGATACGATTCGGTTAAGAAGCCGCAGAGCCGGGGATTATCTGACCATTGCTCCAGGATGCAGGAGAAAAAAACTGAAGCAGTATTTCATCGATGAAAAGATTCCAAAGGAAGAACGGGATAAGATCCCTCTTATTGCATCGGGAAGCCATATTCTTCTGGCCGGACAGCGGATGAGTGAGGCCTGTAAGATAACGGATCAGACAAAAAGAATTCTGGAAATACAAATATGGGAGGAAGAAAACCATGGAAGATAAGATTCGCGTATTAGTAAGTGAAGAAGAAGTAGACCGCAGAATTGCACAGCTGGGAAAAGAAATCAGCGAAGCCTACGCAGGAAAGTCCGTACATCTGATCTGCGTTTTAAAAGGAGGCGTGTTCTTTACCTGTGAGCTGGCAAAACGCATTACCGTGCCGGTATCTCTGGACTTCATGTCTGTCAGCAGCTATGGCGCTGATACCAAGTCCAGCGGAGTGGTAAAGATCATCAAAGATCTGGATGAGCCCCTGGAAGGAAAAGACGTTCTGATTGTGGAGGATATTATTGACTCCGGACGCACTCTGGCACATCTGGTAAAGCTGCTTGGCAACAGGAATCCAAAGAGCATTTCCATCTGTACTCTTCTGGACAAACCGGAGCGTCGTGTGACCGATGTGAAAGTAGATTATGTGGGATTCAATATCCCCGATGAGTTTGTGGTAGGATACGGACTGGACTATGACCAGAAGTACCGGAATCTGCCTTTTATCGGCGTTGTAGAGGTAGAATAAAAAGACGCAAAAGCCAGAAAGGAGAGCAGCATTGGACAACAATTTTAAAACTTCAAGAGGAATCGGCACCTACATTCTGGCTGCTGTGGTGATCGTTCTGCTGTATTTTGTTTTCCGGAACGGATTTACGCCCAGGGAAACCTACAGCTACAATGAATTTACCAGAGCCGTGGAGTCAGATGTGGTGACAAAGGTAGATATCCATCCCAATTCACAGGTGCCTACCGGCCATCTTCTTGTATATCTGAAAGACGGCAGTGTGAAGACCGTCAACGTTTCCGATGTAAAGGAAGCAGAAGAGTGGCTGAATGAACAAGGCATTCAGAATTACCGCTATGATATTGAAAAAGAAAGCGTGATTCTGACCACTGTTCTGCCCATTATGCTGATGGGCGTGATTTTCCTGGGAATGTTTGCTTTTATGAATAAGCAGGCATCCGGAGGCGGCGGAAACAGCCGGATGATGAATTTCGGCAAAAGCCGTGCGGTTTTGATGAATCCCAATGGAAAAAAAGTAAAATTTAAAGATGTAGCAGGTCTTCAGGAAGAAAAAGAAGATCTCCAGGAAGTAGTGGATTTCCTGAAAAATCCCAAGAAATATCTGCAGGTGGGAGCGAGAATCCCCAAAGGAGTGCTTCTTGTAGGTCCTCCGGGAACTGGTAAAACCCTTCTTGCAAAAGCAGTGGCAGGAGAAGCAGGCGTGCCGTTTTTCAGCATTTCCGGTTCTGACTTTGTGGAAATGTTTGTCGGTGTGGGAGCTTCCCGTGTGCGCGATCTGTTTACCGAGGCAAAGAGAAACGCCCCCTGTATCATTTTCATTGATGAGATTGATGCAGTGGCAAGACGCAGAGGAACTGGTCTTGGCGGCGGACATGACGAGAGAGAGCAGACCTTAAACCAGCTTCTTGTGGAGATGGATGGTTTTGGATACAACGAGGGCATTATCGTGATGGCAGCCACCAACCGGGTGGACATTTTAGACCCGGCCATTTTACGTCCCGGCCGTTTTGACCGGAAAGTGGGAGTGGGCAGACCGGATGTGAAGGGACGCGAGGAAATCCTCCGTGTCCATGCCAGCGGAAAGCCACTTGGAGACGATGTGGACCTGAAACAGGTGGCACAGACCACAGCCGGATTTACCGGTGCAGATCTGGAAAACCTGATGAATGAAGCAGCCATTTATGCAGCCAGAGACGGACGCAGCTACATTCAGCAGCAGGATATTAACCGTTCTTTTGTGAAGGTGGGAATCGGTGCAGAGAAACACAGTAAAGTAATTTCCGAAAAAGAAAAGAAAATCACGGCATACCACGAAGCAGGCCATGCGATTCTCTTCCATGTGCTTCCGGATGTGGGTCCTGTGCATACCATTTCCATCATTCCGACTGGAATGGGAGCAGCAGGCTATACCATGCCTCTGCCGGAAAAAGATGAGATGTTCAACACCAAAAACAAAATGCTGCAGAACATCGAAGTTTCCTTTGGCGGCCGTGTGGCAGAAGAGCTGATCTTTGGAGATGTGACCACGGGAGCTTCCCAGGATATCAAACAGGCTACCGGACTTGCCAGAGCCATGGTGACCAAATATGGGATGTCTGACCGGGTAGGCACCATCTGCTACGGCAGTGATGACGATGAAGTCTTTATCGGACGGGATCTGGCACACACCAGAGGATTTGGAGAAGAGACACAGAATCTCATTGATGAGGAAGTAAAACGTATCATCGACGAGGCTTATGCCAATGCAAAGAGCTGTATTCTGGAGCATATGGATGTCCTCCATAAATGTGCAGCCCTGCTCATCGAAAAAGAAAAGATCGAAAGAGCAGAGTTTGAAACACTCTTTAGTGAAAATGCATAAAAGTGAATGCCGAAATTTGTGAAGTTTATGCACACTTATTTGGAACTCGATGCTATAATAAGCATCGTAAAACCCCCCAATACATTATATAGTTTTTGCTACACCCCATAAGAGAAATACCTTCTCCGAGAAAAGCACAGCAGTTTGACTGCTGTGCTTTTCTCATGTTACGGAAAATGGGGTTGTGTGATGAAAATGGATGGTATAAAATGATATTATAGAAGAAAACAGCAGAGGTGGGGAAGGAGCATTTATTAAGATGAATACAGCAAGTAAGGACTATCTGCAGAAGGTGCAGAAATACGTGATGCAGATGCGGCCAGTATTCCAGACAAATGCACTGTTTAGTGATGAGACAAGAAATTATGTGGAGCCCATGGAACCAAAGCCGGGAGAAACGGTGACCATCCGGTTTCGGACAGGCAAGAATAATGTAGACGAAGTATATCTGATCAATGGTGAGAAGCGCTTTCCCATGACTTATGAAAAGACCAGAGGGCGCTTTGATTTTTATATGGTGCAGATCGTGATGGATGAAGAGATTTTCCGGTATTATTTTGAAGTCCATGTGGGAAAAATACAGTGTTTTTATAATAAACGGGGAATATCCAAAGATGTTCAGGAGTATTACAGCTTTGCCATTGCGCCGGGATTTTCCACTCCGGACTGGGCAAAGGGTGCCGTGATGTACCAGATTTTCACAGACCGGTTCTGCAACGGAGATCCTTCCAATGATGTGGAAGACCGGGAATATTCCTATATTCGTGACTATTCCAGAAAAGTAACGGACTGGGGAAAATGTCCGGCTTATCTGGATGTCCGGGAGTTTTACGGCGGAGACCTGCAGGGTGTGCTGGACAAGATGGATTACCTCCAGGATCTGGGCGTAGATGTGATTTATTTCAATCCGCTGTTCGTTTCCCCTTCCAGCCACAAATATGACATTCAGGATTACGATTATGTGGACCCCCATTTTGGAAAAATCGTAAAAGACGGAGGAGAAGTGCTTCACGAAGGAGATATGGACAACAGTCATGCGTCCAAATTTATTCAGAGAGTAACGGATCTGGAAAACCTGGAAGCCAGCAATCAGATGCTGATCAAAGTGGTGGAGGAAGCCCACGCCAGAGGAATGCATGTGATTCTGGACGGCGTGTTCAACCACTGCGGTTCCTTCAACAAGTGGATGGACCGGGAACGGATTTATGAGAATCAGCCCGGCTATGAAAAAGGTGCCTACGTTTCTGCGGACAGCCCTTACCGGAGTTTTTTCAAGTTTAACAATGAATACAGCTGGCCGTACAATTCTTTTTACGATGGATGGTGGGGCCATGAGACTCTTCCCAAACTGGCCTATGAGCAGTCCCCCAAACTGGTAGAGTACATCATGGAGATCGGACGGAAATGGGTGTCACCGCCGTACAACCTGGACGGATGGCGTCTGGACGTGGCGGCAGACCTTGGTTTCAGTAACGAATACAATCACAAGTTCTGGAAACAGTTCCGCAAGACAGTGAAAGAAGCCAACCCGGAGGCCATTATCCTGGCAGAACATTATGGAGATGCCAAATCCTGGCTCCAGGGAGATGAGTGGGATACGGTAATGAACTATGACGCATTTATGGAGCCGCTGACCTGGTTTTTCACCGGCATGGAAAAACACAGCGACGAGTACAGCGAGCGTCTTCTGGGCAATCATGAGACCTTTATAGGGGCCATGTCCCACCATATGAGCAGTTTCCTTGGGCCGTCCCTGCAGGTGTCTATGAATGAGCTGTCCAATCATGACCATTCCCGGTTCCTGACCAGAACCAACCACAAAGTGGGCCGTGTGGCACAGCTTGGCTATGAGGCGGCATCCAAGGGCATTGATGTGGATGTGATGCGGGAAGCCGTTATGATGCAGATGACCTGGCCGGGAGCGCCCACGCTGTATTATGGAGATGAGGCAGGCGTGTGCGGCTTTACCGATCCGGACAACCGCCGGACGTATCCCTGGGGTCATGAAAATCTGGAACTGATTGAGTACCATAAAAAGATGATCCGGATTCACAAAGAGCATCCGGTATTTACTCATGGTTCCTTCCGGTTCCTGTATGGAGAGCACAACTGCATTTCCTATGGCCGGTTTGATGAAACAGAGCAGATCGTTGTGATTTTTTACAACGGAACCGGAGAAAAAAATGTGGTGATTCCGGTATGGACCGCAGAAGTGCCAAACGAAGCAGAACTGGAAACCTTAGTCTGTACCGAGCAGGGACGTGTCAGCCTGGAGCCGGTGGTTTATCCGGTGACAAAAGGAGAACTGGCGATTACTATGCGCAGCAAAATGGGCATCGTATTAAAATACAGGAAACAAAGTTAGGCGTTGCATACGAAAGCACGCGGGAGTATAATACTAGGGTGAAAAGCCTGAAACCACGATGTGCAAAATTGGACAGAGTGCTGTGTGCCAGTGGCACACGTTTCGCATCAGCCGAAGTGGCAGCAAAGATGCGGAAATGCGGAACAATCCGCAGGGTATTTTTGAATAAAATTTCAGGAGGAAACAAACATGAAAGATCAGAATTGTGGATATTGTGTGGGAGGAGAACCGCTGGCAAAATTTGGTATCAAAATCTGTGACCTGGACGTGAGCCAGCTGATTCTGTTTAAAGAGCAGAGCCATCCGGGAAGATGCATTGTGGCATACAAAGACCATGTCAGCGAAATCGTAGACATCAGCGAAGAAGAACGTAATCGTTTCTTTGCAGATGTGGCAAAAGCAGCCAGAGCCATTCATAAAGCATTTCAGCCGGATAAGGTAAATTATGGCGCATACGGTGATACCGGATGCCATCTGCATATGCATCTGGTTCCAAAATACAAAGATGAATTCGAGTGGGGCGGTGTGTTTCAGATGAATCCGGACAAGAAGTATCTGACAGATGCAGAATACGCAGAGATGATCGAAAAGATCAAAGCGTGCCTGTAAAACGAACATGCCGCCTGATGGCGGCACAACCATACATGAACAACAGCAGGAGGGCCAAAGACCCTCCTGTTTTGGAAAAGGGAGAAGGGTGCAGAAGATGGGGGATTTTCTGAAAAAAATAGTAATTGCAGTGGACTCTTTTAAGGGAAGCATGAGTTCCATGGAAGCAGGAAAAGCGGTGCAGGCCGGATTTTCCAGAATTTTTCCGGAGTGCAGTATGACTGTGCTGCCTGTGGCAGACGGGGGCGAAGGCACGGTGGATGCAGTGACGGAAGGCTTAGGCGGCGAAAAAGTGACAGTGACGGTCACAGGGCCTCTTGGCAGTCTGGTGGAGGCTTCTTATGGAATCATTCCGGAAAAACAGATGGCAGTGATGGAAATGGCAGAAGCTTCCGGCATTATACTGGTAAAACGGGAAGAATTAGACCCTGCCAGAGCCACGACCTACGGGACAGGAGAAATGATTCTGGATGCTGCCAGACGGGGGTGTCGGGAATTTCTGATGGGAATTGGCGGAAGCGCCACCACAGACGGCGGCGTGGGCATGCTGTCCACTCTTGGATATGAATTTCTGGATGAGGCTGGAGTACCTATTCTGCCTGGGGCCGGAAGTCTGGGAGATATTGCACAGATCAGGGACGAAAAGGTGCCCCAGTGCATCAAAGAGAGCCAGTTCCGCATTGCCTGCGATGTGCAGAATCCTCTTCTGGGAGAGAACGGCGCAGTGTTTGTGTATGGTCCTCAGAAAGGCGTGAAACCGGAAGATAGAATCCTGTTTGACCAGAAAATGGCTCATTATGCGAAAAAAAGCGCAGAATTTTCCGGAAAAGACTACAAAGATATTCCTGGAGCCGGAGCCGCAGGAGGAATGGGTTTTGCATTCCTGAATTATTTAAACAGCAGCCTGGAGCCAGGCATTTCCCTGGTGCTGGGCATTCTTGGTTTCCAGGAAAAACTAGAAGGGGCAGATCTGGTAATCACCGGAGAAGGCCGGATGGATGCCCAGACAGCCATGGGAAAAGTACCTGTGGGCATTGCGAAGATGGCAAAAGAAAAAGGCTGTATGGTCATTGCCTTTGCCGGAGGTGTCACTGAAGATGCCGAAGAATGCAACGAGGCAGGCATTGATGCCTTTTTCCCTATTGTGCGGGGAGTCATCGACTTGGACACTGCCATGGAAAAAGGACATGCCCTGCATAATATGGAAGCAGCGGCCGTGCAGGCAGCACGACTGATCAGAGCAGTGAAAACGCAAAAATGTTGAAAGAAGGAGATTAGTGTGAAAGAAAGTAGAGGACAGCCCAAAAGTGGCGCACTGAAATAAGCTACC
>CAJMON010000087.1 GCA_905214955.1 uncultured bacterium
ACACGAGATCCTGATGTACGTTATTCCGCAGGGGAGAACGCTACAGCAGTTGCCAGATATACACTGGCCGTAGACAGAAGATTCCGCCGCGACGGTGAGAACAACGCAGACTTTATCGGATGCGTAGCCTTCGGCAAGAGTGCAGAGTTTGCTGAGAAGTATTTCCGTCAGGGCCTGAAGGTACTCGTTACCGGACGGATTCAGACAGGAAGCTACACAAACCGTGATGGACAGAAAGTGTATACGACAGACGTTGTTGTAGAAGATCAGGAATTCGCAGAGAGCAAAGCAGCATCCATGGCGAATGGCGGTGACGGTTATCAGACCGGATACCAGCAGTCGCAGGCGCCTGCATCGAAGCCTGCACCCAGCGCGGCAGTAGGGGACGGATTCATGAATATTCCGGATGGTATTGAAGAAGAATTACCATTCAATTAAATGAACAATCATTCCAAAAGGAGGTTAGGTACTATGGCATTCAATAAAGCAGAGCGCGGCGATTCTCCCATGAAGAGAAGAGGCGGACGCAGAAGAAAAAAAGTTTGTGTATTCTGCGGTAAAGAGAACAATGAGATCGATTACAAGGATGTAAATAAATTAAAGAGATACGTTTCCGAGAGAGGTAAGATCCTTCCCAGAAGAATCACCGGAAACTGTGCAAAACATCAGAGAGCCCTGACTGTTGCTATCAAGAGAGCACGTCATCTGGCTATGATGCCTTACGTAATGGACTAATTCCAACACGTGTAGATGCGAAAAGAGAGCCTTTGGATAGGAAGAGATTCCTTATCCAAGGGCTTTTTTTTTGCAGAAAAATATGATATGATGTGAGTATCAAAAGATGCCTTACGGATTGTTCCGTACTTCGTACTTTCACAATCCTGTCCAATATTCGCATATCGTGAAGCTTACGCTCCACTTTTATGCTCATATCGGGCGGGCCATAAAGCCATAAAACCACTCCTGTGCAAGCACATCGTGGTTTCAGGCTTTTGACCCTGGCATCATAAATAAATTTCTATTACGGAGGGAAAACGTATGAAGAAGTGTAAAAAGTTTTTATGCATGGCAGTCCTTGCACTGGCTATGACACTGCTGATGGGTACCACCGCACTGGCAGCAACCAAGACCATCACCTTAAAAAGCGGAAAGGTCTACAATCAAACGGTACAGAAGTATGGGGACACCTATTACTACAAGATTACCGTACCGAAAGCTGGATACCTGACGGTAAAAGGGTATGCTTACAGCAAGTACAAAGCCAACACAAACTACAGTATGCGGATGACGCTGTGCAATTCCAAGAAGAAACCGGTGGATTCCAGCTATGGTACAGGCTCCTCAGAAAACAGAGGCTACAAAGTTTACTACGGCGTGAAAAAAGGCACCTATTACCTGAAAGTGACAGATGGTGCTCCTTATAAACTTAGCTATTCTTTCAAAGCCGTAACAGAGAAGAGCGGTTCCAAGAAGTCAAAAGCAGTGGCGTTAAAGAAAAACAAAGCAGCAGGCGGACTGCAGATTGCAGGAGAGAGCGCTTCGAAAGCAGACTGGTACAAGATCGTCCTGCCGAAGAAACAGAAAGTGACTCTTACCTACAGTACCAAAGCCAACAATACTATCTGGTTTAAGATCATTCCGGCTTCCAAGAACGTGTACTTAAGCGGTTCTCTGGGATACTGCATGTGGGATCAGACCAAGACCGTGACCACCAAAGATAAACTGCCTGCAGGCACTTACTACGTGCAGGTCTACAAATACAAAGGGGATGACTGGATGTCCGGTTATTATACCCTGAAATGGAAGTAAAATCCGGAGGTCAGAGACCTGCCTCCAGATTTTCACACACCTGAATGAGCCCCTGGCAAAGAACAGCCAGTTCCTCATCTGAAAAGTTCTGACAGAAGAGTGCATCAGCATCTGAAAAGATCTGATGCACTTTTTTTGCGGTTTCCAGGCCTTCTGGGGTCAGGCAGACCAGCCAGGAACGGCGGCAGGCAGGATTGGTTTCACGGGTTACAAGACCGGATTCCGTCATCCGGTCCAGAACACGGGAAAGGGTGGTGGTGTCCATAAAGCAGCTGTCGGCCAGCTCTTTCTGAGTCACGTGCTGTTTTTTTAACAGGCTGTTTAAGATTCTGGGCTGTCCCTGTCCAAGAGGCAGTCCAAGAGCCCGGAATTTCGGTCCGATCAGACTTTTTCTGGCGTGTTCCAGGCGGAAGACAAGTTCACGGAGGTCACTTTTTTCTATCATATCGAAAAGAATCCTTTCTGTAGAAAGTCATACAGGGGTTACTGCAGTTCATACTGGCCAGTATACAGCTGGTAATACCGTTTTTTCAGATTCAGCAGCTCTTCATGGCTGCCCCGCTCCAGAACCGTTCCCTGTTCCAGAACGAGGATGGCTTTCGCGCCTCGGACAGTGGAAAGACGGTGGGCGATGACAAAGGTGGTGCGCCCTTCCATGAGAGAATCCATGCCTTTTTGGATTAGTTTTTCTGTGCGGGTGTCAATGGAGCTGGTAGCTTCATCCAGGATCAGCACCGGAGGCCTGGAAATGGCGGCTCTGGCAATGGAGAGCAGCTGGCGCTGTCCCTGGGAAAGGCTGGCGCCATCGTTGTCCAACATGGTGTCATAGCCTTTTGGCAGACGCCGGATAAAAGAATCGGCGTTGGCAATGCGGGCGGCTTCCCGAATTTCCTCGTCTGTGGCATCCAGACGGCCATAGCGGATATTGTCGGCAATGGTGCCGGTAAACAAGTGAGTATCCTGAATGACCATGGAAAGAGAACGGCGCAGATCATCTTTTTTGATCCGGGTCAGGTCAATGCCATCGTAGGTGATGCTTCCGGAATCCAGCTCATAAAACCAGTTGACCAGGTTGATAATGGTAGTTTTTCCGGCGCCGGTGGAGCCCACAAAGGCAATTTTCTGTCCGGGATGTGCGAACAGGCTGATGTCTTTCAAAATGGGACAGCCGGGCACATAGGAAAAATGCACATTGTGGAAACGGACATCTCCTTTTAAAAGGGTGTAAGAAGCATTTCCCGTGATTCCAGGCATTTTCCAGGCAAGAGGATCAGAAAGATCACTGCTTTCTGTCAAAGCGCCGGTGCTGTCTGCTTTGACGTGGCACAGGGTTACATCACCATCGTCCACTTCCGGTTCCTGCTCCATGACTTCAAAAATCCGTTCAGCACCGGAGAGGGCTGCCAGAAGAAAATTGATCTGCTGGGTAAACTGGTTCATGGGCATGGCGCTCTGACGCACATAGATTAGATAGGAAGCCAGGGTGCCAAGGTCGGTAAGCCCTGCTAGGGCGAACAGTCCGCCCACACAGGCAGAAACAGCATAATTAAAATAAGAAAGAGAAACAATCACCGGAATGTTCATGGCAGAATGGGAAAGTGCCTTGGTGGAGGAAACCCGCAGGGCTTCATTGCGTCTGCAGAACTCCTGAAAATCGGCAGCTTCATGGTTGAAGACTTTTTCCACCTTCTGTCCTGCCATCATTTCTTCCACAAATCCGTTGATCTCGCCTAAATATTTTTGCTGTTCATCAAAATACCGGCGGCTGCGTTTTCCGTTCCAGCGGATGAAAAGCATCATCATGGAAAGGAAAAAGATGACGATGACAGACAGGCGCAGATCCAGAAGAAACAGCATGATCAGCGTACCGGTGACGGTGACAAAACTCTGGATTAACAGGGTGAAGCTGTTGTTTAAAGCTTCTGAAATCGTGTCCACATCGTTGGTAAAACGGCTCATCAGTTCCCCGTGGGTGTGGGCATCAAAAAAGGAAAGAGGAAGCTTCTGCGTTTTTTCAAAGAGGTCGTTTCGGATTTCGCTGACCACCTGCTGGGAAACATGAACCATCAGCTGGTTATAGCCAAAGCAGGAAAGGGCACCTGCAGCGTACAAAACCGCCATGCCTGCAATGACTTTTACAAGACCGGAAAGATTTCCTGGCAGAATATAGGTATTGATGACAGGCTTTACCAGATAGGTGCCCAGGATACTGGCACCGGCGCTGATGAGAACCAGCACAGCCACCAAAGCCAGCTGCAGTTTGTGCCGCCCAAGGTAGGACAGCATCTGCAGGAGAGTTTTTTTCGTGTTTTTCGGACGTTTGTGTCCAAAATAACGTGCCATTACAGATCCGCTCCTTCCATTTGAGATTCGTAAATTTCCCGGTAGATCGAGCTGGATGCCAGGAGTTCTTCGTGGGTGCCGCAGGCGTTTAACCGTCCGTCGTCCAGAATCAGAATCTGATCTGCATGAAGAACAGAAGAAATCCGCTGGGCAATGACAATTTTGGTGGTGCCGGGAAGGGCGTTTGCCAGGCCGGAACGGATTTTTCCTTCGGTTGCGGTGTCTACGGCGCTGGTGGAATCATCCAGGATGAGGATTTTCGGCTTCTTTAAAATCGCTCTGGCAATGCACAGACGTTGCTTCTGGCCTCCGGAAACATTGACGCCGCCCTGTCCAAGATCCGTGTCAAAGCCGTGGTCTAGGCGGTGAATGAATTCATCCACGCAGGCAATGCGGCAGGCTTCCTGAATTTCTTCATCGGTGGCGTGTTCATTTCCCCAGCGGAGATTTTCTTTGACAGTTCCGGAAAACAGGGTATTTTTCTGGAGAACCATGGCGATGGCATCCCGCAGATGGGAAAGGGAATAGTCCTGCACCGGATGCCCGTCAATGAAAATGCTTCCTTCAGAAGATTCATAGAGTCTTGGAATCAGCTGCACCAGCGTACTTTTGGCAGCACCAGTCTGTCCGATGATCCCCACGGTCTGTCCTGGAAGAATGTGGAAAGAAATGTCTGTCAGCACATTTTCTTTGGCATCTTTCTGGTATTTAAAGGACACGTGGGAGAAACGGACGTCGCCTTGAGCGATGGAAAGGCGGCTGTCTGCCGTATCTGGAATGTCAATTTCTTCCTCCATCACATCCATGATCCGGTGGGAAGAGGCCAGGGCACGGGTGAGAAGCAGAAAAACATTGGAAATCATCATCAGGGAGTTGAGCACCTGAAGCACATAGCTTAAAAATCCAGTGAGTTCGCCCACCTGCATGGAACCGGCCATCACAAAGTTTCCGCCGAACCAGAGAATGCACAAAATGGTGGTGTACATCACCATCTGCATGGCAGGCATGTTTAACGAAGCCAGGCGGAATGCAGTTTCTGAAGTGTGGCGGAGGTTTTCATTGACTTCCTGAAATTTTTCAATTTCATAATCGCCGCGGACATAGGATTTGACCACCCGGATGGCTGTCAGATTTTCCTGAATCATTCGGTTTAAGCGGTCAATGGCTCCCTGGAGATGCGTATACAGAGGACGCACATGGCTGATAATCAGAAACAGCAGAATGCCAAGACAGGGTGCAGCCACCAGAAAGACCAGGGCAAGTCTGGCATTTAACAAAAAGGAGATAATGATGGAAGTGGCCATCATCACGGGAGCGCGGCAGGCAGGACGCAGACCGGTTGAGAGGGCGTTCTGGATGGTATTCACATCGCTGGTCAGCCTGGTAACCAGAGAGGATGTGCTGAAATGATCGGTGTTGGAAAAGGAAAAGCTCTGGATTTTTTGAAATTCCCTGCGCCGGATTTCAGCGCCGAAGCCCTGGCCTGCAGCAGCAGAAAAATGGGCGCTTCCCACACCGAGAGCCATGGCAGCCAAAGCGCACAGAATCATCTGGGCACCTTTGAGAAAAATGTAATGACGGTCCTGTGAGGCAACGCCCACGTCAATGATATCTGCCATAATCATGGGAATGATAAGTTCCAGGACAACTTCTGTCATAATGCAGGCAATGGCAGCAAAAAGCGTGCGCCGCCAGGGCTTTAAACAGGAGCGGAAAAAATCTTTCAACGGTTCCACCTCTTTCGTGAAAAATGATTGTTGCATCTGCAACTATTGTAGAAGCAAGAATACAAAGTGTCAAGAAGAAAATGGAAATTTCCAGGAATCAGGAGATGGCTGACAAAGCGGCCAAGATGTGATATGATAGTGCAGGCAGAAGGAATGAGCCAAAGAACAGGAGAACGTGAAATGAAGATTCGAAGAGCTTTGATGGAAGAGCTGGACGAGATTATGGAAATTTACGATCATGCAAAGCAGGTGATGCGCGCCAGCGGAAATAAAGACCAGTGGACAGATGGCTATCCGCCAAGAGAACTGGTAAGCGGAGATATCGCAGATGGAATGGAATACGTGCTTGAAAAAGACAGCCAGATTCTGGCGGTGTTCTTTCTGAAACAGGGAGAAGATCCTACCTATAAAAAGATTTACGAGGGAGCCTGGCTAAATGATAGGCCTTATGCAGTGATGCACAGAGTAGCTTCTTCAGGAAAAGAAAAAGGTGCGGCAAAGGTCTGCTTTGACTGGGTATTTGAAAAATACGGAAACATCCGCATTGATACCCACGATGACAACCATATCATGCAGCATGTCCTGGAAAAAAATGGATTTTCCAAATGCGGCCGGATTTATCTGGAAAATGGAGATCCCAGAATTGCCTATCAGAAATCCCAGGCGGCCTAGAGCGTGTTTGAAAAATCATTCCTGCAATCTGCACGCCCCACTTTGCGTAGAATTTTGCCTTCATTCGGTTGGCGTAGCCCGCTACGCCGCCCTCATTCAGACAAAATCTTCCACAAATTGTGACGTACATCTTACAGAAAGCTTTTTTCAAACACGCTCTAGTGAAAAAAGACTTTTCTCAGAGGGAAAAAAATGATATGATAGGAGCATATGAAAAGCTATCGACTCATACGCTGATGGGAGATTGAAATGAAAAAGAAAAAAAAGATCCAGTACAGCGGAAAATTAAAATCCTATATGCAGTGGCCTGTCATTATGGTGCTGTTTTTCCTGATTATGAATGTGGCAGTTTATTTTCTGGATGTGAAGGCAGGGCTTGTAGTATCGGTGTTTTTCGTGCTGTACGCGGTGATGGTGCTGGTGATGAGGTTTCATTACAGACCCAGTATCATGAATGAGATGATTTCCTTTGCGACTCAGTATGGACAGATACAGAAGACGCTTCTGAATGAGTTTTCCATTCCCTATGCTATTCTGGATATAGACGGACGTGTGATCTGGATGAACGAAGCGTTCTGCAAGGTGGTCGGAAAGGACAAACAGTACCGCAAAAGCATTGGCAGTCTGTTCCCGGAGATCGGAGCAGGGACCATTGCAAGGCTTGGAGAAGAGGAAAGCATCCAGGTGCATTTCGGAGATCGGGATTTTTCCGCAGAGCTGCAGAGAGTATCCATTGAAAGTTTGACAAAATCAGTCAGTCTGGTGGAAGTACCGGAAGATGAAAATTTCATGATTGCCATGTATCTGTTTGACAATACTGAACTGGTAAAATACAAACGGGAAAATGACGAACAGAAGATGGTAGCCGGTCTGATTTATCTGGACAATTATGACGAGGCATTGGACAGTATTGAAGAAGTGCGCCGTTCCCTTCTAGTAGCACTGATTGACCGGAAGATCAACAAATACATTTCCGCCTACGACGGAGTTGTGAAAAAACTGGAAAAAGACAAATACTTTGTTGTCCTGAAAAACAAATATCTGGAAGAGCTGAAAGCCAACCGGTTTTCTCTTCTGGAAGAAGTGAAAGCAGTCAATATCGGAAATGAAATGAGCGTGACCTTAAGCATCGGTATCGGTGTGGGAGGCAGCGGCTATGTCCAGAATTATGAGTTTTCCCGCATTGCCATTGAGCTGGCGCTTGGAAGAGGCGGCGATCAGGCAGTAGTAAAGGAAAGAGAAAAGATTTCCTATTACGGAGGAAAGTCCCAGCAGATGGAAAAGAGCACCCGTGTTAAAGCACGTGTCAAGGCACATGCCCTGCGGGAGTTTATCGGCGGTGCAGATGAAGTCGTGGTCATGGGACACAAGATTACAGATATTGACTCCTTTGGTGCAGCAGTGGGTGTGTACCGGGCAGCCCAGATGATGAACAAAAAAGCACACATTGTCATTGGAGAAATCAACGGTTCCATCCGTCCCTGGATCAATATGTTCCTGGAAAGCCGGGAGTACGATGAAGACATGTTTGTAAAACATGAGCGGGCTATGGAGATTGTGGACAACCATACCGTTCTGGTGGTGGTGGACACCAACCGTCCCAGTATGTGTGAGTGCGAGGAGCTTCTTAGCCAGACAAAGACCATTGTGGTGCTGGATCATCACAGACAGAGCAACGACGTGATCAAGAATGCCGTGCTGTCTTATATTGAGCCCTATGCCTCCTCCGCGTGTGAGATGGTGGCAGAGATTCTTCAGTATTTTTCCGATGATGTCCGGTTAAAGAGCGTGGAAGCAGACAGCATTTACGCAGGAATCATCGTAGATACCAACAATTTTCTCACCAAAACCGGTGTGCGTACCTTTGAGGCAGCAGCCTTCCTGCGCCGCTGCGGTGCAGATGTGACCCGTGTGCGCAAGCTGTTCCGGGACGACATGCCCTCTTACAAGGCAAGGGCAGAGACCGTGCGCCATGCAGAAGTCTTCATGGGATGCTACACCATCAGCCGGTGTCCGGGAGAAAACATTGACAGCCCCACAGTGGTGGGCGCACAGGCAGCCAATGAACTGTTAAATATTGTGGGAGTGAAAGCTTCCTTTGTACTGACAGAATTCCATAACAGGATTTATATCAGTGCCAGAGCCATTGATGAAGTCAATGTACAGATCATCATGGAACGGCTCGGCGGAGGCGGACATCTGAACATTGCCGGGGCACAGCTAGACGGCGTGACCATGGAAGAAGCCATTCAGAAAGTAAAAGATGTCCTTACAAAAATGACAGAAGAAGGAGCGATTTAAAATGAAAGTCATCTTACTGGCAGATGTAAAAGCACTTGGAAAAAAGGGAGACGTCGTAGATGTCAGTGACGGATATGCAAGAAATATGCTGTTCCCCAAAAAGCTTGGCGTAGAGGCCAATGCAAAGAACCGCAACGACTTAAAGCTGCAGAATGCACATGCAGAAAAGGTAGCTCAGGAGCAGTTGGAAGCTGCCAAAGCGCTGGCAGCTGAGATCGGTGAGAAAACCGTTCATGTTTCCATTAAAGTGGGCGAGGGCGGAAAGACCTTTGGTTCTGTTTCTTCCAAGGAAATCGCTGAGGCAGCAAAAGCACAGCTTTCCCTGGAACTGGACAAGAAAAAGATCCAGCTTTCCAATCCCATCCGGAACCTGGGTGTGACCATTGTGCCGGTGAAGCTTCACCCCAAGGTGACAGCAGAGCTGAAGGTACACGTAACAGAAGCATAAAGACAGAGTATCGGAAATTGCAGCGGGGCCGCTCTGCATCAGGCAGGGTGACCCCGTATCTGTCAGCAACGAAGAAGTTTGGAGGAGAAATTCATGGAAGAAGCGCTGATTAAACGGGTGCTGCCCCATAGTGTGGAGGCAGAACAGTCCGTGATTGGTTCCATGCTCATGGACCGGGATGCGATCATGGCAGCTTCGGAAATCATTACAGGCGAAGATTTTTACCAGCATCAGTACGGCGTTCTTTTTGAAGCCATGGTGGAGCTGTACAATGAAGGAAAACCGGTGGATCTGGTAACGCTGCAGGACCGGCTTCGGGAAAAGGAAGTGCCGCCGGAAATCAGCAGTATGGAATTTGTCCGGGAACTGCTAAATGTGGTTCCCACATCCGCCAATGTCCGTTCTTATGCCAATATTGTGCAGGATAAGGCCATGCTTCGAAAGCTCATTAAGGCCACCGAGGAGATTGCCAACACCTGCTATCTGGCAAATGAAAAGACAGAAGACATTATGGAAGAAACGGAAAAAAAGATCTTCGATCTGGTGCAGAAACGTGCCACGGGAGATTTCGTGCCCATCAAGCAGGTGGTTTTAAATGCCCTGGACAGAATCGAGGCGGCGTCCAAGAATAAAGGAAGCGTCACCGGTATTCCTACCGGATTCATTGACCTGGATTACAAAACATCCGGTTTTCAGCCTTCGGACCTGATTCTGATTGCGGCCCGTCCCTCCATGGGAAAAACCGCTTTTGTACTGAACATTGCCCAGCATATGGCATTTAAGTGCAACCAGACCGTGGCCGTTTTCAGTCTGGAAATGTCAAAAGAACAGCTGGTAAACCGACTGTTCTCCCTGGAATCTAAGGTGGATTCCCAGTCTCTGCGAACCGGAAGCCTTTCCGATGAAGACTGGGGCAAGCTGATTGAAGGCGCTGGAGTCATTGGCCGCTCCAATCTGATCATCGATGACACGCCGGGTATTTCCATCGGGGAACTCCGTTCCAAATGCCGGAAATACAAACTGGAGCACAATCTGGGAATCATCATCATCGACTATTTACAGCTGATGACGGGAAGCAAAAAGACGGATTCCAGGCAGCAGGAGATTTCCGACATTTCCAGATCCTTAAAAGAAGTGGCCAGAGAGCTGAATGTGCCGGTGGTGGCCCTGTCCCAGCTAAGCCGTGCCGTGGAGCAGCGCCCGGATCACCGCCCCATGCTTTCTGACCTTCGAGAATCCGGAGCCATCGAGCAGGATGCCGACGTGGTCATGTTCATCTACCGTGACGACTATTACAACCACGATACCGACAAAAAAGGCATCGCTGAAATCATCATTGCCAAACAGCGAAACGGCCCCATCGGAACCGTAGAGCTCGTATGGCTCCCCGACTACACCAAATTCGCAAACATGAAAAAGTGACGAGCCATGCACAAAAATGCGGAAGGAGATCCCCAAGCTTGCTTGGAGGGAGCGCCTTCCGCGTTTTTGTATACGGCGACCGCCGTCAGCGAGATGGAGCGAAGCGGAATCGAGCTGAAGCATGGCTCGCCGAGCCGGCACAAAAATGAGAGGAGGCCCTTAGGCTTGCTTGGAGGGAGCGCCTTCCGCGTTTTTGTATACGGCGACCGCCGTCAGCG
>CAJMON010000088.1 GCA_905214955.1 uncultured bacterium
ATTGACAATCCGTTTCATGGTGTCCTGAAGCTTCTGCCGGCTTTCCTCTCCAATGGCGGACAGCCGGCCTGCAATACCGTCTTCTACCAGCTGCCGGATGGATTTTCCGAAAATATTGGTCTCCCAGATTCCTTCTGACTGCCTGCTGTTTTCTTCTATATAGCGGATCAGGTCTTCTGCCTGCTGTTCACTTCCCACAATAGGCGCGATTTCTGTCACAATCTCCGCACGGATCATATGTACAGAAGGGCTGGCGGCCCGTATCCGGACTCCATATTTGTTTCCCTGACGGATTACGGCAGGTTCTTCCAGGGTAATTTCCGACAGTTCCGGAGTAATCACCCCATATCCGGACGCCCGGACTGCTTCCACCGCTTTTTCTACTTTCTCATAGCTTTTTCGTTTTCCGGAAAGTTCCCGGATCATGGAAATCAGCTGATACTCGCTTTGAATCTTCATTCCAGTCATCTGGCTGAGCATTTCATAATAACAGGCTTCTTTTAGTTCCACATGCACAGATGCACTGCCTTTATCCAGGGAAATCTTTTCCAATCTTGTCTCCTTGACGTAAGGATTGGACAGCTGAACGGCTTCCTTGTACACATCCCGGATTCTTCTCATGGGTTTCATGATCTCTTCTAACTCCTGACGCATGGCTTTCCGGATGGGATGGGTATCTTCTAAGGTATCCACCCACCTTGGCAGGTAAAAATCAATCCGGCACAATGGAAATTCATACAGCAGGTTTTCCAGGATCTCTAAAATATCTTCTGGCCGTAGCTGTTCACAGTTTACCGTCATGGCTGACACCTGATAGGTTTCCTTTAGATATGCCGTCGTCTTTAAGGCTTCTTCACCAAAGGGCTTTGCAGAATTGACCAAAATCAGAAAGGGTTTCCCTGCCTTCTTTAATTCCTCTGCCGCTCTTCTCTCCGGTTCTTCAAAGACAGTCCGGGGAAGTTCTCCAAAGGAGCCGTCACTGGTAATTAAAAGGCCCGCGGTGGAATGATCCCGGATCACTTTCTCCGTGCCGATTCTCGCCGCTTTGGAAAAAGGCATTTCCTCCTTGGACCAGGGGGTTTTTACCATCCGCGCTCTGCCCTCTTCCCCAGTACCGTCTGCTCCTTCCGCCACAAAGCCTACGCAGTCTGCCAGGCGGATTTTTACTTTTGTGGTGTCATCAAAAGAAATCTCTGCTGCTTCTTTTGGTACAAATTTAGGTTCTATGGTGGTGATGGTTTTCCCTTTTCCGCTTACTGGAAGTTCATCCCTTGCAGCCGCCTTTTTTGACTCCTCCAGATGCGGAAGAACCAGCTGTTCCATAAACCGCCGGATAAAAGTGGATTTTCCAGTGCGCACAGGACCCACAACTCCAAGAAAAATTTCTCCTTTTGTGCGGAGGCTGATATCTTTATATAGATTATAGGCTTCCATCCAAATTCCTCCCTCGCTGTACTGGTAGAATATATGCAGCCTTTAGGGACTTCATACCGGTTTTGGGCAAAACAAAACCAGCCTCTTTGGATTCCCTGAATATGCGGAAGAGGGGAACCTTCAGCGGCTGGCTTTGGTTTCGAAAACAGGCTGCGGAATTCCTGTTTCAGAAGGAGGTATTTTGTGTATATCATATGCGTCGAGATGCATATAAAGTCATAAAAATATGCCCGCTACCCTGCAGACACCTGACACGTACACGTCTGTACGTTTTGGATGTTTAGCTTTCATCGGAAGCTCATCTCACACATCAAGCAGGTTTCCTGACTTACAACTCAAACGCCTGATCCGCCTTCTCACAAAATGGGTATGCAATGGCTGTGGATCATGCTTGCTGAATACAGTGACCGGATCGCTTAGGATTCACACCTAATTCCCTCTTCAGAAAACTCCTTGCGAAGTCATCCGCACTTGACATGGCAATATGAATTACACATCTATAATTATAGCAGACTTTTTCTGTTTGTCAATCACTTCGTAGATTTTTTGTCACCGTAATAGAGTTCCAGAATCCGGTAAGATAACAAACAATACAGATGCATATCCGGATCGTTTAAATCCAGGCCTGTCATCTCTTTAATGCGCTCCAGACGGTACAGAAATGTGCTTCGATGAATAAACAGCTTCCTGGCTGACTTGACGGCATTCTCATTATTCTCCAGATAGACCTTTAAGGTTTTGTAAAATTCCGTCTGATGTTCTTTGTCGTACTCCCACAGCAGGCGGACTTTCTCGGAGGAACAGATCTTTACTGGAAATTCTCCAGAGGCATTTTGAAGCATATAAAACAATGCCGTATCCTCAAATGAGTGCACCCACTGATAAGGTCGGCACCTGGAACCGGTTTCCAGGGCAATTCTGGCCTGGCGGTAATCATACATCATCTCCCGAAATCCCGTAAAGGTCCGGCTGATTCCGGCTTTTAGAAAACTGTCCCTTAAAAACAGCAGCAGTTTCCGATAAACATCCTCCACAGTCCCGCCAAACCGGGTCAAATTTACAAACACCAGAATGTCCTCCTGATACGGAAACGCGCAGGCGTGGGACAATAGGGACTCAATGTGGCGGCAGATAAAGCTCACCGTCAGGTTCTGCTGATCCAAAAGAGCGGTCTGAAAGACCAGGCAGACATACTGATGGTCCTGTGCCCAGCCATACAGGGCAAGGCGCTGCCCCAGCTGCTCCGGATTCTGCGTTTTTCCAAGTGCCTCTATTAAAACAGTCTGGAGACTTCTGGCCTCCCCCTCTCCTGTCATATAGGGATGTCCCAGGATTTTTTTTAGATATCCGGCCATGTATTCCAAGAGTCCTGTCATACCAGGCTGAAAGCTGCTGCACACTTCCGGAATGGCAACCCGGTATGCATAAATGCCGTGATCAAACAGATTGATGCACAGATTCCGGTATCCAGTGATATACTCCGGATAGAAAAACGCCCCATGGTAGGTTCTTGCCTTGTTGTACTCTTCATCCTGTTTAAAGGCCGTACAGTATTCAAACAGATTGTTGGGGTCCAAAAGCTCCCGCAGGTTTTCCCGCTCCTTCATAATACTGGAATGTCCCACCATAAAGAAATCTGCAGTGCTGATAGTCAGCGGATTTCCAAAAATTTCCACGCTCTCATCTAAAAGGGTCTGCAGGCTGATCTCTTCTTCCAGGCATTGATTCAGCAGGTCTTCCCACTGATCGTAAAAATCAAAAATTCTCTGAATCAGATTCAGAAGTTCATAAGGATCTATGTCTTCTGTTGAAACCAGATAACCATAGGCGCTTTTTGAGACCTGTTTTGGAGTAGCAGAAATAAACAGCATCTTTGCATTTCCAGAAATATCCGGCATTTCACATCCCTCTTTCAGAATGTAGGGCACATGTTCCTGCAGTGTCTCTTCTCCCCCTGTATAAAACTGCGGCCGTCCAAAACTTCGGCTGCGGTCCGGCAGATGCACCTGAAAATAGCAATTCCATTCTTCCAGTTTTGCCAAAATGGTCTGTGGACTCAGGTTCAAAAAATCACTCCTTTTTCATTTTCTTTCATACACATTGTAGGAAAAACAAGGAAAAATGTCAATCTTTTGTTGGATTAACGTTTCCTGTTTTTTCTGCTATACTAAATGCATAGACGGTGCGAAAACGATTTCTCAGAGTGGAAGCTGAGAGAATTGAAACAGGCCGTCCACAGCGTTTTTCATAATGCAAAAACAATTTTATTTTATGGGAGGTATTTTATTATGACAGACGAATTAAAAGCTGTTGCGGAAGCAGTCGAAAAAGGTAAGGCAAAATTAGTTCCCGGTCTGGTACAGGCTGCCCTGGACGCAGGTGTAGAGCCCACAGACATTCTGAACAAAGGTATGATTGATGCAATGGGCATCGTTGGTGAGAAATTTAAAAACAACGAGATTTTTGTACCGGAAATGCTGGTTGCTGCACGTGCAATGAAAAAAGGTGTTGACGTTTTAAAACCCCATCTGGCTTCTGGAACAGCTGGTGCTGCTGGAAAGATGATCATGGGTACCGTTGCAGGCGACCTTCATGATATCGGCAAAAACCTGGTTATCATGATGATCGAAAGTGCTGGTTTTGAAGTAATCGACCTTGGCGTAGATGTTCCTATCGAAAAATTCATCCAGGCAGTGAACGACAACCCGGATACCAAGATCGTTGGATGCTCTGCTCTGCTGACCACTACCATGCCGGCTCTGCGTGATACTGTAAAAGCTCTGAACGAGCAGCCCTGGAGAAGCAAAATTAAAGTTATGGTAGGCGGTGCTCCTATCACTCAGGAATTTGCAGATGAAATCGGTGCTGACTGCTACACACCGGATGCTGCATCTGCTGCACAGGCTGCGAAAGCTCTGGTTGCATAATAGAAAATACAATACAGGGGGAGGTCTTCGGCTGCAAAGCGGGGACATCCCCCTTTTTTGCTAAAGTTTTGGAGGTGTATATTATTGAATTTGACAACTGAACAAATGGCAGCGCTTGCAAAAGAAAATGGGTTTTCCGCAGCTGTTCCGCTGGATCCTTCCACAATTCGCCCATTGGAAGAAGTGCGGGCCATGTGTGCTTCCAATCACTGCCATATGTATGACAAAAACTGGTCCTGTCCGCCAGGATGCGGTACATTGGAGGAATGCAGGCAGCAGATTTTACAGTGCAGCCGGGGCATCCTTGTGCAGACCATCGGAGAAATCGAAGATTCTATGGACTTTGAAGGAATGATGGAAGTAGAAGCCAGACACAAGGAAAACTTTGTAAAAGTTACGGATCTGCTTCGAAAGGACATGGATATTCTTCCACTTGGAGCTGGTTCCTGCGTCCGCTGCAAAGTCTGTACTTACCCTGAATCGCCCTGCCGTTTTCCTCAGAAAATGACCCATTCTATGGAAGCTTTCGGGCTTCTGGTGAATCAGGTCTGCAAAGACAATGGACTTCCTTATTATTACGGAAACGACCACATTGCTTATACTTCCTGTTTCCTGGTAAAGGAGCATGTATGATCGATTATATCACTGCGATTGCCGGATCCATTGAAGAAGGAAAACCAAAACTGACAGAACGTCTGGTACGTGAAGCCTTAGAAAATGGCATTCCTTCTGTAGACATTTTAAATCAGGCTTTTACTCCGGCCATGAAGCTGGTTGGTATGAAATACAAGAACGAAGAAATCTACATTGCAAAGATTTTATCTGCCGCCCGGTGTATGAAATATGGGCTTCAGGCGCTGCATGAGTATCTAAATGCCATTGGAAAGGATTCAGTACCCAAAACGACCATCATTTTGGGTACTGCTGCAGGAGATCTCCACGATGTAGGAAAAAATCTGGTGGGACTGATGTTTGAAAGTGCTGGTTTTGAGGTGATCGATCTTGGCATTGACGTATCCGAGCGGCAGTTTACCCAGGCGATCCGCCAGCATCCAGAAGCAGCGATTGTCTGCATCTCTTCTCTTCTCACCACTTCCTTAGAAAATATGAAATCCATCGTACACACCTTAAATGGCCTCCCTGAACGGAAGCACTTTAAGATCATGGTAGGCGGGGCGCCGGTTACCCAGGAATTTGCGGATTCCATCGGTGCGGATGCGTATACAGACAATGCCTACGATGCAGCCCAGGTAGCGAGAGCCTATATCCTTTAAGGTTCTGCCTGGATAAGAAAATGGCGTACAGCATGTAAAATGCTGTACGCCATTTCTTGTAAAAAGAGCATTACTGCTCTCTTGTTTCCCGTGCACGCCGTTCTTCCTGTCTTCTGGCACGCCTGGCATACTCTTCTGAAAACTCTCTGTCCTGGATATGGACTTTTGTTTTCGTTTTGGCTTTTGCTTTGCTTTTTGTTCTTGCTTTCGCTTTTGTATTTTTTGCTGCGCGTCTACCTGCCGCTTCCCTTCGGCACCCAAATACCGCAAACAGAAACAACACACTGGCTGCCAGCCCGTAATACACACCATATCCTGCGGACATTGTGATGGTTACAAATCTTCCGGCAAAGGTAAAGACTGCCAGACAGCCGGCAAAAATCAGAAAGATCAGGACTGCAAGGGTGCATCCTGCTTTTCTGGCACGGTATCCGCCTTTTAATACCAGAATCATGGAAATCAGGCCAAAGACCACTGGCAGAACAATCAGAAGGATTCCAAGAATCATCAGAACCAGTGTGATCAGTTCATAATGTTCATGGCCGAACACATTGGTGCTGCCAGGCATCCCATGAAGTACGTACATTTCTTTTACCAGATCTACCGCATTGATAGTGCTCTTCCCCAGATAAGACTGAAGAATCTCCATATGGAGATACGGCATAAGCGGAATGATCAGCATTGCCAGCAGAGACACTGCCATAACAATTCCATAAATCGCAGAATTCCTTTTCATGTTTACGATCTCTTTATTTTAAGGTGCGTGCAGCAGCCTCTACCACATGTCCTACCAGAACAGATGTGGTAACGCTTCCTACGCCGCCGGGAACCGGTGTAATGGCATCTACGATGGGCTCTACTTCGTCAAACTTCACATCGCCGCAGAGCTTTCCTTCTTCGTTCATGTTGATTCCTACATCGATAATGGTCTGACCAGGTTTTACATAAGAAGCATCTACAACGCCTGCACGTCCTGCAGCTACGATGACAATGTCAGCTTCTCTTACAACAGACGGCATGTCAACAGTTCTGGTGTGGCAGATGGTTACCGTAGCGTTCTTCTTTACCAGCATCATAGCAGCCGGTTTTCCAACAACCAGAGAACGGCCTACCACAACGGCTTTCTTTCCGGTGCAGTCGATTCCGTAATGATCCAGGATCTCCATACATGCCTGGGGTGTACAGGGCGGGAATCCTACGTTCTTTCCAGTGAACACGCCGGACATAGAGCCATCAGTCATGCAGTCTACATCCTTTGCCGGATCCAGTGCATTTTCAATGGCATTCTGATCCAGATGCTTTGGCAGCGGACGGAACAGCAGAACACCGTGGATAGTTTCATCTTTGTTTACCTGATCAATAGCTGCCAGCACTTCTTCCTGTGTGGCTGTCTCCGGAAGGAGAATCTTTTTGCAGGCAACGCCCAGGGTCTCGCAGCGTTTGGTAGCTCCTCTCTCATAAGAGATATCACTTTCGTTCTCTCCTACACGGATGATGCACAGAGTCGGCTCTACACCTTTGGCTTTCAGCTCGTTGGCCTGTGCAATGATGCGCTCATTTAATGCAGCGGTAACTTCTTTTCCTAATAATCTTTTTGCCATGGTTCTTCCCTTTCTATTTTAATCTTCCCAGCACACTCTCAAAAATCTCTTCTGCCATCTTGGGATATTTTGCCAGCATGGCATCTGCTTTTGCGTTGAGTTCTTCTGCGTACTCACGGTTTTTCATAGATTTGGTATTGATATACACATTCAGAGAAGCACCCTCTAAAGCAGCCTTGCAGAAAGCAGCTCCAACACCAGCATCACTGATGGCAAGTGTGGAACCCTTTGCTGCAAACTCCTGAATGAGTTCAATGGCTTCGCAGCACTTTTCCATGATTTCCATGGGAACAGAGCAGGCATCCTTTAATACAATTTCCATGACACGGGCTTTCTCAGCCTTCTCTTCTTCGGTATTGCGGGGCATACCGTATGCTTTGGAAAGAGGCTCAAAAACTTCTGCATCTTTCTCAACCAGTGCCAGAAGTTCTTTCTGCAGAGTGTCACATTTTGCTTTTAAAGCATACATTTCTTCTTCTACATCTGCATATTTCTTTTTTCCTACAGTCAGGCTTCCTACCATGTTGCCAAGGGCAGTTCCGATGGCACCTACCAGGGCAGATGCTCCGCCGCCGCCTGGAACCGGAGCTTTGGAAGCTAAGACCTCTACAAATTCATTGCAGGGTACAGTTGAAAATCCCATTTTTTATCTCCTTTTTATCCGTGATCCTCAGATCTTTTTCAGTGTTCCGATAGAAATATCTCCCACTACTGCCAGATCCTCTGCTTCAAAGGACAGAGGAAAATTATCGGAAAACAGAATCTGGGCAGAGGGTGGAAATTCTTCATCTCCGGCCCAGAGTATAAAACGCACATAGTAGTCGTTTATGAATTCAAATTCATAAGAGACATCACCATCGGAAAGTTTTTTCGCACCGATCTTTTCCATGGCAGCCCGAAATGCTTCCTGCTTATTTCCATAGGAAAATGCCAGACGTAAGATACAGCGGCCATGAAACTGGCGGTAATACACTTCTCCCCAGGGAACATCCCGATAGGTGAGAAATTTACCAGAAGAAACAGCAGCCACGCCTCTGGTCAGCAAACGGATGATCATAATCTTTGCAGCAACGGTATCCTCCGCAGCTCCGTATCCCTCATCCGCAGGATCTGCCTTCCTGACTGTGCAGTCCGGCCAGGATACCAAAAACTCTTTCTGCATCATGCGTACCTGGAACTCTTTTGTCTCTTTGTGATAAGGAATCCCGGTACGCATGGATGCTTCTTCTGGATTCAGTTTTGCAAACTCCTCCAGATAATGCTCAAAAGGGATGCGTTCTTTGTTGTCTTTTTCGTATTGTAAATTCATAAATACCTCAAAAGCTTATTCTGCATCCGCAAACAGGGATGCGTCTGTGTGAGGCAGGAAACAAGCTGCCACAAACTCATCCATATACTGAGGGATGGTGCTTAACTCAATATAGGTCATATTTTTCGCCAGTTCATAGACCTTTTTCTCGGACTCTGTGGAATACAGCATGGCGTAAGCGCCCGCCAGAGAAGAGTTGCCGATATAATGGTACATTTCCACCGGAATAGCCGGGAACATTCCGATACGGATGGCATTACGCATATTGATACCGCTTCCGATACCGCCTGCTACATAAACCCGTTCAATCATGCTGATATCAAAATCGCAGTAGCTTAACATGGTACGGATGGCCGAGAAGATAGCTCCTTTGGCACGGATAAAGTTGTCGATATCCACTTCTGTGATTTCCACATCTTTTACAGAGCCTGCTTCTTCCTGGAATGCCAGCACATAGCTTCCCATGCCGTATTTGTCATGGCGTACCCGCTTTCCTTCCCGAATAAACTTTCCTTTGGGGCTTAACATTTTGCAGCGGAACAGCTCTGCGATTACATCAATGATACCGGACCCGCACAGTCCTACCGGCTTGGTGCCTTCTTCTCCAATGATGGATAAGCTGGGCTCCATAGTCTCTTCATCAATGGTACAGGCCTCAATAGCGCCGTCTGTGGCCCGCATTCCGCAACTGATGTCACCGCCCTCGAAAGCCGGTCCTGCAGAACATGCACAGCTCATCATAAAATCAGAGTTTCCAAATACAATCTCACCATTGGTACCAAGGTCAATAAACAGCGAAAACTCCGGCTGATTCCACAGCATGGAAACAAAAGCACCTGCCGTGATATCTCCGCCTACATAGCTTCCGATGTTGGGTGATAGGATAATGTGTGCATCCGGATTGATCTTTACACCGATATCAGACGCATATACAGAATTTGTTTTAAAGAAAGTCGGAATATAGGGCTCCATACGCACCGGATCAGAATCCACACCCAAAAGCAGATGGTTCATGGTGGTGTTTCCTGCGATGCAGGCCCGGTATACCTGATTGCAGCGGATCTTCGCATGAGCGCACATATTGGCGATCAGCGGATTTAAGGTCTCTTCCACAATGGCTTTCTGCAGTTTCTCTTTTCCGCCTGGTTTGACAGATTCAATGATCCGGTTGATAACGTCCGCACCATAACGGATCTGTCCGTTTCCGGTGGAACCTTTGGCCAGGATCTCTCCATCCAGCATGTTGATGATAATGGCAGATACGGTGGTAGTACCGATATCCACTGCCAATCCTCCTACAACCGGATGGTCCTTTTTTCCAAGTATGTCATATACAAAAATATCCTTTGCAGTTTTGCGAAGGACAGCCTGTACATGAAATTCATTTTCTCTGAGCGTGTGTGCCAGCTTTTTCAGGACAAAATACGGAATACGAATCTTTTCCATTCCCGTAGCTGCCTGCAGCGCTCTGGTGAGGCGCTCATTGTCCGGCATGGTGTCATCCAGTGAGGGGACATCCATGGCAAGTTCTACGATTTCCAGGTTGTTTTTAAGTTCAATACCCACTTCTGAGATCTGATTTTTCAGATCTTCGAAAATTTTCACTTCTTCCGCTGAGCTTAAGTCAGCCACTTTCATACGGCTCTTATACGCAGAAGCAATGTCCGGCACCAGAACGGCAACATCATCGCAGATCTTGCTGACACAGGCCAGTCTCCATCCTTCCGCATATTCTTCGTCTGAAATATGGCGTGTTTTCTGTGAATCAACGTTTCCGCTCACCAGCTTGACCTTGCATTTTCCGCAGGATGCATTGCCGGAACAGGGAGCGTCGATAGCTACATTTGTTTTTCTCGCTACCTCAAGAAGGCTTTCACCGAAAGCAGCGAAGACTGTTACATCTTCGCTGTTCTCAAACTTAAAAGTAACCTTATGCATGTATTAAAGCTCCAGATAGGAGTCAGCATACAGGGTGTTATTTTTAATTACATCACAGGACTTAATGGTCTCCATCAGACGCAGATCACACGGATTTACGATTGCGGAGGTCAGACCCTGCATCATAGCCATAGCTACCATAGCGGAGTCCATAATCGGACGGATGGTCTTCGGCATACCGTTGGAGTTGTTGGACAGACCACCGGTAGAATTCAGACCCATATCAGAGAACATCTTGATGCATTCCAGAATATCCATCTGTTTGTCCTGCATTCCTTTGATAACCAGGAACAGCGGGTCAAACCACAGATCAGTCGGCTCCATACCATGCTCCAGACCTCTCTCCAGAAGCATCTGGCAGTATCCCATACGCTCATCGTTGTCTTTTGCAATACCTTCGCCGTTACACAGTGCAATAACGAT
>CAJMON010000089.1 GCA_905214955.1 uncultured bacterium
GTACTCTGAAGGATAAAAACTTTGCCCCGAAACAGACTGAAAGAGATTACCCTATGACAAATTTGTCAACAGGCAAAGTAAAATATTTTGTTAAGGGGCAAAACGCCCAACCAATAGAATAATTGTCCAAACATAAGAATTGACCTTGTAGGTCTGTAGAAATACAGATCCGCAAGGTCTTTTTTTGTTATTAGGGCATGGGCGAAAACTTTGAATTTATGTGATTTTTCTCAATAAAATTGCAGTTTTATCTACTTTGAAAACTGAACATTGAAAGGAGGCATTTAGTCAATTCTTCTTGGTCTGCCAGGGCGGACAGCTGGAGAAAATGGTGGCGGATATCGTGGCGCGCCTGCCTGGCTTCCTCAATGGCAGCGCGGAGATTGTCATAGCGTGTCTGCTGGAGAGAAAGAAAATGGTTTTCCTGCTGAAGTCTGGCATTTTTGTTCAGGCTCTGGGCCTTGAGAAGAAACATGGTGTAAAAAAGGAGCAGAATCAGCAGAAGCACAGGCTGATGACAAAATATCCCTGGAGTACCCGTCCAGTATACAGGGTATTGCTGTATTTTGGTACCATAAACAGGTTCAGACCAATAAAAATCAGAGGCAGTATCCAGAAAATGTACCAGGTCTGCGCGAAATTTTCATCCATGACCAGAGTACGGGCGGCGTGAGAAGCCGGATACCAGGCGGCCAGGGCAAAAAGCAGGCAGACCAAAAAGCAGGCAGACCAGGTTGTAGAAAATACCGGCCTGGATGCGGAACCAGGGACTGGTTTCGGCAAGGTGCAGGTGTTGGATCAGCACTGCATTCATAGCTCTGGAAAAACTGCTTCCGTTGACTTTGATGTCCAGATATTTTCCAGAATCCGGAATCCGGGAGAGGATTTCATCCATCAGGCTGGAAATTTCCCCTTCCGTATAAGATTTTACCAGATAATGCAGGGCACGAACCTGAAATCCTTCCAGGGCGTGGTCTGTGGAAGTGGTAGTAAAAATCAACAGACAGTCGGTATCGGTCTGACGCAGGACGCGGGCTGTTTCCATACCATCGGTGCCGTTCATATAAATATCCAAAAACGCAGCAGTAAAAGGACGCTCCTTTGCAGCTGCAAGAAAGATTTCGCCATTTTCATATTCGAACAGGTCAGCGGTAAGCTGACGGCGGGAAACCATGGCGCTGACTGTCCATTCGTGCCATTTTGGAGCGTTTCGTGCCAGAAGCATTGAAAAATCTTCCGGTTTTTTTATAATGGGGACAGAAACACGAAGAGATGAGGAGAAGGAAAGGAGAAATTCTGTGTATGAAATTGTGGTACTGGCCAGAGAAAAGCAGGAGGGCAAAAAGTACGCAGACATTATTCGAAAATGCTGTACGGAAAGAAACCTGTTTCCGCTGGTAGAAGTGTATGAAGAGCAGGAGCTTTTTTTAAGAAATTACAAAAGGCAGCACCTGCAGCAGCATTTTTGATATTGCCGGGAGTGGACGGACTCAATGCAGCAGAACATCTCCGTTCCCTGCGTCCGGGATGTGTTCTGATCTGGTGCAGTGATCTGGATTTTTCCCTTCATGCATTCCGGCTGCGGGTGGAGTATTTTTTCATGGAGCCTGCAGAGGAGAAAAAAATCCGGGAAGGACTGGAAGCCTGGTTTGCACGTATCGGAGTACGTGAAACAAAAGACAGAAAAAAATGAAAACAATACGGAGGAAAAAAGTATGAAAAAGAGAGCGTTAATTCTCGCAGTGACAATGGCAGCCTGTGTCTCCATGTGGGGCAGCAGCGAAGGAAGGGTATCCGCAGAAACGGCAGGATCATTGCCGATCAAAGCCCTGACGGGAAAAGTGGTTGAAAAAAATCCCTATATGGCAGACAGTGATGCCAATATCCATCACGACTGCTACAATACAGACAGCACAGATGAGATACTGCCGGTGGGCATTTACTCAGAAATCAATGTTTCTTATGAGAAAACAAATGCCAATGCGTCTCCGGCTATCTTTTTTGACAGCTACGGTCATGCAGTGGTGCCCCTGCTTGGCGGCCTTGCCATCCGGGATATTGATGCCGAAGAGACTGCTACAGAAGGGTATTTTTCTCCGACACAGCATGACGGCGGAGGATACGTGATCCAGAGCTCCTATTCCTTTGTGGATGAAAGCAACCGTCTGGTGTGCCCCACCAGCAACAACCACGTGCTGATGTTAAAAGCAACGGATGAAGAAGGAAATGTCCTTCCGGAGTTTGAAAAAGTGTTGGATATTGACATCAAAGCCGTTGCAGAGGCAGCCCTTGGAAAGACACTGGATCAGAATCTGCTGTCCGTGGTATTTGATTATGAAGGCAATCTGTGGTTTGCAACCGGAGGCTTCCGAATTTATCCAGACCGGAAACAGCAGGGAGCAGCAGGCTACATTTCCAGAGAAGCCATTGACGGAATTTTAAATGGAGAAGAAGTGGACTTATCCAAGGCGGTGTTTGTATATGAACTGACACCGGGAGAAGGAGCTGAAAACGGTATTGCAGCTTCCAAAGACGGAGCTGTGATTCTTACCAACCAGAACTGCTATCTGTTCCAGGCAGAGAATGGCGTAAAGAAAGTGTGGGAGACTCCTTACGAGAGTGTCGGTGCCAAAGAAAGCAGCGAAGGAGATGAAACCACAGGAGGCGGCCTTGCATGGGGCAGCGGCTGTTCCCCGTCTCTGACAAAAGATTTGGTGATGTTTACCGACAACCAGAATCCAGTAAATCTTCTGGCAGTGGATATGAAGAGCGGTGAAGTGGTGACGAGCTTCCCAGTATTGGATGAATTTCCAGAGGAAGTACAGGTATCTGTGGAAAATTCAGCCATCGTATACGACAACGGAGCAGGAACCGTAAGCACCATTGTGTGCAACTGGTTTGGCGCCGGAAGCGCGGCCCTTGGAAATGCAGACAGTGATTCTTCCATCCAGAGCTATGCTAATATTTATGATGTAAACTGGTTGAGTAAAGGAAATCAGATGATTATGCCAGGCGTGGAGCGTGTGGATACGGTAAAGACGGAAAATGGATATGAAATGCGAAGCATCTGGTGTCGGACGGATTTATCCGATACGTCCATGATGAAACTTTCCACAGCCACAGGATACGTGTACGGATATGTCCAGAATCTGGAAACCGGCATGTGGCAGTACATTATCCTGGATTTTGAAACCGGTGAAACAGTGTTTACCATGGATGTTTCCAATAAACCGGGCTACAACAATATGGCCATCGGCATGTATGCGGGAAACAGCGGAAATGCCCTGTACTGCCCAACGGGCTATCTGGAACTGCTGCGGCTTCAGGACCGTTTTGTGTACCTGCCGGAAATGCCTTACCGAAAAGTCAATTTAGACGAAGCGCACCGGAATGTGCTGAAGCAGGAAACCTTTGAAGCAGACGGCGGACAGGGAAGTGTGACAGGCTGGTTAAATACCGTTACCGTGGAAAATGTCCATCCAAACACCACCGTAGCCATGCGGATGAATGGAATTTCCGGCGCGCCGGGGGATTTTGGTCTGTATGCATACGGTGCAGACGGTACCCTGCAGGAAGTTTCAGAAGAACTGTGGCATATTCAGGCAGAAGACGGCACGGTTCCGGAAAACCTGGATGCAGATACCCTGTATGAGGTTCACATGACGGTGGAAGACAGCGGTGCCTTTGATCTTGCATCCGAAGAAAAAGAAATTACCGTGTCTGCAGTGCTGGCAAAATAACTGCAGCGGAAGTCATTCTTTCTTCAAAAGTGGAGAAACTGCTGAAATAGAAATGCGAAAGCTGTGTGAATGGGAAAACCCATCTGCGCAGCTTTTCTTTTGGCAAAGAGTATCTGTACTTGCATCCAAAGAAAAGAAGTGCTATACTGACTTCGGTAAGAAAACGGGGAGGCGCTGAGCCTGAGAGTAAGCCGTACGGTTTTGACCCTTTGAACCTGATACAGATAATGCTGAAGCAGGAAAATATGGAAGTTGTAAAAGATGTTTTGCGCTGGTATTCTTCTGATATCAGCGCTTCCTTTTTACTATGAAAGTCCTGGACGGCAGCTGTGGGAGCGCTAAAGGTGTGCAGCAGCAGACTTTCATGTATCGTGGTACCGCCGTTAGGCGGCATGTCAGTTTACTTACGAAGAAAAGAGAGGAACACACATGAAACACATGAAAAAGAAATTGTTTCAGGCAGCGCCGGTGCTGGTGGTAGCGGTTCTGTTAGTTTTCTGGGAAGCGGTGGTGCAGATTGCCCAGATTCCGCTGTACGTGCTTCCAGCGCCCAGTGATATGTTAAAAACCTTTGTGACAGAATTTCCGGTGCTGGCAGGCCATGCAGGCATTACCATTATGGAAGCTTTTGTGGGCATGGGCATCTCCTTTGTGGTAGGAGTGCTGATCGGAATTCTTATGGATGCACTGCCGCTGGTGCGCCGCTGCATCTATCCCATTCTGGTGGTAACACAGACGGTACCGGTGATTGTCCTGGCACCGATTTTCATTATTTATATGGGATTTGGATATGCACCCAAGATTCTGACGGTTGTGCTGATGTGTTTTTTCCCCATTGTGGTAAGCTTCAGCGATGGCTTAGGGGAGATGGAAGAGGGCTACTTAAATCTGGTGCGCACCTATGGAGGTTCCAAACTGCAGCTGTACCGCATGGTCAAACTTCCGTCAGCCATGATCTCCCTGATTTCCGGATTGAAAGTAGCGGCCACCTACAGCATCAGCGGCGCCGTGGTAGGGGAGTGGATTGCCTCCCAGAGTGGTCTTGGCTATTACCTGATTCGGGCAAAAAATGGCTATATGCTGGATAAGGTGTTTGCCTGCGTATTGATGATTATTTTATTAAGCCTTCTGATGAATGGAGCTGTGAAGCTGTTCGGCTATGCAGTTCTGCCGTCAAAGCGTAGAAGAAACTAAACGGGAACATACGCCCGCAAGGGTTGTATATAAATGAAAAATTAACCAAGGAGGAAGATTATGAAAAAGACATGGAAAATGGCAGCTGCAGCGGTGATGGTATCCGCAGCGATGATGGGAATGGCACTTGGCGCACAGGCAGAGGAAACAAAAGATGGTTTAAAGAAAGTCACTGTGATTTTGGATTATGTGCCAAACACCAACCACACAGGTATGTATGTAGCTCTGGATAAAGGCTATTATGAGGAGGAAGGCCTGGATGTGGAGATCATTGAGCCAACAGACGGCGCTACTGCGACCCTGATTGCGCAGCAGAAAGGAACCTTCGGCATCAGCTATCAGGAAGATGTGACCATTGCCCTGACTTCTGCAGATCCCCTGCCAATCAAGGCAGTTGCCACCCTGATTCAGCACAATACATCCGGATTTGTAAGTCTGGCAGACAGCGGCATCGAGTCTCCGGCTGATTTTGAAGGAAAGACCTATGCTGGATGGGGCGGTCCTGGAGAATCCGCAGTCCTGGAAGCCTGCATGACACAGGCAGGAGCAGATTTTTCCAAGCTGAATATGGTGATCTCTGACGGAAGCGGTTTTGAGGCTCTTGGAAAGAGCTGTGATGTGATGTGGTTCTTTGAAGGATGGGACAACATCATCGCTGCCATGAATGGCTGTGAGCTGAACTATATGGAATTAAGAAAGCTGGATGAGCGCCTGGACTACTATACACCGGTTGTGATCACCAGCGATGCTGTTCTGGAGTCTGATCCGGAAATGGTTTCCGCATTTTTAAGCGCTACCAGAAAAGGATATGAAGATGCCATCGCTGATCCGGATGCGGCAGCCGAGATCCTGTCTTCCCATGCAGAGAATTATGATGTGGAAATGCTGAAAAAATCCCAGGAATACTTAGCTGATAAATACATGGAAGGCAATGAGCGCTGGGGCGAGATGAAAGACGAAGTGTGGGATAACTACACTGCATTCTTAAAAGAGTACGGCGTCATCGACAAGGATCTTGCGGCAGCAGAATGCTACACCAATGAGTTCCTGCCGGAATAAAGAAAAATCAAAGAAGCGGATGAAAGGGAAGACATGAGACTGGATGTAGAAAAACTGAATTTTTCTTATGAGGACAAAAAAATCCTGAAAGATCTGTCTTTTTCCGTGAAAGACGGAGAGTTCGTCAGTATTCTGGGGCCGTCCGGCTGCGGAAAATCCACTCTGTTAAATGTGCTGGCAGGCATCCGCCAGGCAGAGAGCGGAGAGGTTCTCATTGACGGAAAAAAGTCTTCCGGAATCAGCAGCCAGTTTGCTTATATGCCGCAGAATGATCTGTTGTTTCCCTGGAAAACCATTCTGGACAATGTGTGCCTGTACGGGGAAATCCATCACAACAAAGAGGCGGCAAAGAAACAGGCTCTGGAGCAGATGGAGCGTTTCGGCCTTGCCGGATGCGAAAAGAAATATCCGGATGAGCTTTCCGGAGGAATGCGCCAGAGAGCAGCCTTCCTTCGAACCACTCTTTGTGAGGCAGGCATTTATCTTTTGGATGAACCTTTTGGAGCCCTGGATGTGATTACCCGAAGCGATATGCAGGACTGGCTGGCGCAGCTGTGCCAGAACCTGAAAAAGACCATTCTTTTGGTTACCCATGATACAGACGAAGCTATTTATCTGTCAGATCGGATTCTGATTTTGGGGGCGCCGGGAGAAGGCATCCGGGAAGAAATTTCTATAAAGGAACCCAGCCGATCCAGAGAATGGCTGTATGAGCAGGGCAGCCTGCGGGCAAAGATTCACCGCATTATCAAAGAAAAGAAATGAGATCAGACGGTATGAAATCAGAGAAAAGAGAAACAGATCTGAAAGAGCGTCTTGAAGTCATTGGCCAGATGGAGGTGCTGGACATGCACACCCATCTGGTTTCTCTTTCGGAAGAAACAAAAGCGAAAGAGGAGCTTGCTCTTCGAAAAACAGAAGGGATTGCTTCCTGCATCAGTACAGGAACACCCCAGGAATGGAAATTTGTGCAGAAATTTCAGGAACGGCCGGAAATTTTGGCGAGTTTTGGCATTCATCCCTGGTATGCCGGTCAGCATCTGCCGGAGCATGAAATGGAGGCTTACTGTGCCTGTGATTTTATCGGGGAGATCGGCATGGACAATGTATGGTGCCAGGTGCCGGAATCCGTGCAGAGGAGTGTTTTTGCCAGACAGCTGGAAATCGCAGAAGAACTTCACAAACCCGTGCTTCTTCATACAAAAGGAATGGAACGGGAGATTGCCAGAATGCTGGAAGGCTTTTCACAGCCAGTGTGCATTCATTGGTATTCCGGAACGGAAAGCGATCTGGAAGAGTATCTGGGAAAGGGATACTTTTTTACTATAGGGCCGGATTTTGGAGCGTTAAGAAGGCTCTGCCTTCAGGGGGAAAAGGGGATACCTACCGCATGGAACACAGAAGAACAGCGGGAAAAGTGGAATCTGTACTGTAAAATGTTAAAAGAAATCCCAAAAGACAGGCTCTTTGTGGAAACCGATGGTGTTTCAGCCATTGCCTGGGCAATGGGCGTGGAAGAAATAGAGCTTTCTGCCTTATCCCGGACTTTAAAAGAAAACCGGGATGCCATGGCAGATACATGGAAGGAAAGCCCCCGAGAGGTAAAACAGCGGATGTTCCAGAATTTGAGGGAATTTCTTACGGCGGGAAGAGAAGAAAAATAAAGCTGGAAGTTTTTGAAAAGAAGGTATATGATGGAGAATATCTGAACACATAAGGAGGATTTTGATATGCTGGAAGCAAAGACTGAGAGAGTGGAAAATATGGCCGGTGGAAAGGGCCACGTACTCATCAAACGAATCCTGGGAGAAAAGGAGTTAAACGGAAAATGCAGAATGTATTCCCAGGTGACTCTGGAGCCGGGATGTTCCCTTGGATACCACATCCATCACAACGAAAGTGAGACCTACTACATCCTGAAAGGAGAGGGTGTCTACAATGATAACGGAACGTCCTGCCCGGTGAAAGCAGGAGATATCACCTTTACTCCGGACGGAAAAGGCCATGGCCTGGAAAACACAGGAGACACGGATCTGGTGTTTATGGCGTTGATTATTCTGGACTAATCCAGAAAAAAACAGACAGGGTATGCGGATGCATCACGGCAGAAGCCAGATGGTGCGTCCGCTTTTTTTGATGAGTTTCTGCTGCTCCAGACTTTTTAACTCCCGCATCATGGCACTTCGGTCCACACACAGATACTGGGCAAGAGATGTGTAAGACATGGGAACCGTGATGCGGCTGCTGTGAAGGGCAGCAGAGCGCTCATGGAGATAAGCCATTAATTTTTTTCGGATGGAAGAGCGGGACAGCAGATAAATACGGCTGGTCTGCAGCTGGGCTTTCTGAGCAGTCAGCTGGAACAAATTGCTGACCATCTGGCTGTGAAAGGAACAGGCATTGGTACAGCGTTTGATCACATGCTGATAATCGATAAAGAGAACCCGCACGGAGGTTTGGGCCTGGACATAATAATGCTGGGAATTGCTGGAGAGAAGAAAAGGCTCGCCAAAGACACTGTCTGGAGAAAGTTCATCCAGAATGTATTCGGTGCCGTCTGCATCGCAGCAGTAGAGCAGGGCTTCTCCTTCCAGAATCAGCCCGATTTTTTTCATGGAACAGGAATACTCCATGAGAATTTCGTGGGCGGAAAAAGTAAGCTCCCTTGCCTGCATACAGACACGCATGGCTTCCTGCTCTTCCGGCAGAATGTTGGTAAAAAGAGTGATTTTTTCCATCTCTGATGCCTCCAGGAATGCATTTTTCTTATAGTATAGATCTGTTTTGTGGCATCTGCAACAGAAAAAAGCGGAAAAATCGTGTATAATTAAATAAAAAAGAAAACGGAGGAAGACAGATGAAGATTACGGATACGATCAAATATGCAGGAGTCAACGACCACAAGGTGGATCTGTTTGAAGGACAGTATCCGGTGCCCAATGGAATGTCCTATAATTCTTACGTTATTCTGGATGAAAAAACAGCCGTGATGGATACGGTAGATGCCGGTTTTACCCACGAATGGCTGGATAATCTGGAGCAGATTCTGGATGGAAGAAAGCCGGATTATCTCATTGTCCAGCACATGGAGCCGGATCATGCGGCAAACATTGCCAATTTTCTGAAAGTTTATCCGGATACTACGGTAGCTGCTACCCCAAAGGCATTTGCCATGATTCAGAATTTTTTTGAACTGGATCTGGAAGGAAAGAGGCTGGAGATTGCAAACGGTGGAACATTAAGCCTTGGAAAACATCAGCTGACCTTTGTATATGCCCCCATGGTGCACTGGCCGGAAGTCATGGTTACTTATGACAGCACGGAAAAAGTCCTGTTTTCTGCAGATGGATTTGGAAAATTTGGCGCACTGGATGTGGAAGAAGACTGGGATGATGAGTCCAGAAGATATTTTATCGGGATTGTGGGAAAATATGGCGCCCAGGTGCAGAATCTGCTGAAAGTGGCAGCCAGCCTGGAAATTGAGAAGATCTGTCCGCTGCACGGCCCGGTTCTTACGGAAAATCTGGGACACTATATCAGCCTGTATGATACCTGGTCTTCTTATACACCGGAAGAAGAAGGCATTGTGATTGCCTATACGTCTGTGTACGGCCACACAAAAGCAGCTGTGGAAATTCTGGAAGAAAAACTGAAAAACAAAGGATGTCCGAAGGTTGTGATTTATGATCTGGCAAGGGATGATATGTCCAAAGCAGTGGCAGATGCCTTCCGTTACAGCAAACTGGTGCTGGCAACGACCACGTATAATGCTGGAATTTACCCGTTTATGCATGATTTTCTGACCCGTCTGGCAGAACATAATTTCCAGAACCGGACCGTGGGATTGATTGAAAATGGTTCCTGGGCACCTCTGGCAGCGAAAGTGATGAAACAGCTGCTGGCGGGATGCAAAAAAATAAATTGGCTGGATACCACGGTAAAGATCATGTCCGCAGTAAAAAAAGAAAACAGGGAAGAACTGGAAGCTATGGCATCAGAACTTTGCAAAGAATACATTGCACAGAATGATGCGCTGGCAGATAAACATGATCTGACAGCCTTATTCCGCATCGGATACGGCCTGTATGTGGTGACTTCTTCTGACGGAAAGAAGGATAACGGTCTGATTGTAAATACGGTGACTCAGCTGACAGACAGCCCCAACCGTGTGGCAGTCAACATTAACAAGATGAATTATTCCCATCATGTGATTAAACAGACAGGAATTTTAAATGTCAACTGCCTGTCCATTGATGCACCGTTTTCTGTATTCCAGCAGTTTGGATTTCAGACAGGAAGAAGTGTGGATAAATTTGCCGGGCAGAAGGTGTGCCGTTCTGATAACGGACTGGTTTTCCTGGATAAATACATCAATGCGTTCCTTTCCTTAAAAGTGGAACAGTACGTAGACCTTGGCACCCACGGCATGTTTATCTGCAGTGTGACGGAATCCAGAGTCATGAGTGATCAGGAGACCATGAGCTATACCTATTATCAGAAACAGGTAAAACCAAAACCGGAAACGGAAGGAAAGAAAGGATTTGTCTGCAAAGTATGCGGCTATATCTATGAAGGAGAAGAACTTCCGGAAGATTTCATCTGCCCGCTTTGTAAGCACGGAGCCGCTGATTTTGAGCCGATTCAGTAAAAGAGGCAGCGGCTTGCAAAAAAAAACGCTTCATGATATGATAACACCAGAGTCAAAAGCCTGAAACCACGATGTGCTTGCACAGGAGTGGTTTTATGGCTTTATG
>CAJMON010000090.1 GCA_905214955.1 uncultured bacterium
TCGGTACACGCTGTGCAGAACCGATCAGTTTGCCGTTCAGTTCCGGAATAACCAGTCCGATTGCTTTAGCAGCACCAGTGCTGTTCGGAACGATGTTTACAGCGCCTGCACGGGATCTTCTCAGATCGCCTTTTCTCTGCGGGCCGTCCAGGATCATCTGATCACCGGTGTAAGCATGGATGGTAACCATGATACCAGATTTGATCGGTGCCAGTTCGTTCAGAGCTTTAGCCATCGGTGCCAGGCAGTTGGTGGTACAGGAAGCTGCAGAGATGATCTGATCTTCCGGTTTCAGAGTCTCATGGTTTACATTGTAAACGATGGTCGGCAGATCATTTCCAGCCGGAGCGGAAATAACAACTTTGCGAGCACCTGCATTGATATGAGCCTGAGCTTTTGCTTTGGAGGTGTAGAAGCCGGAGCACTCCAGAACTACGTCTACTCCCAGCTCGCCCCACGGGCAGTTGTTTGCATCCGGGAATGCATAGATCTTGATGGTCTTGCCATCAACGGTGATGGAATCCTCGCCTGCGGAAACAGTGTCTGCCAGCGCATATTTACCCTGAGAAGAGTCATATTTTAATAAGTGAGCCAGCATCTTCGGGGAAGTCAGATCGTTGATTGCTACTACTTCATATCCCTCTGCTCCAAACATCTGTCTGAATGCCAGACGGCCGATACGTCCGAAACCATTGATTGCTACTTTTACTGCCATGATTAAATTCCTCCTAAATTAGTGCATGTAAATACATGTATTTTCCATTGCGTTTCTCACTTTTCTTCGTTAAAGAAACAACAACCTATTTGTATTTTACCTAATTTGACCTAAAAATTCAAGCTATAAATTACTTTTTTTGCCACTGCTATAGACTTTTTATATTTTTTTTATTATTATGATGCCAGGGTGAAAAAGTCCGTGGCCCCTCGTGCTTGCACGAATGGGGACATCTGACTTTGGAACCCGCCCAGACATGAGCATAAAGTGGGGCAGGGGCCCCATGATATGCGAATGGCTGGCAGAATTGCGTAAGTGCACAGCACGGAGCAATTCGTAAGGCATCATAATTTTTATATTACTCCATGCCAGGGTGAAAAAGTTAATCGCATAAAGTGGGGCATGGCCCCCATGGTATGCGAATGGCTGGCAGAATTGCGTAAGTGCGCAGCACGAAGCACTTCGTCGGGCATCTTTCGACTCCAATATCATTATATAGCATCATTATTTTTATACCAGGAGGTGCTGTTTTGATCGCAGATTCCCATATTCATTCTTCTTTTTCCGCCGATTCGGACGCTCCCATGGAGGAAATGATCCGCCGCGGCATCAGCCTCGGCCTCTCCTCCATGTGCTTTACGGAACATATGGACCGGGATTTTCCGAATGACCCCAATCACGATTTTGAGGTAGACACCGGTACCTATTACCAGGAATTCTTACGCCTGAAAGATCTTTTTTCCGGCCAGATGGATCTGCGTTTCGGCATTGAACTGGGACTGGAGCCTCATCTGGCTGCTTCCCATCACACCTATCTGGCCTCCTGGCCTTTTGACTATGTAATCGGCTCTTCCCATCTTATCGACGGAGAAGATCCTTATTACCCTTTTTATTATGAAGGAAAAGACGAGGCTGCCTGTTACCGCCGGTATTTTGAATCGGTTCTGGAAAATCTCCAGGCCTTTGGGGAAATGGATGCTTACGGCCACTTAGATTACGTGGTCCGCTACGGTCCTTCCAAGAATGCCCATTACACCTACGAGGCTTATGCAGACCTTCTGGAGCCCATTCTGGACATGCTGATTGAAAAACAGACTGCCCTGGAACTTAATACTGCAGGCTTTAAATATGGGCTCGGACATTCCAATCCCCACGAAGACATTCTGCGCCGCTATCGGGAAAAAGGCGGGGAGCTCATCACTATTGGCAGTGATGCCCACGCTCCGGAGCATCTGGCTTTTGATTTTTCCAAAGTTGGCAGCATTTTACAAAATGCCGGTTTCCGCTACTATACCATTTTCCGAAACCGGAACCCCATCATGCTTCCCTTTGCATAACCCTCTATTGAAAGGATTTTATAAATCATGAAAATTGTACTCAAAGACCTTACCAAAACATTTCCCGCCAGGGGAAGAAAATCACAGGAAGAAGTCACAGCTGTAGACCATTTTTCCTTTGAACTTCCTGACGGACAGCTGGTTGGACTTTTAGGCCCTTCCGGCTGTGGAAAAAGCACTACCTTAAATATGATCTGCGGCCTTCTGTCTCCTTCCTGCGGCCAGATCTTTTTCGGTGAACAGGATGTGACCAGGCTTCCACCGGAAAAGCGGGGCGTTGGCATGGTGTTCCAGAACTATGCCCTCTATCCTCATCTTACCGTCCGCCAGAATATCCGTTTTCCTCTGGAAAATCTGAAAGGGAAAGAAAAACTTTCCAAAAGCCAGCTGGAAGGACGTGTAAATGAAGCTGCCAGACTGGTACAGATTGAAGAACTTATGAACCGCAAGCCCGGTGAGCTTTCCGGCGGCCAGCAGCAGCGCGTGGCCATTGCCAGAGCCCTGGTGAAAATGCCCCAGGTTCTTCTTCTGGACGAACCTCTTTCCAACCTGGACGCCAGACTGCGTCTTGCCACCCGTGAAGAAATCCGCCGTATCCAGAAAGCCACCGGCATTACTACTGTTTTTGTCACCCATGACCAGGAAGAAGCCATGAGCATTTCGGATCTGATTGTGGTGATGAACCATGGCGTGGTACAGCAGATTGGAAAACCACAGGACGTGTATGACCACCCGGCCAACCTGTTTGTGGCAAAATTTCTTGGCTCCCCTCCCATCAATGTCTTCTCCGGTGAAGTGAAGCATCAAAAACTTTTTCTGGACCATATACCGGTTCTGGATGTGCCTGGCATTGCCGATCAGCCGGTATGGGCTGCCATTCGTCCCGAAGGATTTGTTCTCTCCAAAGACGGTCCTCTCTCCTGCCATTTAAACGGCGTGGAAGTCATGGGCCGGGATATCAGCGTGGTTTCTTCCCATCCTGCCTGTACCACTCCTTCCATCCGTTCTATTATTACCGCAGAAAGTCCGGTAGATGTTTCGGCTTCTTCCGTCCGTTTTTCTTTAAAACCTGGAAAAGTCTTTCTCTTCCACAAAGAGACCGAAGTACGCTTAGACCCGGATATCCAGCACTGAAAGGAGCTTTCCCATCATGGATAAACGAAATTTGAAAGGCTGGCTGTACCTGCTTCCTGCCATCCTGTTTCTGGGCGCTTTTATGGTCTACCCTCTCATTGATGTCTTTATTTACTCCTTTGAAGAGGGCTATAACTCTGCCTCCCAAACTTCTTACGGCACAGGACTTTATAACTACAGCTACGTGCTTCACGACCCGTATTTTCTCCAGGCGCTGAAAAATACCTTTCTGCTGGTCATCATTACCGTGCCTCTCTCCACCGGACTGGCCCTTGTAATCTCCACCGCCTTAAGCTCCATCAAGCCCCTTCGCAGCCTGTTTCAGACCGTCTATTTTCTGCCTTATGTGACCAATACTCTGGCTGTCGGGCTGGTATTTATGATCCTGTTTAAAAAGACTCCCTACACAGACGGACTAGTGAATCTGGTCATCGGCTGGTTTGGAAAAGGGCCTGTGGACTTTATTGACGGCCCCTACTGGGCAAAGATGTTTGTCTTATGTTTCTATACCATCTGGATCGTTATGCCCTTTAAGATTCTGATCCTTACCAGCGCTCTGGCCTCTGTGGACCGGACGTATTACAACGCTGCCCGGGTAGACGGCACTTCCCGTTTCCGGATTTTTTACAAAATCACGCTGCCTATGATTTCACCTATGCTCTTTTACCTGGTAATCACTGGATTTATCGGCGCTTTCAAGGCATACAGCGATGCCGTGGCTCTGTTTGGCACCAACTTAAATGCCGCCGGAATGAACACCATTGTTGGCTACGTCTACGACATGCTTTACGGAGACAGCGGCGGCTATCCTTCCTATGCGTCTGCCGCAGCCATTCTTTTGTTCTGCATTGTTTTGACCATCACCTGCATCAACCTGCTGGTGCGCCGCAGACACGTTTACTATTCCTGATTCAAAAACTTCTTACTGTTAAAGGATGCATTATGGAAAAACAAACCGATTCAAAAAATTTTACAAAGACTTCCGCATTTGGTGAGTGCTTGTGGAAAGGCCTGATCTACGTTCTTCTGATTATCTGGGCCGGTATTGTCCTGTTTCCTTTTTACTGGATGGTGCTCACCTCCTTAAAAAGCTACGGCTCCTACAATGCAGAGCATATCCCCGCCTTCTTTACCGCTTCTCCCACCCTGGAAAATTATGCGGATGCTTTTACGGCTGTTCCACTTGGCCGGTATCTGTTAAACACCGTGGTTTTTACCACCATTACCACTGCCCTGATGATGATTGTCATTGTACTGGCAGCCTTTGCCTTTGCCAGGCTTGCTTTTCGGGGGAAAAATCTGATGTTCACCCTGTTTCTTTCCCTAATGATGATTCCCAATGAACTGGTAGTCATCACCAACTTTGTCACCATCACCAATTTAAACCTGCGCAATACCTTCACCGGTCTGATCCTGCCTTCTGTGACTTCCGTATTTTATATTTACCTGCTGAAAGAAAATTTTGAGCAGGTCCCTGATGAACTCTACCGGGCTGCCAAGGTGGACGGCACTTCCGATTTGAAATACCTGTTTAAGGTGCTGATTCCCATCTGCCGTCCCACCATTGTCACAGTTGTCATTTTAAAAGTCATTGAATGCTGGAATGCCTACGTATGGCCCAGGCTGATTACCGATGATCCCAATTATTATCTGGTCTCCAACGGTATTCAGGAAATCCGTGAAAACGGTTTCGGCCGTGAAAACATTCCTGCCATGATGGCCGCCGTTGTGGTTATTTCCCTGCCTCTTGTCATTTTGTTTCTGATATTCCGGAAAAAAGTCATGGCAGGCGTTTCGAGAGGAGGTCTCAAAGGATGAAACATCTTTTCAGAAAAGCGTGGGCTCTTGCCCTTGCAGGCGCATCCATTCTCTGCCTGTGTACGGGCTGCCACGGCACTGCCGAGCGCACCACCTTTGCCCTTCCTGATACCTTTGACACTTCCAAATCCTACGAGGTGACTTTCTGGGCCAAAAACGATACCAACAAGACTCAGACCGATATTTACAAAAAGGCCATTGCCGATTTTGAAGCGCTGTATCCCAACATTACGGTGAATCTGAAACTTTATACAGATTATGGGAAAATTTACAACGACGTCATCACCAACCTGGCTACCGGAACCACACCGGATGTGTGCATCACCTACCCGGACCACATTGCCACCTACTTAACCGGTGAAAATACGGTGGTTCCCCTAGACGATCTTCTTACGGATCCCCGGTACGGCCTTGGGGGGAGTGCACTTTCCTTCTCCTCTCCCACCGTGGATGAAATTATCCCGGAATTTCTGGAGGAATGTTCTTTCTCCGGCCACTGCTATGCTCTTCCCTTTATGCGTTCTACGGAAGCCTGCTACGTCAACAAAACGTACGTGGAAGCCCTTGGATACACCCTTCCGGAAACACTGACCTGGGATTTTATCTGGGAAGTATCCGAAGCCGCCACTGCCAAAAATGCGGACGGTACTTTTGCCTTAAACGGACAGGATGTGCTTATTCCTTTTATTTACAAATCCTCTGACAACATGATGATCCAGATGCTCCGTCAGCAGGACGCCGGATATTCCACTGATTCCGGTGAGATTCTCCTGTTTAATGACACGACTTCTTCCATTTTGTCCCAGGTGGCAGAGCATGTAAAATCCGGTGCATTTTCCACTTTCAAAGTGTCCGGCTATCCTGCAAACTTTCTCAATGCCGGCCAGTGTGTTTTTGCTATTGACTCCACTGCCGGAGCCACCTGGATGGGCACCCATGCGCCGCTGTCCGATATCAGTGCCGATGCTCTGATAGATTTTGAAACTCAGGTGATGACTGTTCCCCAGTATAATCCTTCCCATCCGGAAATGATTTCCCAGGGGCCGTCTCTTTGTGTGTTCAATAAAGAAGATCCCCAGCAGGTGCTTGCCTCTTGGCTCTTTGCCCAGTACCTTCTTTCCAATGATGTACAGATTGCTTATTCTGAAACAGAAGGCTACATTCCTGTGACTTCCAAAGCCCAGGACTCTGCAGAATATCAGGATTATTTATCCCGTGCCGGAGAAGACAACAGCACCTACTACGATGTGAAAATCCAGGCCTCCAAAATGCTTTTAGACCACACCGACGACACCTTTGTAACACCTGTATTCAATGGTTCTGCTTCCCTGCGTGACGCTGCCGGACAGCTGATTGAGGATACTGTCAAGGCCATCCGCCGGAAAAAGACGGTGGACGATTCCTTTATTCAGGAACTTTACGCCAATGTTTCCTCCCTGTACCGTTTAGACCAGATTGAAGTGTCCTCCTCCGGAAAGAAAGATCTTGGTCCCCTGCCAGGCGCTTCTGTAGCCCTGCTCGTTTCCCTGGCCGTTGTCTGGGTGCTGATCGGACTGTATCTTTTCGCAGATACCCTGCGGAAACGCCGGAAAACTCCCCGTTGAGTTTACTGTAAAGACACCTGTATGCATGTCTGTAAAAGAAAATTGAAACAGGCATTGATTTTCAGGAAATTCTGAGTATAATAAAAGAGAGCAATTGACCATCCCTTATCAAGAAAAAGAAATGAAAAGAGGAGAACACTTATGAAAAGAAATCTTGTTTTTGCTCTGACACTGTCACTGACACTTGCATTTTCCACTGCTGCATTTGCAGAAAGTTCCACAGAAGCCGCTTCTGAAACTGAAACCACAGAAGCAGCCTCCGAGGCATCTACTGAAGAACCGGATGTGAAATCCGAAGGCGTTATGACTTATGACGAATATGTGGATGCAGAGCTGGATTCTGAGGTCGTTATAGAGGCCTATGTACAGGCAAAACAGTCCTGGTGGGAAGACAAAGCAACCCTGTATACCCAGGACAAAGAAGGCGCTTATTTCATTTATAATGCTGCCTGCTCTGAAGAAGATTATAACAAACTCGTTCCGGGAACCAAAGTGAAAGTAACCGGTTACAAATCTGAGTGGTCTGGTGAAGTAGAAATCACCGATGCTTCTTTTGAAATTGAAGACGGCGAATACATTGCCCCTGTCTTTGATGTTACTGATCTGCTTGGAAAAGAGGAACTGATCGAGCATCAGAACCAGTTCGTTGCTTTCAAAGGCATGACTGTAGAAGCTGCTGGACAGGACAGCGATGGAAATGATGTTCCGTTCCTGTACAACTACGATGGTTCCGGTTCTGAGGGAGATGACCTGTATTTCAACGTTTCCTTAAACGGTGAGACCTATACCTTTACTGTAGAATCTTATCTGTGCGACAAAGATTCTGATGTATACAAAGCAGTAGAAGCTCTTCAGATCGGCGACAAGATCGACATGGAAGGTTTCCTGTACTGGTATGAGGGTGTCAATCCCCACATCACTTCTGTAACTGCTGCAAAATAAATCATACAGAAATAACTGCCCTGGAAATTTGTTAAACATGAATTTCCAGGGCAGTTTTTTTCTTTAATCCTCTCCAAGAGCATACAGCAGGCGCTCCATGGAAAACAAAGTTCGGTCTTTGAACAGTTCTTCCAAGATTTCCAGATTTCGGTCGGAATGCTCACATGCTCTGGAATACAGGTGTGTAGTTTCAATCAAATCCGTCATCTGGCAGGTGCCTCCGTCCAGATAGATTCCAAAGCAGAGTTCTTTGATGATAAGATAACTGTATGCTGTGAGAACTGCTTTTCCCCACAGATTCCGATCGTAGCAGGCTCCCAGCAGATAGGTAAACTGGAAACACATCAAGAGCTGTTCCGCAGCCTCCTGGAAATTTTCTCTCCACTGTTTTTCAAAAGCTTTCCTCTCCTGCTGATACGTCTTCTCTTCTGTCTGTTCCAGTTTTTCCAGATATTCTTCATAAAAATCAGGCCAGGTATCTGTCACCGGTTCCCATGCATCAAGAAGCTGCAGATATCCTGTTCGAAGCTCCTTCCTGGTTTCCTGTTGCATGTTTCCCATCTGATTTCCAGCCATATCTTCTGTGATCTGTTTTTTCAGCCGTTTTCTGCCTTTTTCAAATTTTTCGCAGACTTCTTCGATTTTTTCGGTCTCATATTTTCCTATCTGGTTCTGCACATCATGGCACAAAGCCAGAACCATGCTTATACGCTGTTCCGGCAATTCCGCCCGGTCTGTCAGAAAAGCTTCCACGGTTTTCCGCACCCGGCACAGAGCTTCCAGAAGCTCCCCCTCTTCCCTGGCTGCGTCTTCCAATGTCTCCTGGATTTCCGGAACTTCTGACAGCTGCCAGCATTTCTGACTTTCTTTTTCTTTCAGATGTTTTTCCTGCAAATGCCCCCTTGGAGTTTTCTCCCATTCTTGCACGTGCTTTTCCCGGAAAATCATCGGCTCTTTTCTGGTCAGCATCATCCTGGCCGCTTCCGGACAGGAAAGCATCAGCATATATTCTCTGAAGCCTGGATAGGCTTCCATATGTCTTGGGTAAATGCGGCAGGTCTGGCATAAGCTGGCTTCCCCCAGATTCTGCTGGATGGTGCATAAACCTTCTTCGGTGAGCATCCGGCATCGGCGGCTTTCCATTTTAAAGCAGCTGGTTTTGGCATTGATTTCTTTTCTTAATTTTCTGCCAAAAGGACCTTTCTGAGACTGGTAGTTCTCTAAGCTTTTCCAGTCAATGTGGATATTCCAGCCCGCACAGCAGGTGTCCGGACAGGCAGATGCCGTGCAGTGAAAGTTTTTGTAAAAACTGGGGTATCGGATAATCATAAATTCTTCTCCTTCTCTTCGATTCTTCTAAATATTATACACCGCGGCCCAAAACAGAAGATTCCCGTGACACACTGCGTTTTCTGCTCGAACCGCGCATCCATCTTCCGCCAGCCGCGGCAACTCGCCTGCGGCTGGCAGCAAATAGGCACACGAAACGGGTAGAAAGACACGCAGGTATGGGACAGACGGTTTCTCACAGAACAGCGCCTCCTGGATGCACCCTGCTATTCTCTCCCCTGCTGACATGGTTGACGTTTCCCCGCACATTATGTACAATATAGTAAGACACGCCGCCAGAAAGCGGCCTCATCTTATATGATTATATGATATTACGCCTTTACGGCAGATCGGAGTTCTTATGTCTTCTCATTCTTCTAACACTCTGATGACGGACGGCCCCATCTGGAAACGGATCGTCGCCTTTGCCATCCCCCTTTTTCTTGGAAACCTTTTTCAGCAGCTGTACAACATGGCCGATTCCCTGATTGTTGGAAACTTTCTTGGCAGCAACGCCCTGGCAGCTGTCAGTTCCTCCGGAAACCTGATCTTTCTCATGGTGGGCTTCTTCAATGGCATGGCAGTCGGTGCTGGTGTAGTCATCGCCCGTTATTTCGGTGCCCGTGACATAGAACATCTCCAGGATTCCATCCACACCACCATTGCCTTTGGCCTGGCAGCAGGCATCCTTCTTGGCATTCTCGGTGTACTCCTGGCTCCTCAGATCCTACTCCTCATGGGAACCCCTGCGGAAGTTTTTCCAAACTCTAAAATCTATTTTCAAATTTACTTTTCTGGTTCCCTGTTCTTTGTCATGTACAACATTTTTGTGGGCATTCTTCAGGCGGTGGGGGATTCTAAGCATCCTCTGTATTACCTGATCATCTCCTCCGTCACCAATGTGATCCTGGACCTTCTGTTTGTTGCCCTCTTCCACATGGGCGTAGGTGCTGCTGCCCTGGCAACGGTTCTCTCTCAGGCTTTAAGTGCCCTTCTCTGCCTGGTTCAGCTTTTAAAAAGTCCGGAAGAATATCGGGTCTCTCTAAAAAAAATCCGGCTAGATCTGCCCATGTTAAAACAGATCATTGCCAATGGTCTGCCGGCTGGTGTTCAGAATTCTATCATCGCACTTGCCAACGTGGTTGTCCAGTCCAATATCAATGCATTTGGAAAAATTGCCATGGCGGGCTGCGGATCCTATTCCAAAATTGAAGGATTCGTTTTCCTGCCTGTTACCTGTTTTGCTCTTTCCATGACCACTTTTACCAGCCAGAATCTGGGGGCAGGAAACTATGACCGTGTAAAAAAAGGCGGCATCTTCGGCGCCGTCTGTTCGATTATCTTAGCCGAACTGGTCGGTGTTGCCCTTTATATTCTCATGCCGGTTCTCATTGCTGCTTTTAACCGGGATCCTGACGTCATCCGCTGCGGCGTTGCCCAGGCGAGAACCATCGCCCCTTTTTACTTTCTGCTGGCATTCTCCCACTGTGCGGCAGGCATTCTGCGGGGTGCAGGAAAATCCGCCGTGCCCATGTTTGTCATGATGGTCTGCTGGTGCATCATCCGTGTTACCTACATTACCATCACTGTACGGATGATTCCATCCATCCGCGTGATCTTCTGGGCCTATCCTCTGACCTGGGCTTTAAGTTCCATCGTCTTTCTGTTTTACCTTTTCAAAACAGACTGGATTCATCCAAAGAGAAAAAATGTCTGAAAAAGCCAGATTTTCTGATCTTTTTCTTTCCTGGCCTGTATATTTATGCTATACTTTTGTACG
>CAJMON010000091.1 GCA_905214955.1 uncultured bacterium
CAGGCACCGGGCTCCCTGCGGATGTCCGGCGATGCTCAGAGTGGATCTGCTTTCCGCCTCCTGCCAGCTGTTTTTTGCAAACTCAAAAACTCCTGCCAAGCCCATCGTTTGAGGGGAGGGATCATGTATGGCGAAGCGCTGGGAGCTACAGCTAAGAGTGTTCTGCATTTGCAGAAAACCCGCTGCTTTAAGGAGCAAAAAATTTGCAGCAATTCTTCAACACTTCCCGCTGGGAATGATGTGCCATGGGGCGCGGGGTGTGCCAGCCAGGAGTGTTCTGCATTTGCAGAAGGCCCGCTGCTTGGAAGGTACCGGGAAAGCTGCGCTGGAACTGGATGCCGCCTGTCCGAGCTTGACACGCTTCCAGTTTCACGTATATTCCAATGCGAGTTGCGGCAGGCAGTTCCAAACTTCGCGCAGATTTTTCGGCCCTTACAAAAAGCAGCGAGGACTTCGAAACAGCAGAAGCACTCCGGCTGGCACTGCCTCGCGCCCCTTCAACCAGAATCTCCCACCTGAAACTCCCGCGCGCCCCTTCAACCAGAATCCCCCATCTAAAACTCCCTCGCGTCCCCTCAACCCAGAATCCCCATCTGAAACTCCCGCGCGCCCCTTCAACCAGAATCCCCCATCTGAAACTCCCTCGCGTCCCCTCAACCCAGAATCCCCATCTGAAACTCCCCTGCACCCCTTCAATAAATACAGCAAGCCCCTTTACATCTCAAAATCAAAGGTGACAGATATTTCAACATCCAGACCGCTAAGTGCTGCTTTCCCCGTATCATGGACAGCGCCCCAATCGGAAATCACCACTCCGTCATACTCCCATTCTTCCCACAGAATCTGATTTAATAAAAGCGTACTTTCACAGCAGTGCTCTCCCTGAAAACGATTATTGCCTGGAAGATACGTGACAAAGTCATCCGTATTTCCTACCAGCATCCCAGCTTGCGTCTGGAAATTCATTCCGGACTCCCATGGGATCGTCCGACATATGAAGAGGCGGAATTCCAAGTCTCTCCACCCCTTTTGTCCGAAACAGCCCGTCTCCATGGATCATACCAATCTTTTCTTCCAGAGTCAGTTTTTTCAGCAGCTTTTCTATCTTTTTTCCTTCATATCTTTCCTCATTTCAGGCTTACTTCCACATCCTGGCCAGGCACAATACGCAGTACCGTATCCTTTCCGTCTGCCACGGCTTCCGGATACGCTTCTGTCTGGACATTCACCAGACGCACCTGAAGTTCGTGTTCCCCTTCTGCATGAATGCGGATCTTTCCATCTTTCTTTTCTACCAAAGCCCGGACGCCCACGCTGGTATCCATGCGGTAAACCACTGTTTCTGCCGGTGTTCCCTCCTGCAGCTCATAGACCTGCAAAGTCAATCCTTCTGTATAGTTATAATCCGGCCGTTCCTCACAGCCACCCACTGCAATGATGCTGTTTTCTTTCACAAAAACAGGAATGGACAGATAACCGCAGGGCTCTTCATACCACTGGCCGCCCTCATACACTTTTCCCGTAAGGAAATGGGTCCAGATTCCCTTTGGCAGATAAAATTCCGCCCGGCTCTCTTCATTAAAAATGGGCGCTGCCAGCATAGAATCTCCGAAGAAATACTGTTTGTCCAGGAAGGTACAGTTTTTATCTTCCGTATATTCCAACACCATGCTACGCATTACGGGTACACCGGTTCTGGAAGTCTCGATGGCATTCCGATACAGATACGGCATCAGCTTTGCTTTTAAGCGGGTGAAAAACCGCACCACATCCACTGCTTCTTCATCATAAGCCCAGGGCACACGGTAAGAAGTGCTTCCATGAAGTCTGGAGTGGGAAGAAAACAGTCCAAACGCAGCCCATCTCTTGTAAACATCCGGGGTAGAAGTCTGCTCAAATCCGCCAATGTCGTGGCTCCAGTAGCCAAATCCGGACATGGTTAAGGAAAGGCCTCCCCGCAGGCTCTGTTCCATGGATTCATAGTCAGACCAGCAGTCGCCGCCCCAGTGTACCGGGAATTTCTGTCCGCCTACAGTTGCAGAACGGGCAAACAGCACCGCTTCTCCTTTACCCCGTTTTTCTTCCAGCACTTCATACACTGCCTGATTATATAAGTAGGTATAATAATTGTGCATCTTAACCGGGTCAGATCCATCATAATAAACCGCATTTGTGGGAATTCTCTCTCCAAAGTCCGTTTTAAAGCAGTCTACTCCCCTATCCAACAGCACAGCCAGTTTGTCCTTAAACCAGCGGCAGGCTTCCGGATTCGTAAAATCTACCAGTGCCATACCCGGCTGCCACATATCCCACTGCCATACGTCGCCATTTTCCCGTTTCAGGAAATAGCCTTTTTCTTTTCCTTCCTCAAACATCACCGATTCCTGGCCAATATAGGGATTGATCCAGACGCAGATATTCAATCCTTTTTCTTTGATCCGTTTTAACATACCTTCCGGATCCGGAAATACCCGCTCATCCCACACCAGATCGGTCCAATGGAATTCTTTCATCCAGAAACAGTCAAAATGAAAGACTCTCAGCGGAATGCCCCGTTCCAACATTCCATCAATAAAACTCATAACCGTCTTTTCATCATAATTGGTAGTAAACGAAGTGGAAAGCCAGAGTCCAAATGTCCATGGTGCCGGAAGCGCCGGTTTTCCGGTGAGATCGGTATAGCGCTTCAGAACCTCTTTCATGGAGGGACCATTGATGATAAAGTAATCCAGCTCCTCTCCGGGAACAGAAAATTCTACCTTTGCCACCTGCTCTGTGGCTACCTCAAAGGACACTTTTCCTGGATGGTTGACAAAGACGCCGTACCCTTTGTTTGTCAGATAAAACGGGATGTTCTTATAAGACTGCTCTGTACTGGTACCCCCGTCTTCATTCCAGATATCCACCGACTGCCCGTTCTTTGTAAAAGCAGAAAAACGCTCTCCAAGACCATAAACCTGTTCTCCCACCGAAAGCCCCAGCTGCTGGCGCATATAGGCCTTTCCTTCCGGATCTTTCTCATAGGCCAGACCTGTCCAGTCTTTGCGCATGTAAGCCTGATCTCTTCCGACACTCTTTGTCACCGTCTTTCCATTTCGCAAAAAGGTCATAGACCATGGATTTTTTGTGATTTTCACGCCAAAATTTCCGCTGAAAATACTGATCTGCCCTTCATCCTCTTCTGTCCGCAAAGTCTGAGGTTCCAGATTCAGTTCAAACTCCGGTGCCTTTTTCTGCACTCCCATATAATGGAACGTCTGCACCCGCAAAACTTCCGGAGCCGGTGAAGAAATTTTCACTGTCAGATTGACTCCTCCCAGTGTATCTCCTCTGTAAACAATGTGGTGCGTTGGTACACAGAAAGAAACTTCCTTTTCTTTTTTTGTGATAAAATATGCCTCCTGAGCTGCAAAACACTCAATTCCTTCCTGCTGAAGCCAGCAGCCATTTCCGAATTTCATGGTGTAAATCCTCCTTATAAGTCATGTGCTGTTCCTTCTCATACTTCCCTGTAAATCATATTATACCGGAAGAACTTTCGGAAAAAAACCCTTAAATTTCCATATGCATTACGATACTTTTTAGACGGTTCCAAACATTTTCCAGTAGCCAAAAAGTACCTTTTCTTTTATAATATTTTTCAGAAAGAATTTGATTTTTATGAACCGATGGATTCAGAAATTATTCAGCAATACGCGGCTAGATCTCCACAAACAGGAGCATCAGGAGCTGACCTTGTTTTACAGGATTCCTCCAATCCGTTCCAAAAAGTTTGCCGTGGTCTCCATCAGTGTCAGTGACAATTATCTGCGCAGCCTTTAATTACGCCGCTGTTTGACTGCAACAGTTCTTACCTTGAAAAGATTTTCACCAAAAATGTGGGAGAAAATTTTAATTCTTACCTGGACCGGGTACGTATTGAGCATTCCAAAGCGCTTTTTTTAGAAGATAACTGCCGGGTATATGAAATTTCTGAACGGGTGGATATAAAAATGTAGACTATTTTCATAAGAAGTTTAAAAAATACACCGGAATGAGTCCGGCGGAATTTCGAAAAAAACAGGGGGCATAAATCTTGCATTATTATTTTATTATAAATCCGGTTTCCGGAGGCGGCCGTGGAAAAAAAATATGGGCCTCCCTGGAGGAGACCCTAAAAAGCCGAAACATTTCTTACAAAGGTTTTCTTCTTCGAGAACGTGGACAGGCACGCACATTGGCCCAGCGCATCTCCTGCGTTTCACAGCCCTGCACCGCCGTCATTGTCGGCGGAGACGGCACCATTGATGAATTTTTAGACGGGCTTGCCCGCTGGGAACATCTGACCCTTGGATGCATTCCCACCGGTTCCGGAAATGATTTTGTCCGCGGGCTTTCTCTGGAACGGGACCCTGCCAAGGCGCTGGACATCATTTTGTCGCCATCGCACATCTGTCATCTGAAAGTGGGTATTGTCCAGGCGGAAAACCATTCCCACAAATTTATCATCAGCTCCGGCATTGGCTTCGACGCGGATGTCTGCAATGGCGCTTACCGCTCCGGCATGAAACAGTTTTTGAATTTCTTCCATATCGGAAAGCTGGTGTATCTCACCACCGCTTTCCGTCTGCTGGTTTCCATGAAACTTTATCCCATGAAAATCACTCTGGATACTGGAGAAGTTTTTTCTTTTGACAACGCCTTTTTTGCCGCTGTCATGAATCTTCCTTACGAGGGAGGCGGCTTTTGGTTCGCTCCGGCCCTCCGCCCGGAAGAAGAAAATTTTCACATCTGTGTAGCTGAGCAGATGAACCGCCGCCGGATTTTAAAAATTCTTCCACTGGCATTTTCTGGAAACCATGTAGGGAAAAAGGGCGTCCATATCCTTCCCTGCACCCGCGCTGTGATCCAGACCAGCCAGCCCTTATGCGTCCATACGGATGGAGAAATCCTGGGATTTTTTGATGAAATCTCCATCGAAGCCGCAAAGGACCGGCTGAACGTGATCACCGGCTGATTCTCTTTAGACTCCCAGAAGCCTTTTTAAAAATGCAGTCTGAGTTTTCTGTGTATCTGCCTGATAAAACTGCACATGATTTAAATCTGCGCACTGTTCCGTAAAGGCCGGAAAGAGAAATCCCCATTCCGGTCTTCCAGGTTCATATTCCCCTTTCAGGGGACAGACCGCGCAGATCAGATATTCAAACATTTCTTCTGATTCTCCAAGACGCTCTTTATCTGTCCCTTTTTTCGGAATATCGTACCGGTCGTGAAACATAAGTACCGCATATTCTTTTCCCGGATGGCAGGTTTCCATCACAAGATCATAAAACGTATCCATCAACGCATCATTTTTCAGTCCGCATTCCTTTAATGCCATGAGGAGCCGCCACACGCTTCCCGGCTTTTCCGCATTTGCACCAAAGGTATATTTTTTCAAATTCACATTGGTCTCGGCAAATGGAATGCTTTTTGCAATTTCCAGATGTTCTCTGCGTTCCGCCTGGGAAAGCTTCAGAAAACTGGTGTTGAAGCTGCCGTCAAATTCTCCGTCCCCATCCACATAGCAGCCTGCAATCCGGTCTATGGATGTTCTGGAAAGATTCATTCTTCTGGTGAGGAGCAGCATATCCTCACGGTCAATCCGGCTGTTCATCGGATAAAGTTTGTCTGGTTTCCCCGCTCTGTCTTCGGAAGGGAAATGCCCTGCTCTTTGCCGGCTTCCAGACATTTTAACATCCACGCCATGTTGCGTCCTAAGTTCCGCATGGTCTGCAGGCCTTCTTCATCCATAGCCGCTTCTCCCGGTGTACATCCATGAACCAGGTTCCAGTACGTAGAGCCTGCCACCGGCATCTGGCTGATGCCGAAATATTTGTTCATCACATCAAAGGACGCCGTTGTTCCGCCCCTTCTTGCCACAGCCACCGATGCCCCCGGCTTAAAAGCCATGGACCGGCCGCTGCTGTAAAAAACTCTGTCCAGGAAAGAAAGGACTCGTCCGCTTGGATGTGCATAATACACTGGCGTTCCGAACACAAATCCATCAGCTTCTTTGGCTTTTGCCACAAATTCATTGACCTTGTCATCAGCGAACACACAGCCTTTTTCGCTGCACTGGCCACATCCGATGCAATCCCGGATGGGGCCGCCCCCCAGCTGAAAAATTTCGTAGTCAATGCCTTCTTCTTTCAGCGCTTTTCCCACTTCTTCCAGAGAAAGGAAGGTATTTCCCTTCTGGTGGGCACTTCCGTTTACCATTAAAACTTTCATGTTTCTCATCGCTTTTCCTCCTGCCTGCGTTGTTATTTTTTCCTGCACAGACAGTATATCATGAACCTGGCTTCTTTCCAATGTTCCTCACTCTTTGGAAAGCAGCTTTTTGTATCCCACGTCCATTCCAATGGCTCCAAGAGGCGCTGTAATCAAGATTGCCAGCACTGCCACGGACAGTACCAAAGGACCGCAGGGCAGGCCCAGTGCCATGGGCACAGAACCGATGGCAGCCTGCACCGTTGCCTTTGGCAGGTAGGCAATGACGCAGAATATTTTTTCCTTTCTATTCAGGTTGGTTCCCAGCAGGCAGAGACACACGCCCACTGCCCGAAATGTCAGCGCAGCCGCAATCATCAGCAGAGCTGCACCGCCTGCTTCCAATGTACAGCGGATATCCACCGCTGCTCCTACCAGCACAAACAGCAGCACTTCCGCTGCCAGCCACAGCTTGCCAAATTTTTCAGACAGCCGTTTGGAAACAAATTCTGTGCATTTTAATTTCAGCACGCAGGCCATGCCCACCACGGCCAGAAGGCCGGACATGGACACCAATCCACAGCTTAAGGCTTTTATCCAGTCTTCCAGCGCAATCAACAGAAAGGACACGCCCAAAACAATCAGGACTTTCATGCTGTTTCTCACACAATGTTTGTTTGCATAAGCCGTTTCAAAGAACCAGGAAAGTCCGTATCCAGCTGCCGCTCCCACAACGATTCCCAGGAGAATGGACACGGGAATATTGATAAAATCCGACACATGGGCACTTCCTCCCTGGGCCATACTTACAAAGGTGGAAAACAGTACAATCACGAAGATGTCATCGCAGGATGCCCCCGCTAAAATCATCTGTGGAATGCTTTTTTTCGTTCCATATCCGCTTTCCAGCAGCTGCACCATTCGTGGAATCACTACTGCCGGAGAAACAGCTCCAAGGACGGCTCCCATTACTGCCGCTTCGATCCATGTGATCCCAAGAATATACGGTGCCAGCAGAAAAAATCCCAGAATTTCAAAGCTTGCGGGTACGAAAGATATCATCACAGCCGGTCTTCCCACTTTCTTTAAATCCGCCAGATTCAGAGAAAGTCCGGCTTTTATCAGAATGATAATCAGTGCCATTTTTCTTAAATCCGCTGATATGCCCAAAATGGAATCATCCAGTACATTCAATACACTGGGGCCCAGCAGGATTCCCGTAAACAGCATTCCCACAATCCTTGGGAGTTTCAGTTTCTGACACAGGGCAGCCATTCCAAGCCCTGCCAGAAAAATAAACGCAAGAGATGTCAGCATTTTTTCGTCTCATTTTCTTTTTTATTTCTTGTCTTTGGGGAAGGCAATCAGGTGGGGCAGGCGAAAACCGCCTTCATCTTCCTGATTCAGAAGATCCTCGATGGTGTCTCCAAAGTCTTCCTCATCTTCATCTTCCTCTTCGTCCTCATCAAATTCCATTTCGATGTTGCAGGATTCGTAAGCAGTCACATCCACCCGGCCTTCCAGGTACAGGCTGCGCACAAGCTTCTCTGCTGTGCTCTGGTCCACTCTTACACCAAAATCGTTGTCTCCGGTAAACTGAAGAACCTCTTCCTCCGGATAATAGGTGGTTCCTGTCACCTCTGCTGCTGCCAGTGTCTCATCTGACGGATCTCTGTATAATACTCTCATGTTTGATTTCCCCTTTCATTTGTTGTTTGCTGTATTTTCAACTCCAATTCTTTCCATATACCACTGTTATCAAACTGCCTGGAAATATATCCACGCGCTTCCATATTCTTCCCGAATCTCGGGGACTGGAATACCTGCTTCCATCAAAGCGTCTCCCGGCAGGATCTGATCATGGATCCGATACTGTTTTCCGGCATCCAGACCTTTTGGAAATACCAGATACCCTGGCCCATTAGGCAGAATTTTTAATGCCACGCCACAAATCAGGGCTTCTGTTTTGTCTTCGGAAACAAATTCCCAGGCGTGGAATCCTTTATTGTTTTCTGGATCTGTCAGACGGTAATACTCTCCGTCCTGAATCAGGCGGTAATGCTCTTTAAAACGCCCGATCTGTTCTCTGACAGCCTTTTTATCTTCCTCCGTCATTTTATTGACATCCAGCTCGTATCCAAAGGTGCCTGCCATAGCAGTCACCGCTCTGGTCTCAAAGGGCGTATACCGGCCTGTCTGCTCATTGGGACACTTGGACACATGCGCTCCCATGGTGCTGATGGAATAGCCAAAGGATGTGCCATACTGGATGGAGAGACGCTCCACCGCATCGGTATCATCGCTGCACCAGATTTGAGGGGTGTAATACAGCATTCCCGCATCAAATCGGCCACCACCGCCGCTGCATCCTTCGATTAAAAGATCCGGATACCGTTTTCTCAATGCTTCCAGCACCTCGTAAAGCCCTAATATGTACCGGTGAGCCGTCTCTCCCTGTCTGTCTGCGGGTCTTGCAGCGCTATACCAGTCGGAAATACTCCGGTTGAAATCCCATTTCACATAATCAATCTGTGCGCCATCCAGAACCTGGCACATTTCTTCAAAAATAAATGTCCGTACTTCCTTTCTGGAAAAGTCCAGTATCAGCTGATTTCTGGAACGCACCGGCGGTTTGCCCGGAACTTTTACTGCCCAGTCCGGATGCGCCCGGTACAGATCACTGTCCTCGGAAACGCATTCCGGTTCAAACCAGATTCCAAATTTCATTCCAAACCCATGGATCTGCCTGGAAAGTTCTCCCAATGAACAGCCCAGTTTCTTTTCATTTACGATCCAGTCACCCAAACCACTGTTATCATCGTCCCGCTTACCAAACCAGCCGTCATCCATGACAAAAAGTTCGATACCAAGATCTGCGGCTTCTTTTGCCATAGTTGCCAGTTTTTCACCATTGAAGTCGAAGTACACGCCTTCCCAGCTGTTTAGCAGAATCGGTCTTCTGGCTGTTTTCCATCTGCCCCGGCACAGATGATGCCGGTAAGCTTTGTGATATCTTCGGGAGAGCGTTCCAAATCCTTTTTCGGAAAATACCATGGCCGCCTCCGGCGTATGAAAGCTTTCCTCCGGCATCAGCTTCCAGCAGAAATCATCCGGATGAATCCCCAGCACGGCCCGGACACTGTCCATCTGGTCTTTTTGCACTGCTCCGTAAAAGTTTCCGCTGTAAAGGAAGGAAAAACCGTAACAGTAACCTCTTTCTTCTTCCGCATCCGGACTGCACAAAATCAAAAACGGATTCATCTGGTGGCTGGATGCCCCTCTGGTGCTTCCATACACCTGGGTGCCATAGTCCACCGGTTTTCTCTGAAGGGTCCGCTCTTTTGCATGGCGTCCATGAAACGATACTGCCTCCAGATCCATATGTTGGAAATCCATGCTCATGCTGAATGCCCGCTCCAAAAACAGCGGCTCTGTTCCAATGTTTTTGATCTCCGCCGCTCTGGTAATCATATCCAGTTCTTCCAGCACTCCATACAAAAGACGTACCTGCACCTGGCCTGTCTGATCTTTTAAATAAACAGCCAGCGTCTCTGCGTTCAGCCCATCTGCTGCCTTTCCTTCCTGATCTGCTCCCGGTTCTGTGTCATACACTGCCGGAAGTCCTGGAATCTGATATTTCCCCGGTAAAATTTCATATCCTGCATACCGCAGTTCACAGGCCTGTGCACCGTTTGTGAAACGCAGCTTTAAAGCGCTTTCCCGGTAATCTCCGCCGCCATAAGATGGATATTCCTGCGGTAAAATATCCAGAGAATATCCTCTGTGGTTTCCTTTTTCATACGGAACTCCTGAAAATCCATGGTCTGCATAGGTAATGCGGTACGAATAATCACATACCTGTGTCCGTTTGCCATAATACGTATGCAGCAGTACCTGGCAGTCGTCCACTTTCATCTGATACATGGTATGTTCTGTAAGAAGTGTAAATAATTTTTGCTTTTGATCGTATAAAATTGCCATGTTTCTGCTTCCTTTCCCCTGTCCCAATTGCTATCTATGATCTGATTTGATCATTTACCTGTATTATAACGTCCCGGCCGTTGCTTGGCAATAAAAAAGATCTCTGAAATGATTCAGAGATCTTAGAGGCGACAACCAGATTTGAACTGGTGATCAGGGTGTTGCAGACCCACGCCTTACCACTTGGCTATGTCGCCATACAACTTACTATATGATATGACATTATACATAAGATTATGCATTTTGTCAAGTGACTCCGACGAGAATCGAACTCGTGTTACCGCCGTGAAAGGGCGATGTCTTAACCGCTTGAC
>CAJMON010000092.1 GCA_905214955.1 uncultured bacterium
CTCCTTTCGAATGCCTTATCCGCCCTCTGCGCAAACTCGCTCCGCTCAAACAAACGCTCCGGGCAGGCATTCTTAAGATTCGCTGACGCAAAACTGCTAAAAATCTGCTTATCAGAATCCTCAGCGACACGCACCGGGAATCCACGAATTGCCACTTCAAAACACCGTGCGTCAAAGCGCACATAGAAAAATAGCAGGAAGAGAAACGATGTAGAAAAATCGCACAAATGAAAACAACAAAAACGGACATTCCATGTAAAAAATTAATATGTAGAAAATCAAAAGGCAAAATTGTAAAATATGCACAAAAACTGAAAAACGGAGGAAGTAAATATAGTTTGAAAAACATGGAATTTTATCCGATATTATGAAAAAAATGAATGAATATTGACATTCGTTTGGAAGAGTGCTAGAGTAGTTACATCAAGAAAAACAAAGTGACATCGGCAAAATGACGGAAAGCCCTTACAAATACCACAAAAAAGAAAGGATTTCCACAATGTCGATGGAAAGCAAAAGGAGGACGCTTTCATGAAAAGAAAATTGATCGCAGTGCTGATGGCAGCCGCTATGGCCACCACAATGGCAATGCCGGTTCTGGCAACAGAGACCGAGACAGGCAGCGAGACCGAGGCAGCTACAGAAGCAGCTACAGAAGCAGCTGAGGGAACAGGCGAAGCTACAAACAATGTAAACGACCCGAATTATCAGTACCCGGATTACTCCGGTGAGACCATCAGCTTTATGTGGTGGGGATCTGATACACGTCATCAGAAAACCATCGAAGTTATCGAGAAATACGAAGAACTGACCGGTCTGAAGATTGAGTACGAGTATTCCGATGGTACCAGCTACTGGACACAGTTCCAGGCAAAGATGGCAGGTGGAGAACTTCCGGATGTATTCCAGATGGGAAACAACTGGGCTACCTATTATGATACCATCGAGCCGCTGAATTCTTATGTAGAGGACGGCACCATTGATACCAGCGCAATCTCCGAGGCAATGCTGGCTACCACAACCAACCAGGCCGATGGCGAGATTACCGGTATTTCCAATGGTACAAACGCAAGATGCTTCGCTTACAACCCGGCAATCTTTGATGAATGCGGAGTTGCTTACCCGACAGAAAACTGGACATGGGATGATTTTGCAGCAGCCTGCCGTACCATCACAGAGCAGACCGGCAACCCGGCAATCACTACCATGGAGCTGAACTCTCTGGTTTACAGTACTATTACTCAGTGGCAGGAAGGCTACAACTTCTACGCAATGGACGGATCTGATTTCGCATTCGAAGGAAACACAGAGCCAATCGCTTACATCATGGATCTGATCAATACTCTGATGAAGGAAGGATGCATCGGTGACTACGGTATTCAGAACGAAATCGGTACCAACATCGAAGCAGACTGGATCGCATACGGCGATGCAGCAATCGTAATGCTTTCTTCCAACCAGTTCCAGGCTCTGAGCAATGCAGCAGCTGAGAACGGTATTGAACTTGAACTTGCTACCATCCCGAGAGTACATGCAGACGGACAGTCCGGTATGGCAGTTCGGTCCTCTCAGCAGCTGAGTATCTACGCTGGTTCTGAGAAAAAGGATATTGCGGCAAACTTCATTAACTACTTTGAGAACAGCATCGAGGCCAACAAGATCCTGAACTGTGAACGTGGTGTTTCTATCAACAGCGACGTTCTGGCAGCATTAAAAGAAGACTCTGGACTGACCGACGCTACCACCGTTAAGGTGTACGACATGATCGACCTGATCGGTTCCATGCCGGATGTAGTAAACAGCAGCCCAGCAGAGCCCAGTGCAAACGAGGAAATCTCCGATGTACTGAAGAAAGAATATTTCCAGGGCCTGTACAACGGCAGCTATGCTAGCGCACAGGAAGCAGCCGATGCATTCTGGGCAGAGGCGCAGGAAATCTGGGCAAAGTTCCAGTCTTCTGAATCCTGATTCTGAATAAGAGTCTGTAAATTCGCGCCTTGAAGGAAAACCTTCAAGGCGCATTTCATTAGAGGAGGTCACAATGAAACCAAAAAAGAAGAGTACGCTCAGTACATTTCTGAACAATGACAACACTGTGGGCTACGTATTTGCACTGCCGTTCATCATCGGTTTCTGCTTCTTAACCCTGGTGCCCATGGCTCTTTCCCTGTACTACTCTTTCTGCGATTACAAGATCGGTGGAAAAGCAGTGCTGGTGGGACTTGAAAACTTTTTAAATCTGTTTAAAGACAAAACCTTTGGAAACTCCATTCTGGTAACCTTACAGTACGTTATCATCGGTGTTCCGCTGAAACTGATCTTTGCACTCCTGATTGCCATGCTGCTGACAAAGCCGACCAAGCTTCAGGGTGTGTACCGTGCCGTTTACTACATTCCGTCTCTGATTGGTGGTTCTGTAGCAGTTGCACTCGTTTGGAAGCAGCTCTTTGGAAGCCGTGGCCCGATTGTAAGCGCTATCAAAGCAATGGGTGCTACTGGATTCAACTTCTTCGGAAGTACTGCCTGGGCATTCCTGCCACTGGTATTGTGTAACGCATGGCAGTTTGGTTCTTCCATGCTGATCTTCGCATCCGGATTAAAACAGATCCCCAACGATTATTATGAATCTGCACAGATCGATGGTGCAGGCGCATTTAAAAGATTTATCAGCATCACCCTTCCGTGCCTGTCCCCCATCATTCTGTTCAACCTGCTGATGCAGCTGATTTCCGGTTTCATGACCTTCACCCAGGCACAGATCATTACCCAGGGTGGTCCGAACCACGCAACCGAGTATGTTTCCCTGTTTATCTTTACTGAAGGATTCTCTTATGGCCATATGGGCTATGCATGTGCAGCTTCCTGGATTATCCTGCTGATCATGGTAGCAGTAACTGGTATTATCTTCAAGACATCTAAGGCATGGGTATTCTACGGCGACGGTGATGAATAATTAAGGAGGCAGCAAAATGAAAGCAAAGAAAAATGCAAGAACGATTTTATACCATGCATTCGTGGTAATCTTCGGTCTGATTATGATTTATCCGGTAATCTGGATGATCTTAAGTTCCTTTAAGACCAAGAGTGAGATCCTGGGTGCAAATGCTCCGTTCCTGCCGACCACCTGGGTGTGGGAGAACTATACCAACGGCTGGAAAGGTGCAGGACAGTATACATTTGCTACATATTTTAAAAACTCAATCATTATCTCTGTACTGGCAACACTGGGAACCGTTATCAGTTCTGCAATGGTTTCCTATTCACTGGCCAGAGTAAAATTCAAAGGAAGAAAATTCTGGTTTACCTGTATGATTCTGACCATGCTTCTTCCTGGACAGGTTCTGATGATCCCGCAGTACATCATCTGGAACAACTTAGGACTGGTTGGAACCTTCGTTCCCATGATCCTGCCGAAATTCCTGGGTGTGCCGTTCTTCATCTACATGATGATGCAGTTCATCAAAGGACTTCCAAAAGAGCTGGACGAAGCAGCTATGATTGATGGCTGCAACCGCTACCAGATCTTCTCAAAGGTCATCCTTCCTCTGCTTGGTCCGTCTATTATCACCACCATCGTTATTCAGTTCTACTGGGTATGGGATGATTATATGGGCCCCCTGCTTTACCTTACAAAACCGGGACTGTACACGGTTTCCTACGCCATCAAGAACTTCGCCGATGTACAGGGAACCAACTTCGGACCCATGTTTGCAATGTCAACCCTGTCTCTGATTCCGGTATTCCTGCTGTTCTTATTCTTCAACAGATACCTGATGGATGGTGTTACCGCAGGAAGCGTTAAGGGCTGATGCTCCTTACGAAGGAAAAGAGAAAAGTATTAGGAGAAAGAGACACAGGATATGATAGACAGAAAAAGGCTGCTGAAACGCAACAATCCGCATCTCACCAAATGGGAGCCGGAAAGCCCTCTGACAGTGGGAAATGGAGAGCTGGCTTTTACAGCAGATGTTACCGGACTTCAGACTTTTTATCAGGAGCAGAAGGAACAGTTTGTTCCTCTGTGTACCATGAGCCAATGGGGATGGCACAGCACACCTGCCGGTGAAAACCGGGATGTGTGGTACCGTCCCGAAGATGTGAAGAAAACATCTTATGAGAGTGTCAAAGGAACGAAATACTATGCTTCCGAACCGCAGCCGGGAAATGAAGAAATTTACAACTGGCTGCGAGAAAATCCCCACCGTTTGAACCTGGCAAGGCTGGGATTTTGGTGGAAAGGACAGGAAATTCATCCAGAGCAGGTAAAAGAGATTGATCAGGAGCTGAATCTGGCAGAAGGCGTGCTTTGCAGCCGCTTTTCTATAGAAGAAACTCCTGTGGAAGTACAGACTGTCTGCGATGGAAAAGAAGATGTACTGGGATTTTCCATCAAGAGTCAGGCACTTGCAGACGGCCGCCTGACCCTGGTGCTGGCATTTCCATATGGAAGCAAAGACATCACCGCTTCTGACTGGGACCATGATGGATGGCATACCACAAAGGCAGAAAGCATTTCCGGACACAGCGTATCTTTTGTAAGAACACTGGATAAGGACAGTTATCAGGTTCTTCTTCATATGGAAGAAACAGCTTCCATTACGCAGAAAAAAGCCCATACTTGGGAAATTTCCGGGAAAGAAGAAAGCCTCTGCCTGACCCTTGGATTTTCAGGGGAAGCCACTCCGAAAGAAAAGACCTTTGCACAGGTTCAGGAAGACAGCTGTGCAAGATGGAAAGCTTTCTGGAAAGACTGTGGCATGATTGATCTGGAAGGCTCCAAGGATCCAAGAGCCGCAGAGCTGGAGCGCAGAATCGTACTTTCCCAGTATCTGCTGGCATTGCAGTCTTTAGGATCTGCACCGCCTCAGGAAACCGGACTTACCTGCAACAGCTGGTACGGCAAGTTCCATCTGGAGATGTACCCCTGGCACTGTGCATGGGCAGCTCTTTGGAACGAATCCCAGATGCTGAAAGGCAGCTTGAACTGGTACCTGGAGCATTTGGACAAGGCCAGAGAAAATGCAGCCTGCAACGGATACAAGGGAGCCAGATGGCCGAAGATGGTAGACCGGGACGGCGTGGACAGTCCTTCGGTAATTGCCACTCTGCTGATCTGGCAGCAGCCTCACATTATCTGGATGCTGTCTTTGGTATATGGCAGTACAAAAGACGATGCCCTCCTGGAAAAATTCTGGGATGTCATTAAAGAGACTGCTGAGTTTATGTGCGATTTTGCTTCTTATAATGAAGAAACAGGTTGCTACGATCTGCCTGCTCCGCTGATTCCGGCGCAGGAGGAACACGATCCGCGTACCACCAAGAATCCCACCTATGAGCTGGAATACTGGAGCTTCATTTTGAAGACCGCATCCGACTGGGCAGAAAAGCTTGGAAAATCTTCCGAAAACTGGCGGGAGATTGGAGAAAAGATGGCACCTCCGCCAAAGAAAGACGGACTGTATCTGGCATGTGAAACCTGCCCGGATACGTTTACCGATTTCAACAGAGACCATCCTTCCATGACCGCAGCCTTCGGACTGCTTCCTGGAAAACGGATTGAGCCGGAAGTGATGCGGGCAACCCTTGACAAGGTTTTGGAGTGCTGGGATTTCACTACCATGTGGGGATGGGATTTCGCCATGATGGCCATGACGGATGTGCGCCTGGGGGATCCGGGAGCAGCTGTGGATATCCTGCTGAAGGATACGCCGAAAAATTCCTATGTGGCCAGCGGAAACAACTACCAGAGGATGCGCACGGATCTGCCGCTGTATCTTCCGGGAAATGGCTCCCTGCTTCTGGCAGCAGCCATGATGGCAGCCGGATATGAAGGATGCCAGGAAGAGCTTCCGGGATTTCCAAAGGATGGAAACTGGAACGTTACATTTGAAAACATTTCGCCGTTTCCGGCGTAAGGAGGAACAGGATGATTCAGAATCCGATATTAAAGGGCTTTTGCCCGGACCCCAGCATTGTGCGGGTGGGGGAAGATTATTATCTGGTGAATTCGACCTTTGAGTGGTGGCCGGGTGTCAGACTGTGGCATTCCAAAGATCTGGTGAACTGGGAACAGCTCCCATCACCTTTGAACCGGGTATCTCAGCTGGACATGCTGGGTGATCCGACCTCCGGAGGAATCTGGGCTCCCGATCTTACTTATGATGGAAAACGGTTTTATCTGGTCTTTACCGATGTAAAGACCAAAAAAGGACGGTATTATAACAATCACAACTATGTGGTATGGGCGGACAGCATTTACGGTCCGTGGTCAGAGCCGGTTTATTTAAACAGCACCGGGTTTGATCCTTCCATGCTTCATGATACTGACGGACGGAAATATGTGGTAAATATGCGCAATGGCTTTAAAGGTGTCCTGGTACAGGAATATGACCCGGTAAGCCAGAAGCTCATTGGTGAGGTACGCAATGTATTCAGGGGGACAAAGATCGGATTTACAGAAGGACCTCACATTTACCATATTGGAGAATGGTATTACTGCCTGGTGGCAGAAGGGGGAACCGGTTATGGCCACTGTGTGACCATGGCACGTTCAAAATCCATCTGGGGACCTTACGAGGTGGACCCGGAAAATCCAATGGCAACTTCGGATCAGGACAATCCCGAACTTCTGCAGAAATGCGGACACGGAGATCTGGTGGAGACGCCGGATGGAGAATGGTATCTGGTGCATCTGTGTGCCAGACCGCCCAAAGGAAAAAAACGCTGCCTGCTTGGCAGAGAAACCGGTATTCAGAAAGTATACTGGAATGAAGAAGGCTGGCTGCGGCTGACAAGTGGAGGCCGCATAGCTCAGAATGAAACAGAAGGGCCATCGGGCGGGGAAGCAGCACTGCTTCCTACAGCCCCGGAGTCTGGAAAAGATGATTTTGACAGCCCCGAGCTTGGCGTGCGCTACAGCATTCCAAGAGTTCCGCTGGGAGACAAGATATCTTTCACAGAGCGCCCCGGATGGCTGAGACTTTATGGGCAGGAATCTTTGAATTCCCTGCATCATGTAAGCCTGGTGGCAGTCAGACAGACCGAATACCATGCATATGCACAGACCTGCATGGAATTTGATCCTGCCTGCCCGGAACAGCTGGCAGGCCTGGCTTACATGTATGATGCGGCTAATTTCTATCTGTTCGGAAAAATCCGGGAGGATGACGGCAGACAGATGCTGACTGTGGTAAAAAGCGACTGGCTGGCCGTGACAGATGAGATAGACCCCATCCCCCTTCCTGAGGGGAAACGGATCTGGCTGCGTATCGAAACGGATGGAGAGACGGCGAGGTGCCTGTATTCCCTGGACGGAGAGAACTTTATGGATACAGGTGCCAGACTGGACACCGAACTTCTGACAGACGAACACTGCAGAGGTTTTACAGGCGCCCATTTTGGTATGTACTGCCACGATATGACAGGAAAACACCTTTATGCAGACTTTGACAGCTTTGACTGTTACTGCTCACCAATGTGAGACTGAGGACGGACTGCCGGTGCCTGGGTATCTTTCAGGTATTGGCGGCGGTATTTGAGAGGGGAAGTCTCCGTGTGTTTGCGGAACACCTTCTCAAAATACGTCACGCTCTCGTAGCCAAGGGAGGAAGCAATGTCCGAGACCGGAAGCGTGGTCTCGGCGAGAATCTTTCTTGCCTGCTGGATGCGGTTGACATTGATGTATTCGTTGACGGTATAACCGGTGCATTCTTTGAAAACCCGGCTTAAATAGCTTTTGCTCATGTAAAAATGCTGGGCAACCTGCTCTAAGGAGCCGGCATCTGCGTAGTGATCACAGATGTAGGCAGCGATTTCAGAGATCCGCCTGTGAATGGGAGAATCTGAGAGAAGTTCGGGTTCGCTGCGCTGAAAGTACCGCAGGGAAAAGACGAGAAGGCGGGTGAGCTTTTCAAGCGCCATCAGCCGAAAGCCTGGATCCTGGGTGGCAAGTTCATCGGCAATGCCGTCAAACAGGGAAAGAATATAGGATTGATTTTCCGGGCTTACCTGGATGATACCCTGATGAAGACGAAAAAAATCCGGAAGGCTGAGTTCTCCTGTGGAGGCCAGCATGGAAGAGAGTGGTTCTTCATTCAGCTCCAGAACAATGCGTTCATGGTAATTTTCACCATACTGGCTGGTCATGTGAATGACATTCCGGTTGATAAAGACCAGGCTGCCGGGCTGGACATGGTAGAGACGGTTTTCAATAAAATAGCTCCGCTCCCCGCGGATGAGATAATAGATCTCATATTCATCGTGGGTGTGTTTAAAGGGCATATTGAATTCATAGTTTCGGATGATGCGGCTGATGGTAATGCCATCCATTGCCTTATCGTAAATAACCTGGCGCATACGTTCTTTTCTCCTGGATGAGTGGTGAAGGGGATGTCCGAAGAACATCGGCTTTTTACAGAAAGCCTTTGGACACGGTAAACATGAAGTATAAAAAGTATACACAATTTTATAAAAGATGTCTACAGAGAAAAAGAAAGGAAGATTTATTATGAAATACGCAAATGGACGTGTATCAGATGTACAGATTGCTTATATCGGCGGCGGTTCCCGCGGATGGGCATGGACTTTTATGACGGACTTAGCTCTGGAGCCTTCCATGAGCGGTACTATCCGTCTCTATGATATCGATGAGGAGGCTGCAAAAGCCAACGAAGTTATCGGAAATCGTGTAAGTGCCAGAGAAGAAGCAGTTGGGAAATGGGAGTACAAGACCTACTCTACCATTGGCGAAGCTCTGACAGGCGCAGACTTTGTAGTAATCTCCATTCTGCCGGGTACCTTTGATGAGATGGCAGTGGATGTTCATATGCCGGAGCGCCTTGGCATCTGGCAGTCAGTCGGTGATACAGCTGGCCCTGGCGGAATCATCCGTGCACTGCGTACCATCCCGATGTATGTCACCATTGCAGAAGCGATCCGCGATTATGCTCCAAAGGCATGGGTCATCAACTACACCAACCCCATGAGCCTGTGCGTAAAGACTCTGTATCATGTATTCCCGGAGATTAAAGCATTTGGCTGCTGCCACGAAGTATTCGGAACTCAGAAGGTTCTGCGCGGAATCGTAGAGGAAGTTTACGGACTGAAAGATATTCCCAGACAGGACATTTACGTAAACGTACTTGGTATCAATCACTTTACTTGGTTTGATTATGCTTCTTACAAGGGAATTGACCTGTTCCCGGTTTACAAAAAATATGTGGATGAGCATTTTGAAGAAGGCTTTAAAGAGAGAGACACCAACTGGGCAAACTCTTCTTTTGCCTGCTGCCACCGCGTAAAATTCGACCTGTTCCGCCGCTATGGTCTGATTGCTGCAGCCGGTGACCGTCATCTGGCTGAGTTCATGCCGGGTGATGAGTATCTGAAAGATCCGGAGACTGTAGAAGGCTGGAAATACGGCCTGACTACGGTAGACTGGAGAAAGAATGACCTGAAGAACCGTCTGGAGAAGAGCCACAAGCTCTTAGCTGGTGAGGAAGAAGTTGAACTGAAACCGACTGGCGAGGAAGGCATCCTTCTGATCAAGGCTCTGTGTGGTCTGGACCGTATGGTCAGCAATGTTAACATCCCGAATACCAACCTGCAGATTCCGAACCTGCCAGCAGATGCAGTAGTAGAAACCAACGCAGTCTTCGAGAGAGATTCCATCCGTCCGCTGGTAGCAGGAAACGTTCCGGAGAACGTAAAAGCACTGCTGATGCCGCATATTGAGAACCATGAGTACACACTGAAAGCTGCTCTGACCTGTGACAAAGAGCTGGTTGTAAAAGCATTTATGAATGACCCGAATGTAAAGGGCAAGAAGTGCAGCGAAGCAGATGTACGCAAACTGGTTGATGATATGATTGCAGGAACCATCAAATATCTGCCGGAAGGCTGGAAATAAACAGTAAAATATGATAAGATCAAAAGGGAAATTCCATAGGGAATTTCCTTTTTGCGTATAAAAAACGCTTTGCAAAGAGCGTGCTGCGGCGGCAGAGAAGTGCGCTGCGGGAAAGCTGCGCCAGCCAAAAAGGAGAAACTTATAAGTAACTAAACATATTGCTTAATATAGTTAAATGTGTTTAAATGTACCTATGGAGGTATTATTATGAACACATCAAATATCACGAATTATAAACCAAAAGATTTTGCTGAATTAATAGGTGTTTCTG
>CAJMON010000093.1 GCA_905214955.1 uncultured bacterium
AAAGATAAAAAGAGGAAACAAGATAAAACGAAAAAAATACAGCAAATGGCGAATTTGCACATTTCAGACAATTACACTAATATAAGGACAACGGTTAGCACTCGATGAAAGTGAGTGCTAATAACCACAAATTAGAATTTAAAACGAGAGTTTCTCAAGGAGGAATCGATTATGAAGTTAGTTCCATTAGGTGACAGAGTTGTATTAAAGCAGTTTGAAGCAGAAGAGACCACAAAATCCGGCATCATCCTGACCAGCAAGACTCAGGAAAAACCTCAGGAAGCAGAAGTTGTTGCAGTAGGACCGGGCGGAATGGTTGATGGAAAAGAAGTCACCATGCAGGTAAAAGCAGGAGATAAAGTAATCTACTCCAAATATGCCGGAAACGAAGTAAAACTTGGTGATGAGGAATACATCATTGTAAAACAGAGTGACATTCTGGCAGTTGTAGAATAATTAAGATAACATCGTTTCAATTTGAATCGTATCATAGAGAGAGCAGGAGGCAATGTATCATGGCAAAGGAAATTAAATACGGCACAGAAGCAAGAGCAGCACTGGAAGCCGGCGTAGACAAATTAGCAAATACCGTAAAGGTTACTTTAGGACCGAAAGGAAGAAACGTTGTTCTGGATAAACAGTACGGCGCTCCGCTGATCACCAACGATGGTGTTACCATTGCAAAAGAAGTAGAGCTGGAAGATGCATTCGAAAACATGGGTGCACAGCTGGTAAAAGAAGTAGCTACTAAGACCAACGATGTAGCTGGTGATGGCACCACCACTGCTACCGTTCTGGCACAGGCTATGATCAAAGAAGGTATGAAGAACCTGGAAGCAGGCGCAAATCCCATCGTTCTGCGTAAAGGTATGAAGAAAGCAACTCAGACTGCTGTAGATGCAATCGCAGCTATGAGCAGCAAAGTAAACGGAAAAGCTCAGATGGCAAGAGTTGCAGCAATTTCCGCAGGAGATGACGAAGTAGGAAACATGGTTGCAGATGCTATGGAAAAAGTTTCCAATGACGGTGTAATCACCATCGAAGAGTCCAAGACCATGAAGACAGAGCTGGATCTGGTAGAAGGTATGCAGTTTGACAGAGGTTATATCTCCGCTTACATGGCTACCGATATGGAGAAAATGGAAGCTGTTCTGGATGATCCCTGCATCCTGATCACAGATAAGAAGATTTCCAACATTCAGGAGATTCTTCCGTTACTGGAGCAGATCGTTCAGGCAGGCAGAAAACTGCTGATCATCGCTGAGGATATCGAAGGCGAAGCACTGACCACCCTGATCGTAAACAAACTGCGTGGTACTTTCCAGGTTGTTGGCGTAAAGGCACCGGGTTATGGTGACAGAAGAAAAGAAATGCTGCAGGATATCGCTATTCTGACCGGCGGCCAGGTAATTTCTGAAGAAGTAGGCCTGGAGCTGAAAGAAGCTACCATGGATATGCTGGGTCATGCAAAATCTGTAAAGGTTCAGAAAGAGACCACCGTAATTGTAGATGGCGCTGGTGACAAAGAAGCCATTAAAGCACGTGTAGGCCAGATCAAATCCGCTATTGAGACCACCACTTCTGAGTTTGACAAAGAAAAACTTCAGGAGAGACTGGCAAAACTGGCTGGCGGTGTTGCAGTGATCCGTGTAGGTGCTGCTACAGAAACTGAAATGAAAGAAGCAAAACTTCGTATGGAAGATGCTTTAAATGCAACCAGAGCAGCTGTAGAAGAAGGTATCGTAGCTGGCGGCGGTTCTGCTTACATCCATGCTTCAAAAGAAGTGGCAAAACTGGTAGACAGCCTGGAAGGTGATGAGAAGACTGGTGCAAAAGTGATCCTGAAAGCACTGGAAGCTCCTCTGAAACAGATCGTTGCAAACGCAGGTCTGGAAGGCGCTGTTGTTGTAAATAAAGTAAGAGAGTCTCATACAGGTATCGGTTTTGATGCTTACAATGAGGAATATGTAGATATGGTAGAAAAGGGAATTCTGGATCCGGCAAAGGTTACCAGAAGCGCACTGCAGAACGCAACCAGCGTAGCTGCCACCTTCCTGACTACAGAATCCTGTGTGGCAAATATCAAAGAAGAAACTCCGGCCGCACCGGCAGGTGGAGCTGGCGGAATGGGAATGATGTAATTTCCCATAAAAAGAGCCGGTCTGTAGAATAGACAAAGGCCTTCAGGCGGGTATCGTGTTATGCACGGTACCCGCCTGCTTGTATAAAGGAATTAATATTTTCTTTACTTCCATTCTGGGAGAAAGTGGGGTATAATAAAAACAAATACAACAAACCCTTCATAAGGGGAACACAGGAGGAAACCATGAGTGAGTCATACGTAGAGCTTTTGGTGAAAAAAAAGAAAACGCCAAAAGACAGCATTTTAAAAGGACTGATGATCGCAGGAATTGTGATCCTTGTTCTGATCGGACTGGTGATACCCCTTGTTCTGATCGCAGCCATTGCTCTGGGCGTGCTGGCATATTTTAAAATGCCTGGGCTGGATCTGGAATTCGAGTATCTGTATGTAAATGGTGAGCTGGACATTGACAAGATCATGTCCAAGGTAAAAAGAAAACGGGTAGGCAGCTTTGACATCAGCAAAGCAGAGATGGTAGCGCCTGTCAAGTCCCATGAACTGGACTATTACCGCCAGAGCAAAGATATGAAAGTAGTAGACTGCTCCTCAGGAGAAGACCATGCCAATGTCTATGGTATGGTCATCAAGGATGAAAAAGGCATGAAGCTGGTGCTGTTCGAGCCGAATCAGGAGATTCTGGACGATATGAGAAGAATTGCACCGAGAAAGGTCAAATTTAGTTGACAGAACTTCCCTTTTTTGATAGACTATCAAATTACAGAATATAAGAAAGAGAGGAAGAAAGAAAATGGGTACGATTATTGGAGAAGGTATTACATTTGATGATGTACTGCTGGTTCCTGCATACTCTGAAGTGATTCCGAATCAGGTAGATCTTTCCACTACTCTGACGAAGACTATCAAGCTGAATATTCCGATGATGAGCGCCGGAATGGACACCGTTACAGAGCATCGTATGGCGATTGCAATGGCACGTCAGGGCGGTATCGGTATCATTCACAAGAACATGAGTATTGAGGCACAGGCAGATGAGGTGGACAAGGTAAAACGTTCAGAAAACGGCGTTATTACAGATCCCTTCTATCTTTCCCCAGAGCACACTCTGGCTGATGCCAATGAACTGATGGCTAAATTCCGCATTTCTGGTGTACCGATCACGGAAAATGGAAAACTGGTAGGTATCATTACCAACCGTGACCTGAAGTTTGAAACAGATTTTACAAAGAAGATCAAGGAATCCATGACCTCAGAAGGACTGGTGACTGCTAAAGTAGGCATTACCCTGGAAGAGGCAAAGAAAATCCTCGCAAAGGCCAGAAAAGAAAAGCTTCCTATCGTGGATGATGACTTTAACCTCAAAGGCCTGATTACCATCAAGGATATTGAAAAACAGATTAAGTACCCATTATCTGCAAAGGACTCTCAGGGCCGTCTGCTCTGCGGAGCTGCTGTGGGCATTACTGCAAACGTGCTGGAGCGTGTAGAAGCGCTGGTAAATGCACATGTGGACGTTGTAGTCTTAGATTCCGCTCATGGACATTCTATGAACGTCATCAATTGCGTAAAGATGATCAAAGAGAAATATCCGGATCTTCCGGTAATCGCTGGAAACGTTGCTACCGGAGAAGCAACCAGAGCACTGATTGAAGCTGGTGTGGATGCTGTTAAGGTAGGTATCGGACCGGGTTCCATTTGTACGACCCGTGTGGTAGCCGGTATCGGTGTTCCGCAGATCACCGCTGTTATGAACTGCTACGAAGTAGCAAAAGAATATGGTGTGCCCATTATCGCTGACGGTGGCATCAAGTATTCCGGAGATATGACCAAGGCCATCGCAGCAGGTGCCAATGTCTGCATGATGGGAAGCATATTTGCAGGATGTGATGAGAGCCCGGGAACTTTCGAACTGTATCAGGGAAGAAAATACAAAGTATACCGCGGTATGGGTTCTATTGCAGCCATGGAAAATGGAAGCAAGGATCGTTATTTCCAGAGTGGAGCTAAGAAACTGGTTCCGGAAGGCGTAGAGGGCCGCGTGGCATACAAAGGAAGTGTAGAGGATACGGTATTCCAGCTGATGGGCGGCTTACGTTCCGGTATGGGTTACTGTGGAACCAAAACCATCGAGGAGCTGAAGCAGAACGGAAGATTTGTCAAGATCTCTGCTGCATCCTTAAAAGAGAGCCATCCTCACGACATTCATATTACAAAAGAAGCACCGAACTACAGCGTGGACGAATAAGAGCCAGACTGCAAAGCCTGCCGGCAGGAATTTCTGCCGACAGGCTTTTTCTTTGCCAGGCATCTCAACAATTGGTCCAGTGAACCAATTTTGATTCTTCAATTTTCATACAACGCTTGCCGGATACAGAAAAATCAGGTATACTCAAAAACAGGGAAGAGAGGAAGATACAAAGGAGATGTTCCGATGTCGGAGAAAAACAAAAGAGAGACTTCCAAACAAGAAGGAAAAAAGAGCCCTAGAAAAAGATTGACCTATGAGGAAAGAAAAAAGCGGAGAAAGCAGGAAGTATTTCTGGAATGGGTGATTTTAGGTATTCTGGTGTTTGGTGCGGCAGCCATTGCCCTGGCTTTTCAGTACCGCAGCCGGAAACTTCAGGAAGCTATGGCGCCTGTGGAGCAAAACACAGAGGCTGGATCAGATGCTTCCGGCGCTTGGGAGACAGAAGGCACTTCTGATATAGTCAGCGCAGGCGGAGATGAAGATGGTATCACAGTTCCAAGGCCGGACATTGGCGTGCAGCTTCTGACGGTCAATCCAAATTCCAGGCCTGGAATTCCCACAGACCCCATTAATGCCATTGTGATTCATTATCTGGCCAATCCAGGGACCACAGCCCAGCAGAACCGGGATTATTTTGAGAGTTTGAAAGACTTGAATACGGAGAAAATCAGCAGCAATTTTGTGATCGGTCTGGAAGGGGAGATTATTCAGTGCGTTCCTACTTCCGAAATGGCCTATGCGTCCAACAGCCGGAATCAGGATACCGTTTCCATTGAAAACTGTCATCCGGATGAGACGGGAAAATTTAATGACAGCACGTACAATTCTCTGGTGCATCTGACAGCGTATCTGTGTGATAAATTTGATCTGGATCCAGAAAACGGCGGGGTGATCCGCCACTATGATGTGACCGGAAAAGACTGCCCCCGGTATTTTGTCCAGAATCCGGATGCATGGCAGCAGTTCTTGACGGATGTGGCTGATTATATGCGGGAATACGGGGCATTATAAAGGAGAGGAGAAACAAATGGGAGAATCAAGATACGAACAGATCCGGCTTGGAAAAAATATCCGGGCCAATCTGATTGAGTTAAAGCAGGAAATACGGGAAGAGGCAAAAAAACGCCGTCTGGCTTACGAAACAGGAGGAGATTATTCTGTCTTTTTCGGGCTTCTTAAAAATGGAGATCCGAAAGTACGGAAAAATGCAGCGTTGATTCTGGGTGAAATGGAATGTGAGGACGCGGCAGAACCACTGTTTGAGGCATACCAGAAGGAAGAAACCTTATTTGTACGCAGCGCATATTTAAAAGCTCTGGAGGCTTATGACTGCGGAAACATGGTTCCGGAACTGAAGCTGTGCCTGGAAAAACTGGATGCCAGAGAAGTACCGCCGGAGGAAGAAAAGCACAGAAGAGAAGAGGCGGGAGCCCTGCAGAAGCTGCTCTTAAAGCAGGAAAAGCAGAAAAAACACCGCTTTACCGGATTTGATGAACGGCTGGAGGTGATCCTTCTGACCAACCGTCTTCACCGTGAAGTGACCCTTGATCTGATTGAACAAGCAGAGGCGGCAGAAAAAACAGCCCTGCTGGCAGGAGGTGTGCGTGTCCTTACCACAAACTTGCATAAAATCTGTGAAATCCGGACCTGGTCTGAAATGCTGTTTCCCATTCCAGGAGCCAGAATGATTTCCCTTGATGAGAAAAAAGGCGCTTCAGAGCTGGCCGTTTACATGGTCCGCTTCCTGAAAAAAGTGCATGAGGGAAGTGCCGCTTTCCGTTTTCGAATCGATTTAAAACAGAAAAAAGATGAAAAGGCAGATGGAACCTATATTCGGAAATTTGCAGCAGAGCTGGAGCGTGCTTCCGGAAGAATGCTGGTAAACAGCACCGATGAGTATGAAGTTGAATTACGGCTGTTACAGAGCAGGAAAGAAGGATGGATTCCGGTGCTGAAGCTTCATTCCCTGGCAGACAGACGGTTCCTTTACCGCAGCCAGGTAACGGCGGCCTCTATTGCACCGGCAAACGCAGCCCTGATTCTGGAGCTGTCCAGAGAATGGCTGACAAAGGGTGCCCAGGTGTTAGACCCATTCTGCGGCGTGGGGACTATGCTGGTGGAACGAACCAAGATCCTTCCGGCAGATCCTCTTTACGGTGTGGATGTGTACGGAGAGGCCATTGAGAAAGGCAGAGAAAACGCAGAGCTGGCTGGGATTCCCATTCATTTTATCAACCGGGATATTTTGGACTTTACCCATGACTATCTGTTTGACGAGATCATTTCCGATATGCCGGGAACCGGGCGCAGCAAAGACAAAGGCCAGATTCTGGATCTGTATGAGCGGTTTTTAAAGAAGGTGCCGCAGTTTTTGAAAAACCATGGAATCTGCGTACTGTATACCGCGGAAGCTGACGTGCTGAAATGGTGTGTGGAAGCGTGTGAATATTTAAATGTCTGCAAAGAAGCAGTGATCAATGAGCGGACAGGAAGCACCCTGTTTGTGTTACGTTATGAGAAATAAAAAGGAGAATGAAAGATGGAAACCAGAAAAAGAAAAGATGTAAAGAAAGAAGAAACATGGGCTTTGGAAGATTTATATCAAAATGAAGATGCCTGCAGAGAGGATGCCAGACTCCTGGAAGAAGAACTGAAGGCATTTACCGCCAGAAAAGGAACCCTGCATCAGTCAGGAGAAATCCTGTTTGAGACACTGGAAGCTTACAACCAGATAAGTATGCGCTGGGAGAGAGTCAGCGTTTATGCAAATCAGCATCTTCATGAAGATATGGGGGATCCTGTGCGCCAGAAGCTGGCAGGAGAGATTAACGTACTCCAGAACCGTTATGGACAGGAAATTTCCTGGCTGGAACCGGAGATTCTGACCCTTTCTGACGAGCAGCTGGCCGGTTATTATGAGAAAACACCGAAGCTTGAAAAGTACCGGATTTTTCTGAACCGGATTTTAAGAGAAAAAGCCCACACTCTTTCTGAAAAAGATGAAGAACTCCTGGCAAAAGTCCGGGAGTTAGGAGAAGCGCCTTCCAATATTTATGCCATGTTCAACAATGCAGACCTGGTATTTCCCGACGTGAAAACAGAAAGCGGGGAGAAACTGCCCCTGACCCACGGCAGATACAGCACCTATATGCAGGGGGCGGACAGAACCTTGAGAAAATCCACTTTTGAAGCATTTTACCAGACCTATCAGAAGTTTGTAAATACCTTAGGAGCCACCTACGATGCCTGCGTAAGACAGGCGGCGTTCTTTGCAAAAGAACATGGATTTTCCGGCACCATGGAAGAGCAGCTGTTTGCCAGCGCAGTACCGGAAGAAGTGTACACCAACTTAATTCAGGCAGTTCACGATCATTTCCCGTCTATGAGCCGTTACATGGCCTTAAAAAAGAAAGCCCTGGGTGTGGAAGAGCTTCACATGTATGATATTTATGCGCCTATCACAAAAGAAGTAGAGAAGAAGATTCCTTTTGAAAAGGCAAAGGAGATTGTCAAAGAAGGACTGGTGCCGTTGGGAGAGGATTATCTGGCGCTTCTGGAGGAGGGCTTCACCCATCGCTGGATTGATGTCTATGAAAATGAAGGAAAACGTTCTGGAGCCTATTCCTGGGGCGCTTATGGGGTTCATCCGTATGTACTGTTAAATTATCAGGAAACCTTAGACAGCGTCTTTACCCTGGCTCATGAGATGGGACATGCCCTGCATTCCTGGCATTCAGACCATAAGCAGGAGTGCATTTATGCCGGATACCGTACCTTTGTGGCAGAAGTGGCATCTACTTGCAACGAAGCACTGCTGATCCATCATCTCATTGCCCATGCCTCCGATGATGCAGAAAAAGCATACCTGATCAGCTATTTCCTGGAACAGTTCCGTACAACCTTATGCCGTCAGACCATGTTTGCAGAATTTGAAATGGAAGCCCACCGGATTGTAAAAGAAGGGGGCAGTTTAAACGGCGAAAGCCTCTGTGATCTGTATTACAAGCTGAATGGCGCCTATTATGGGGAAAACATGACAAACGATGAGCTGATCCGCTATGAATGGTCCAGAATCCCGCATTTTTATACACCTTTCTATGTGTACCAGTATGCAACAGGATTTTCCGCGGCTATTGCCATCAGCGGAAAGATTCTGGCAGGAGAGCCGGGCATTGTAGAAAAATACAAAGAATTTTTAAGCGGCGGAAATTCCAAAGATCCCATTGACCTTCTGAAAATCTGCGGTGTGGATATGACAAAGAAAGAGCCGGTGGAAGATGCACTGTGCATTTTTGAAGACTATCTGGCTCAGTTAGAAGCACTGATGGGAGAAACAAAATGAATCCAATGGATATGATGCGGCTTGGCTCACTTTGGAAAGGCTTTCAGAGCCGCCATCCCAAATTTCCAAAATTTTTAAAAGCAGCTTCAAGACCAGGTGTTCTGGAAGAAGGAACCGTGATTGAGATCAAGATTGTTCCGCCAAATGGGGAAGGAATCACCACAAACATCAAGGTTTCTGAGAAAGATCTGGAGCTGTTAAAAAGTCTTGGCGGGAAAAACTAAAAAAGAAGTTGTAAAAAGACGGCAAAAAACAAAAAATAAGTTAAAAATTGGTTGCAAAATCTCCGGAACATGTTACAATAATATTACAAATACATTAAACATAAAATGCAGCTTCTGCAAGAACCGCAGAAATGCATCTGCTTGTATATGAAAAAACAAAACTGGAGATTACTATGACCCTATACGATGCGATTTTTACCCGCCGTTCCGTGCGCAGTTACCGGATGGAGGCCATTGACGAGAGTATTTTAAACAGCATTCCGGAGTTCATGGATGAGATCGTGCCTTTGTTTCCCCAGATCGACACCAGTTTAAAAATTATAGACCGTGTCACAAAAAAGGAAAAAATAAGCGGTTTCGCAAATGTAAATGCACCTTATTATGCGGCTCTTTATTCAGAAACAAAAGAAAAAGCCCAGATGAATTCCGGATATCTGATGGAATACCTTTCCCTGTATCTGGAATCCAAGGGTATTGGCACCTGTTTCCTAGGAATGGCATCCAAAAAAGATGTCCAAGAAGAGGAAAAGGGCAGAAAATGTATGATCCTTCTGGCATTCGGGATTCCAAAGACCCCTGGAACCCGGAAAGAATATGAGGCTGACCGCCTGGCTATGGAGGAGCTGTGTGCTTACAAGGAGCAGCCAAAGACCTGGGTCTGCCAGATTTTAGAGGCAGCCAGGCTGGCTCCTTCTGCATGGAATACCCAGCCCTGGAGATTTGTGGTGTACCAGAACAGAGTACACCTGTTTTCCAGGAAGCCGCTGGAAAAGAAAGGGATTTTTGACCGGAAGCAGGAATTGAATTTTGGGATCATGCTGGCTAATGTGATGGTGGCTGCAGAGCAGATCTGGGTGGACATTGATTTTATCCGCCTGGAAAACATCACCCATATGTCTATGCCGGACAATCAGTATGTGCTGAGCGTCCTTCCCAAGCAGGCATAAAGGAGGACAATCCGGGCGGCAGGCTTTTTACAGATAGAATTGCCGCCTGGAAATTTTAAAGGAAAAATATATAAAATATCAAAAACACAAAAAAATAAAAAAATTAAAAAAACTGCTTGACTTTCCTTGGAAACTATAGTATACTTCTAAATGTCTCAAGGAGAGAAGCAAAACCGAGAGAAATGCGCGAGTGGCTCAGTTGGTGGAGCGCGACCTTGCCAAGGTCGAGGCCGCGGGTTCGAGTCCCGTCTCGCGCTCT
>CAJMON010000094.1 GCA_905214955.1 uncultured bacterium
ATAGACGCAGTCTTGGAATTGCTTAATTCAGGTCCAAGAAAGCGTCCGCACCCCCAAGTTAAATGTCCATCCGGTGCCTGTCCCCGGCAAAAAAATTTGTTCCGGCTGCCGGCTATGCAGTTCATCCGGCAGAGAAGTAAACTGAATTCCTGTACGTATTCGTATCTGTTTAATCTGGATCTGCCCATCGATCATGGCTGCACGCCCTGGCACTGCGCGGATATCCCTTATGTGTTCCATAACACAGAGCTGGTACAGGCAACGCAGGAGCCGGGCGTGACAGAACGGCTGGAAAAAGAAATTTTTGACAGCGTGATTGCATTTGCCCGAACCGGAAATCCCAATAACAGTGCGATTCCATACTGGCCGGAAAGTACGCCTGAGGAGGAGAGGACCATGGTGTTCGGAAAACAGACAGAGCTTCGCTGTAATTTCGATGAGAAGCTGGTACCGCTGGCAGCAGAACTGATCGGCTCGATTCTGGAAAAAGAGGCAGAAAAGAACCGAGAGAAGGTGCAGCATTGAGGAAGACAAAGAAAGAACGGTACTCCTTCAGTGATGAGGAAAAGAAACAGATCCTGAGTGAGATAGCCTGTTACTTCAGAGAAAATCACGATCTGGAATTGGGGATGATCGGAACCGGCGGGATTTTTGATTTTTTCCTGGATGTGATGGGGGATCATATTTACAATCAGGCGCTGGATGATGCAATAGATTCTTTCAGAATTATGCTGAAAATATGGAAGCGGATTTTTACTCACTGTACAAGGATGTGCGGTAAAAAGCGTACAGAAGAAAGCCCCGGGGAACCGGGGCTTTGAGATTATTTTTCACTGAGGGGCTCCAGAGTGCAGCTTCCTACGACGGTAAAGGTTTTTCCGACAGCGGTTTCCGTATGATCCGAATATGTGATTTTCACCGGAGTGTGCCATGGATTATGAATCTGCAGCGGTACACTCTTTTTGTGTGTCGTCAGGCGGAATTGTGAAATGCTTCCGTCTTTAGAAGAGGCCTCCACGGTATAGCATTTGACAGTATTCATGCGGATAGAAGCATTCCAGCTATTTGGCAGAGCTGAAAACAAATAGAGGACAGGATCTTCTCCGGGAGCCGGAGCAAAAGCATGACACAGGGCATTGGAAACAGAGGACATCAGATGACCTTGCTTTTGTGCGCCGATGGACTGAGGCCCTTCCCGGAGTGCCATTCGGTTATCCAGATGGATCATGTACCCGATTCCGGTCAGATCACAAAATTCCTGCTCTGCGGAAGTATTGTCATACATTGCTTTGATGAAGGCTTCGAAGGCATCGGGATTGCAGCTGCGGGCAACAACTTCCTCGGCAAGATCCAGCGTATCCAGCACCACCTGTCCGTTTTCATCTGTTTTGCTGCGGATGATTTCCCGAAGGGTATTTTCTCCGAGCTGTCGGATTCGTTTATCTGTTGTTTCTGGTGTACAGTAGTCATAAAGAAACAGCGGTTCACAAAGATGAGTGGTATCCATATGACCGAAATGATAAGGCTTTCGACCGTTTACCCAGCACTCGCCTTCCTCCAGTCCGGTTAGAAGGGCATCCGGCGAGGAACTGGTCGGAATCGGAGTGATGTCGTTCAGAAATTGTATCCACTCGGTCTGTTTCTTTTGATCCGTATCCAGAAGCTTGGCAGCCCGTATGGCAATGGGCAGTATTCCATGGATTGCAGTCAGCTCTGAAACTGTATCGGTCCCTCCCCAGATGGACTCATGGTTATTGCAGTGGTAAATATGAAGCTTTCCGTCCTCCGCCTTTTGAATGAGCGGCAGATGTGTGTAAAAGTCTGCAATATTTTTCAGGATGGGATATGCCTTGTCCTTCAGATAGGACTCATCCATGGTAAGCTCGTACCGAACCCAAAGCCAGTAAGCAATTTTTGCTCCGCTGGAAAAAATATGATTGACATAGCCAAAGGGTCCGAATCCCCGCTCTGACCGGTATTCCCCACGGTGAGCGATCCAGCCAAAGCGAGGGTCAAAGGTATTCCGTCCCTCTGAAAACTTCATGAATTCGCTGCTGCGTTCCTCCCAGAGCTTTTCTTCCCGGTACAGCTGCTGAAATTCCAACTGCAGTTCTTCGGGAAGCTCCTCGGGACCATTGAACCAGAAAGTCTCCGGAATCCACATTCCTTCGCTGCCCCATTGCTGCACGGCGGCTTTTTCATATGCCTTCTTTCCAAAAAAGATCGTATCAACAAGCGGATCGCATAATTCTGTCATTCCGGCAGAAAGAATTGCCGCGTAATAACACGAATTATTATGCCACCAGTACTGGGATCCCCACATTTTGAAATCTCCGTCTGTCTGGAACAGCAGGCCGCCGTATCGCGGCATAAAGGAGCCTCTTGACGTACAGGCCATCAGATAGGTGAAATAAAGCAGCTCTTCCGTGATTTTCTGCCCGTATCCGTCCTGGCTTTCCAGAACAATCAGAGGAGCGCGGTCCCAGAAGCTGTGCCACCAGTCACAGGAATCCTTCCACAGGCCGGTGAAGCTTTGGGAAAGAAGAGCGGACAGGGAAGTCGATTTCGGCTCTTTTGGTTCAAAAGACGCGGCAGAAGCCAGAATGAATGTCAATGAGTCCCGGAAAGGAGAGAATTCGAGAACCGATTCTGTTTGATTGCGGGAATAGGTGCAGCAGCTGTCAGTCGTCCCTGCCTCTGTCAGAGAACCACAGAAAAAGGAGCCTTCTGTAAAGTTTTGTCTGAGAGAGATTTTTTGGGGCTCTTCTGAAAGAATCGTTTCCGCCAGCTGGTGTACCTGGCGCCGGTAGGAAACAGTGCCTCCGGGTTTCAAGGATGGATGTGTATAATTTCTCCTGCCGACAACGTATTGACTCTGATAACGGAGTGCACGCAGATGGATGGAAATGGTTTCTTTCTCCTGACGGTTATCGTCGATCGAGAAGAGAAAGGCGTCTTCGTTCATATCGGCACGGCATCGAACCAGAACGCCATTTCCGGAGATTGTAATTTCCCCTTCATAGACGGAAAGACGGGAAACGGTATTTTCGTCGAAAACCGGATGCTGCATAGAGCCAAACTCAATGTCAGCGAAAGCACAGCCGCAAGAAAAATCGCTGTCAGTGATGCCTACAGAGCGTGAGGACGAGTTCATGCCAAAAACATCGCAGCGGTTGATCTGAAGGTGAATGGCATTCGGGGTCAGCCAGATCAGAGACCCCATTCTTCCGTTTCCCAGCGGTAAGCCATGTTCAGGGAGCCTTGCGGCTCCCTGATAGGTCAGATCGGCTAAGGATACAATCTGCCTGATTTTATTCATTGTATCAGTTTCCTTTCTGAAGCTTAAAATTCGAGAGAGTTAGTTCTGATTTGCCAGGTAAATATCATAATACTTCTGATAAATCCGGATATAATCGTTTACACCCATGGATTCCATACGGGAGATGTAGCTGTCCCAATCTTTCTCAACATCCAGATCTCCGGTAATAAACTGCACGGTTGCCTGGTTTACATAACCTCCTACGGTAGTCGTATATTCGGATACAGCCTTGGCATCTGCCGTTTCCATTGTCAGATTCGGAAGGATGGATTCCAGAGAAGGAGCATATTCTTCATAGGATTTTGCTGCATGATACAGGATGTATTCCAGATTCTTAGTGGGATCCTTTACCAAGATAGAGCTCTTGAAGGCGGTATCCAGGCTGTCGATGCAGACGTCAGAAGGCCAGGAGGTATGCTCATAATTTCTTGCATATCCATTTCCGATCCAGTCGTAATCATCAGCTGCAGCCATGGTTTTATACTTTGCGGTTTCGCCGGCTACGCTGATGCCATCGTCGACAAAATCCCAGGTCACACCCTTTACACCATACTGCTGTGTCAGGGAGCCTTCCTTTGATGCCAGCCAATCAAACAGGGCAACAACAATTTCCGGATATTCACAGTTTTTAGAAATAACGCCGCGGCAGGAAGCGAAGTAGCTGATGTTGGATCTGGCAGCCAGGCGGACACCATCGGGACCCTCAACCGGTACAATGCATTTCCAGTCAGACCAGGTGCCGTCAAGCCCGGCGTCAAAGTTAGCCTTGTCAGCCTGGTTTCTTCCGGCGGCATGGAGCGCAACCAGATGCTCGTCGCTATTCAGGGTTGCTGCAAACTGTGTGGAGTCCTGGGTAAAGGTCTGCTGATCCAGCAGCCCCTCCTCATACAGCTTGCTGATATAGGAAAGGGCATTCCGGTATTCATCTTTGATTGGAGCATACTCAACCTGGCCATCCGCGCTGATATTAAATCCGGCGCCGATGGTGGGGTTTGTATTGCTCAGAGGGTTATTGCACTGAACGAAGGAATTGATCAGCCATACAGTAGGATCGGTGCTCCAACCGCCCAGATAACCAGTCATCGGGATTTCATCGTTTACTCCGTTTCCATTGGGGTCCTGTGTCTTTACCTTCACCAGATACTCGTACAGCTCTTCTGTAGTCTCCGGGACATGTCCGTCATTGAGCTGCTCTACCCAGGGCATGTAGATCCACATTCGGTTCTGATATACGTTGTGGAAGCTTTCAGAGCCGGAACCGAAGCTGTAGATGTGTCCGTCGTTCATGGTCAGATCAGCTTTCCTGGACAGGCAGACTTCGTTACTTTCGTTCCAGTTTTTGGCATCGGCGAGGTAATCATCCAGCGGGATGATCAGACCCTGTTCTGCATACAGAGACAACTCAGCCTTTGTCCAGCAGGTGGTAAGGAAGAAATCCGGCAGGCTGTCTGGATCGGTCATCAGCAGGTTCAACTTTGTTTTTGCTTCATCACCATCCACGTCATAAACGAAATTCAGATGAATATTGGTTTGTTCCTCAATCCAGTCTGTTACATAATTTTCCTGCATGGTTCCGCCGCCGGTGTTTGTTGCATAGACGAATACATCCAGGGTCAGTTTTTCTTCCAGAGGGAAAGTAACGTCCGCAACAGAGTCAAACCGGAACGGATCTTCTCCGTTCGCCAGGGCCGGTACAGCAGTCGGGATGGAAGCGCACAGGGCAGCTGCCAGAGAGATGGCGGTTGTTTTTTTCAGTTTTTTCATTTCATTTCCTCCTAAAATATATTTCGTAAGCTTACGCTTCGAGATCAGATAAAATTTATCCCTTTACCGAACCGATCATGACGCCCTTTACAAAGTATTTCTGCAGGAACGGGTAGATTATCATGAGGGGCAGGGAGCTTAAAATGATGGTTCCGTATTTCAGCATTTCACTCAAGAATTCATTTTTTGCCAGAAGCTCCAGATCCATTGAAGTGGATTTTGAAAAATCAACTTTGGAAAGCAGCAGAATCCGGCGAAGAACCAGCTGAAGGGTATATTTGCTTTCTGAGTTCAGATAAATCATTGCGTTGAAATATCCGTTCCAGAGGGAAACCGCGATCCAGAGACACAGGACCGCCATAATCGGTCCGGACAGCGGGAGCACAATTTTGCGGAAAAACTTGAAATCTGAGCAGCCGTCAATCTGGGCAGCCTCCAGAAGCTCCTTCGGGATGGACTGACTAAAGAAGGTTCGTGCAACAATTACGTTATATGCGCTTACACATCCCGGAAGAATCACCGCCCACATCGTGTCGAGCATATGCAGAGACTTGACAAGCAAATAGCTGGGGATCATTCCGCCGGAAAACATCATGGTAAAGACGAAGATTCGGGAAATAACAGTCCTTCCGCGGAGATCGTCTCTGGAAAGGGGATAAGCAGCAAATACCGTCATGGTAATGGAAAGAGCCGTGCCAATTACCGTGTATATGATGGAATTTCTGTAACCAGTCCAGATCTGTTTGTATTCAAACACAGATTGATAGCCGTCCAGTGTGAAATCTACCGGAAGAAAGCGAACCTTTCCGCTCATCAGTGCATCGCCGGAGCTAAAGGAGCAGCTCACAATATAGATTAGCGGATAAAGTATGGTAATGGCCAGCAGGAGAATGAGGAGTGTTCCCATGGATTCTACCACGCGGTCCTGGCTGAGTTTCTTTTTGCTTTTTGTTTTCATTTTTTTCACCTCACACAAATCCGTTTCCGGTCAGCACATCTGCAATTTTATTCACAGTCAACAGCAAAATCAGTCCAACGACTGACTGGAAAAGTCCGATTGCCGTCGCATAGGAGAAATCCGGGAAGGAGGCCACCAGAGATACCTTGTAGGAATAGGTACTGATTACTTCCGATGCGGAAATATTGTTCTGGTTCTGCATCGCAAGAACCTTTTCATATCCGACATTCAGAATAGATCCCATATTGAGTATCAGCATGATGATAACTGTCGGGGCAATGGAGGGAAGATCGACATGCCAGATCCGCTGCAGCAGCGTTGCACCGTCAATAATTGCAGCTTCGTGAAGCTGAAGGTCAACGCCGGAGAGCGCTGCAATGTAGATAATGGCATTGAATCCGACTGTTTGCCAGACACCGCTCCAGACATACAGGGAAGGAAAGGCTTCCGGGTTTGCCATCAGATTGGTTCCGAATACTTCATAGACGGTCTTTCCGATAACACCCATTCTGGTATCCAGAATCATTTTCAGGATGCTGACGAAAACAATGGTTGAAATAAAGTAAGGACAGTAGGTAATCAGCTGGATGGTCTTTTTCAGACGGATATTTCTGGTATAATTCAGTGCCAGGGCCAAAAGGATGGCACAGGGGGTATTGACCAGAATGGAATAGATAGAGAGCGTCAGCGTGTTGATCAGCACTTCCTTAAAATTATAGTTTCTGAAAAATTTCAGAAAATGGTAAAAGCCGTGATCGGCGGCCCAGGGACTGTGCAGAATTCCCTTGCTGACGGTATAGTCTTTAAAGGCAATAATTATTCCGTACATTGGCCCATAGCAGAAGATGATCAGAAGGGTAAGCGGCGGCAACAGCATCAGATACAGCTGCCAATGCCCCCTGAAGTACTTAAAAAAAGATAATTGTTTTGGTCGCGATTTCATGAGGACCTCCTTTGCTGAAGATTGATTCCGTTTTCATCTGACTTCATTAAAGCACAAAGAGGGGGAAAAGGTAAATATTCAGTTCCCCGGGCAGGGTATGCCGTTGCAAAGAAGGGGGGATTTTTGCTTATGAAAGATATTCGTTTCCCTTCGGCGTAATATTCCTTTGCTGATAATCTGAAAAAACGGATTTGCGGAGGTAAATAAACAAACAGCACAAAACCGGATACAGAAGGGTTTTGTGCTGAATCGGAAGTTTGTGTGTTAAGAATTGTTCCGGTAATCTGTCGGGTTCATTCCGGTTACCCGTTTAAACGCCCGGCAGAAAGAATTGGAAGAAGTGTATCCAACCATTTCAGAGATTTCTTTGGTTTTCAGGCTGCTTTCCCGCAGCAGCTCCTGTGCCTTTTGAATTCTGACCTGTTCCACGTAGGTAGAGAAATTGATTCCCGTACTTTGCTTAAAGATGGAAGAAATATAGTATTCATTCATATGGAAGGCATCTGCTGTTGTAGTCAGTGTAAGATCCGGGTCTCTGTAATTCAGGTTAATGTAGGCAGTCAGGGCAGATGCTTCTACAGACGGATGAAGGGTTTTGTTAGCCAATGCCGCGCAGTACAGATAAACAGACTGTGTAATCCGGATCTGTTCCAGAATATTTTTTCCGTGGCTGCTTTCCAGCTTTCGAATCATTTTTTCCTGTTCCTCCTGCTCCGGTTTGAGTTTATCCAGTATGCGCAGAAAAGAGATCTGCAGCTCGCCGATAATCAGGTATTGAACATATGCAGACAGATCCTCCCGGATAAAAACATTGCGGAACAGCTCTTCCAGGTGGTCATGAACGCCCTTCTCATTGCCGGTCAGGATGTCACGCTCCAAAATTTTTGCGATCTCCGCAGAAGGATACTCGGTCAGAACATTTTCCAGATCTGGAACCCAGCAGATGGGCTCAGTCTGGGGAGAGGAGGTCATTTTATACAGCAGTGTCGTTTTGGTATAGGCATTTCTGATTTCGTCGAGCCGTGTGACACAGGGACCTCCATATACCTGTACAGGAAACGGAAACGCTTCAGGTATTTTGGCAAGTATACCGGACAGAAGCTGAAGGGTATAAGCACGGTATTGCGAAGCCTTTTGTTGCGGAACAGAAAAAATGCAGACAAGAGCATCGTTTCCGGTATGTACGGCGGCGGCTTTCGGAATAGAAAGTTCAATCATTTCCTGTAGGGACAGAAGATAGGCATCCGGCAGAGGATCAGGCTGGTACTGGGAAGGATCCGCATTCGGAATCAGCTGGAAGATTACAGTCCAGAATACGCTTCCTTCACAGGGAAAAGAAAGCATAGCCGCATCTTGCCTGAGTTCCTCTTCCGACTCCATATTGCCGTACAGAAGTCGGTTATAGAATGCATTTTTAATCAGCGGTTTTTGCGCTTCCAGTTCAAGAGTGAGCTCGCGATTGGCAGAGGTAAGCTTTCTGTTGGAATTTTCACTCTGTGCCACCTCTGAGAGGAGGTTGGTCAGTGGTTTTGCACTTTTCCTGGAAAGAAACAGACTGATACCGCCGCCTACCAGCAGAGCGCAGGTCAGAAAGAAAAAGAACTGAAGTACCATCGATGTAAGCCTTGTATCTGCCTGGGAGGCAGGCTGGAAGGAGTAATAGGTCATATGGCTGGAACGGGAGGTACAGCGCAGACACAGATAAGACTTCCCGTGAAAACGGATGCGCTGACTGTCCGGTTTTTCCAGAGAAAGAGAAAGCAGATCGAGCGTCTCGGCCTCGGTCAGCCCTGATGGGGCGGCAGATTGATACAGAATTTTTCCGCTGCTGTTCTGAATAAATTGTATTCCATCTGAGGATAGGGGAGAAAGCAGCTGCTCCAGCGCGTCCTTTTTGATATAGATTAAAAGGCGGCTTCGGTCGCCGAAGGAAAAGTACAGCAAAGGCTTGGTGTAGGGAATCAGTTCTGTTTTCTGGTTATTATGTCCGGGAAGGATATATTCCTGCATTTCCCCCAGCTCATAGCCGCCCAGTGTCTGCTCGGAGAACCAGCCAAGCCACTCAGAATATTCTGAAAACCGGGTGCTTCTCATGTACAGCTCATAGAAGTCCTGAAATGTATAGGCAACGTTGTGGTTAATAACCATCTGACTGTTGTCAAAGTACAAAAAGTATCCCAAAATATACTCTTCCAGAAAGGAGGTGTCCAGCAGACTGTTTTGAACATCGATGATTTTGTAGGTATTGTTGTATCCAAAGCCGTTGGTATAATTGGTAAATGCGGAGACTTTTTCATTACTCAAAATCAGATCAGAAAAGCCGTCAATTTCATCAAAAAGGGTGTCAATTGTAGCTGTGCAGCCCTCTAACTCCTTCTGCGTTTTCTCCCATCCGTCGTTCCATACTGCGGAAAGTACACTGAAGCTGTAGGCGGCGAACAGCAGAGAAGAAATAAGAAGCACCAAAAAATAGGTTTTGAAATAATATACGAGAATTTTTCCTTTTTTTGCTTCCCGTATGATAGACATAAGATTGTTTTCCATAGAAACCTCCGGTAATCTGAGGGATATCTCAGCTGAAAGTTGTTAGGATCAGTTTACCATGATTTAAAAGATTCCACAACCACATTTCTTTTTTCGTATCAAGGAATTGACCGTCATGCAGACAGAGCTGCATTTTTTACTGATCGTTGCTCAAAGTAACATTTGGAATTGCCGTACACAGGGCTTTTTGATATACTGCTTCAAAGAAGTTATAAAAACAGGAGGATCGGAAGGGCGCAGAAGCGCTTGCCGATATCCGGAATGTAGATGGAAAGATAGGAGAACAAGGATTAGCGAATATTCTTACAGAAATTTTTTTCAGGAATTGTACAGGAAGCAGGGACAGAAATAAGCATCCAGTGCCTGTCCCCGGCAAAAAAGTATAAACTTTATAAAAGTTCTATAAACAAAAGTTTATATTTTGTGCAGAGGAGTCTGAGCAGCGGCACGAGAGGGCAGCGTGTTACTGCTCAGCTCAACTTATCAAGAGAGTGAAAAAA
>CAJMON010000095.1 GCA_905214955.1 uncultured bacterium
TGAAGTAGGAATGAAACATAGAAGTTTATAACTTTTTATAAGTTTTCAGTAACGGAAAGAGGACATGAAAATCAGCAGATCGAAAGTAGTGATTATTGGTTCTGGGGCTGTTGGAGCGACTACAGCATACAGCCTGGTGGTACAGGGTGTAGCGGCAGAAGTAGTGCTGGTAGACTTGAATCAGGAAAAAGCCGGAGGCGAGGCGCTGGATATGCAGCACAGCATGGAATTTCAGCGCAGAAATGTGAGAGTGGGCGCCGGTGGATATGAAGAATGTGCAGATGCGGACATTGTGGTGATCACAGCGGCGGCCCCTATGAACGGTGAGGTTGACAGAAGAGCGGCGCTTGGAAAATCTGCAGCAATTATGAAATCTATTGTGCCAGAGATTATGAAGAGCGGATTTGACGGAATTTTCCTGGTAGTGTCCAACCCAGTAGATGCCATGGCATGGCTGGTATGGAAACTGTCAGGGCTGCCGGCATCCAGAGTCATCGGTACTGGTACGATTCTGGAAACTGCCAGATTAAAGCATCTGATTGCCAAATCCATGTCCATGGATCCCAGAAGCGTTGATGCGTATGTAATGGGAGAGCATGGGGATGCCATGATGATTCCATGGAGCCATGTGCGGGCAGGGGGCAAGAGTTTTCAGATCATTGCCAGAGAAAAAGGTGTTCAGGACATCAACCTGGACAATATGGTGGAAGAGGTACGCAAGTCTGGCTGGTATGTGCTGAAAGCAAAAGGAAATACTCAGTACGGCATCGCCAGCGCAGTCACGGCGATTGTGAAGGCAATTTTATACGATGAAAATAAGATCTATTCGGTTTCCGCTTATCTGGACGGAGAGTACGGCGAGAGCGGAATTTTCTGTGGAGTTCCGGCTATCCTGAACCGGAATGGCGTGGAAGATATCGGAGAATTTTATCTCACAGGGGAAGAACAGGCCAGATTCGCAGCTTCTGCAAAGATCATACGGGAGAGCGTGGGGCAGATCGAAGTGTAAGAGCGAGGACGGGTCTCAAGGTCAGATGCCCCTTATGTGCAAGCACAAGTGGGCACAGACCTTTCTGCCCTGGCATTGTGAAATGTTTACATATTTTTTAGAATTTATACATATGCTTTGGATTAAGGATTCGGTATAATGGGTATAGTAATAAATGCCAAAGGAAGTGAGTAGAATGCCAAATGTTCCAGTAAAATTTAACAAAGCAGATGATATTATTCGTTTTGTGAATATTGTCAACCATTTTGATTATCATGTAAATCTGACCAGCGGAGGCTCTGTCTTGGATGCGAAATCCATTATCAGCGCATTCAGCTTAAGTACCGCGGAAAATGTAGAACTGCAGGTTCAGGCGGTAGACTGCAGCGACCTGCTTGAACAGCTGTCGGACTATATCTGTGTGGACAGAATTCAGGGAACAATCGTGTAAGTTTTATAGATACTTTAGAAAATATACATTGTTTTTTCAAGGGGCGGAATTTATAATGATAGTTATGAAAGGAGCTATATTATGCAGGAGATGAAACCCCCGAAAAAACCATTTGTGTTTTATTATGTGATTGCACTGGTCGTTCTGTTGCTGGTGAATTTTCTGTTGATTCCGCAGTTGAAAAGCCAGAAAGTTCAGGAAGTCGATTACAGTACCTTCCTGAATATGGTAGATCAGGGACAGGTTGGCTATGTCAATATCGGTGAAAACCAGATTACGTTCACAGACGGCTCAGGACAGAATATTTTTAAAACAGGTGTCCTGAATGATATCGAACTGGTATCCAGACTCAACAAAGCAGGCGTGAAGTTTACCGGAGAGATTGTACAGGAGACGTCCCCGTTGATGGATATTCTTCTGGGACTGGTGCTTCCTACGATTTTCATCATTGCTGTGGGGCAGTTTATGATGAAGAAAATGATGTCCAAAATGGGCGGCGGCGGAGAGTCCATGTCTTTCGGCATGGGAAAGAGTAATGCCAAGGTTTATGTAAAATCGACTTCAGGCATCAAATTTTCTGACGTGGCCGGTGAAGATGAGGCAAAGGATATTCTGAAAGAGATCGTGGATTTCCTGGAAAATCCGGCGAAATATCAGGAGATCGGTGCTTCTATGCCCAAAGGTGCCCTGTTGGTGGGCCCTCCGGGAACCGGTAAAACACTGCTGGCAAAAGCAGTGGCAGGCGAAGCTAATGTGCCCTTCTTCTCTATTTCAGGTTCGGAGTTTGTGGAAATGTTCGTAGGTATGGGTGCAGCCAAAGTCCGTGACCTGTTTAAGCAGGCAAATGAAAAAGCACCCTGTATTGTTTTTATTGATGAGATTGATACCATCGGAAAAAAACGTGACGGTGGTATGCCTGGCGGAAATGATGAGCGGGAGCAGACGCTGAACCAGCTTCTGACAGAGATGGATGGATTTGACGGTTCCAAGGGTGTTGTGATCTTGGCAGCCACCAACCGGCCGGAATCTCTGGACCCGGCCCTGCTGCGTCCGGGACGGTTTGACAGACGGGTGCCGGTAGAGCTTCCGGATTTAAAAGGCCGTGAGGACATTCTGAAAGTTCATGCAAAAAAGATCAAGATTGCAGATAATGTAGACTTTGGTGCCATTGCCAGAGCTGCATCGGGTGCGTCTGGAGCAGAGCTGGCTAATATCATCAACGAAGGCGCGCTCCGTGCAGTTCGTGACGGGCGGAAGTTTGCCACACAGGCGGATCTGGAAGAGAGTGTGGAAGTGGTCATTGCCGGCTACCAGAAAAAGAACCGTGTTCTTTCCAATAAGGAGAAGTTGGTGGTTTCTTATCATGAAGTGGGACATGCCTTGGTGGCTGCCATGCAGACAGAGTCAGCACCGGTCCACAAAATCACCATCATTCCCCGTACTTCCGGTGCTTTAGGATACACTATGCAGGTGGAAGATGGAGAGCATTTTCTTATGACAAAGGAAGAAATCGAAAACAAGATCGCGACTTTTACCGGAGGACGTGCAGCAGAAGAGCTGATTTTCCATCAGATTACCACAGGTGCTTCTAATGATATTGAGCAGGCTACCAAGCTTGCAAGGGCAATGATTTCCAGATATGGAATGAGTGATGAATTCGGTATGGTTGCCATGGAATCCGTGACTAACCAGTATCTGGGCGGAGATGCATCGTTGAGCTGTTCCCCGGAGACACAGACCATTCTGGATGAGAAGGTTGTGGCGGTTGTCAAAGAGCAATACGAGAAAGCTAAGAAGATTCTGGAAGACAATATCGGAAAGCTTCACGAAATTTCAAAATATTTATACGAGAACGAGACGATTACAGGTGAGGAGTTTATGCGGATCCTGAATTTGCAAATGCCAGGATCAGAAGCTTGAAAACACGATGTGCTGGCACAGGAGTGGTTTTATGGCTTAGTGATCCGTAGGGCATTTTTGCCCTCAATATGAAAGGAGAAACACAGTCTGATGGACAAGCAGGAGAAGCAGAAAACGGAGAAACAGGAATCTAAAGTTCAGGGAACTAAAGTGAGGATGGATGCAGGAAAAGCACCGAAGAAAAACAAAGGTTCTGAAGCAAAGAGTACCAAAGAAACAACAGGAAATGAACCCCAAATCCCAGGTGTGCCGGGTAATGAAAAGGCAGGGGGAAAACGGTATGAATCGGACCTGACCCGGAAAGAACGGCGGGAGCTTGAAAAAGAGAAACTAAAATCCATGGGATGGAAAGGCCGTCTGCAGTACATCTGGATGTATTACAAACCTGCGATGGCAGCAATCCTGGCGGTGATTCTGGTGGGTGCCGGAATTCATCAGTGGGTGGAAAATCTGAAAAACAAAGATATTTTTTATCTGGCAGTGATCAACTCTTCCATGATGTATGGAGATGATCTGGAAACGGATTTCAAAGCCTATCTGGGAGATGAAGATCCCTATGATATTGTCAATATCGATACGTCTATGGCCATGTATGAAGAGAGCGGAAGCGCGTATGGTACACAGATGAAGATCGTGACGCTGGTGGCAGCAGGCTCTATTGATGTAATGGTAAGCCCGGAAGACGTGTATGAGCAGTACAGCGGCCAGGACATGTTCTTGGATCTGAAAGATGTGCTGGATGCGGATCTGTATGAGAAACTGAAAGACGATATTGACGGAGACCGGCTGGATCTTTCCAACAGCACCAAGTGGAAAGAAACTGGCATGACTGGTTATGAACCGGCATATCTGACTATAGTGTCATCTGGAAAACATCTGGAGAACACCGTGAAATTTATTGAGTATCTTTATGAATAACAGAAGACAGCGTTTCCGAAGGGAAGCGGAAGAAAGAGAATCGGACAGAGGTCCGGTTCTTTTTTTACTATGAAAGTCCTGGACGGCAGCCATGAAAGAGCCATGCCTGCATGGGCGAATTCATGGATATCGGACAGACTAGACCGTATGAGTAAGCAGGGTGACAGCTCGAATTACGAATGCGGCGGCAGCTGCGGGAGCGCCAAAGGTGCGCAGCAGCTGACTTTCATGTATGTTTGTGCCGCCATCAGGCGGCATGTTCGTTTTACAGGAAATTGCGCCCGGTGAAACAAAAAACGCTCTGCGAGGGCGCACATTGTCCGGTGGACAATGGATTTGCATCGACCGGAATGAAGAGAAGATGCACTGCGGCAGCAGAGAAGTTTTGGGTGATATTTTTAGAGACAAAGATGCCAAAGTTAAGAGATGAAGCAGGAATTGTTAGTGAAAATGAATATCAATAAAAACCGAACAGCACTCTTGACACCTATACCTATATAGGTACCACTGCAATTATGGCAGCCATTGGAAATGCTGCAAAGCATGGATTTTTGGTAAGAGAAGGAAAGGCCGTGATTTCCTGCCGGCAGAAAGAGGAGAGAAAGGAAAAACAGCTGCCGGAAGCGGAAGGGTTTGCAATGGTACCCGGAAAAGGTGTTTCCTGTCAGTTGGAAGGAAAGCAGGTGATTGCCGGAAATAAGAAACTGTTGAGGGAAGCAGGAGTTGTTGTGGAAGAAACGGTCAGTGCAGAGGCGGATACCTGGGTTTCCAGAGGATGCACGGTGATTTATACAGCAATCAATGGAGAGCTGGCAGGTTACCTGGTGTTTTCAGATACTGTAAGGAAAGAAAGCCAGGAGACTACCGGACAGCTGAAAAGTCTTGGAACAGAACCGGTGCTTCTGACAGGAGACCATGAAAGTGCAGCAGCGGCCATTGCAGGCCAGCTGGGTATTCAGGAAGTACATGCAGGGTGCCTGCCGGAAGAAAAACTAAACTGGATTGCCAATTATCAGAAAAAAGGCGAAGCAGTCTGCATGATTGGGGACGGCATCAACGATGCACCGGCACTGAAAAAAGCAGATGTGGGAATTGCCATGGGCCTGAATTTCCTGGCTATTATTCTCGCAATCACCGGTATTTTAAATCCGGTAGCGGGAGCACTGGTTCACAACGCAGGATCGGTGGTGGTGATTATCAATTCAGCACTGCTGCTGCGCTGGAAAAAGAAAAATTAGCAAAAAACAGCCCGCAGGGAATACGGTCAAACAAAGGTCCGGTTCCTGCGGGCTGTCTGCATGTTTATTATTTGTAGAGAAGAATGGGAATGTTGGCTTCCATCTGGTCATAAATGGCAGCGGCCACATCCAGAGGAAGGTTCACGCATCCGTGGGAGCCAACCGTAAGGTAAAGGTCTCCGCCGAAAGCAGACTGCCAGGTGGCATCGTGAAGTCCCTGCCCGTCGTGGAAAGGCATCCAATACTGGACTTCTACATCCCAGGTATTGCTGTCATCGGTTCCCTGATTCTTCAGGTTGAAGGGGCTGGCCTTGTAGGCAATGGGGAAAAGGCCGGTGGCTGTTTCACGCTCCGGGGTAGGCTTTCCGGTGATCACCGGGCTGGAAACCACTAAGGAGCCATTGCGGTAGAACCAGAGGAACTGGTTGGTTAAGTCTACTTCCACATAGTTTCCATTTAAGTCATCCACACCGTTGCGGCTGAATCCTTCATGGGAATATAGAGGTTCCCGTTCTACTGTCAGACCGGCGTTTAAGTTGTCCCGAAGCTGAGTAACTTCCCCTGCCTGGTCAATTTCGTATCCATAGCCGCTGTCGCTGATGTTGATGGTCGTGCCGGAACTGGTGGTAAAGCTGCGCTGGGTGTAGTAGGTATCGTAGGTATTGGCCATGTCAGAGACATATGCAGCGATCTTGTCTTCATCTAGGCAGGCATCGTTTCCATCAATGATCAGCCAGTCCTGTACGGTATCCCAGTCAACCACTTCTTTTTCATCGCCGAAATCATAGGTGACAGATGCTTTGCAGTAGCGGTTGTAAATCTTCATCAGCCGGTTCATGTCCGGATCATCCTTGGTGACAGAAGGCTGCTTGTACAGAGAAGCAGGAACATCCACTACCAGATTTAAGGAAGTACCGGAAAAATTGGCACTGGAAAGGGCGGTCTGTACCAGAGAGCGGAGACTGTCATCGTCCAGTTCATTTCCGTAAACTTCCGGCTGGATGGAATAGGAACCGTCCCTGAAGATCAATTCGGCGTCCTGGCTGGGGATCCGCTTTACATTCAGATTCTTGACCTGGATGATGTCCTGGAATGCATTGTCATCCAGGGTGATGGGAATTTCAATCTGGGAACTGTTGGAAGTAAACAGATTCACCAGAAGCTCCAGACGCTGATTTTTCATGCAGTCCTGAATGTTGGCAAGAAGTTTGGCTTCATCAATGCGGCATCCGAGGTCAGAGAGGGAAGTGGTGAGAACCGTGCTTCCATTTTCCCGGATTTCCAGTGTGGAAGACTGGTACGCATCCACGAACAGCTGCATGGCTTCTTCAGCCGTCTTTTCGGAAACGTCATATCCATTTAATGTAGAATTTTTCAGAAACAGGGAGCTGTTTGCCTGGGTAAAGAACAGATACCCGACAGAGGCTATCGCTGCCAGTAATATCAGATTAATAAAGACCACAAGAATCCTTTTTTTCGCTTTTTTTCTTCTCTTTTTCATTTGCTGATCTCTTTCCATAAGTAATGATAATGCTACGGATTGCTTCGCAGTTTTCATGCTTTTGATCCTAGCATTATTATAGGGTACGGTTTTGGAAAAATCAATCATTGCGGAGGTTTTCTATCAATTATAAGGAAAGATTAAGAAATGTTTCGAAAAGAAAAGGGAGTAAAAAAGGAGAGCCGGGAGAATGTGCTGCATTTTCCCGGCAAGTAAATGAAAAAGATTAAGTAATGAAAAAGTTTTATTTGTTCTATCTATGTAAAAAAGCTTGTTTGCTTTGTATGAATCCATCATATCGTGAACTTGTGAAGCCTTTGTGGCGAGATTTTGAAGAATCTGTGAAAAGAAATTGTGGAATGCCAGACAGGAACATGGTAAAATAAAAGAATAGGAATCGGAAAAAGAAAATAAAAAAATTGGGGGAAACAAGCATGAAAAGAGGAAAGTTGTTTGCAGCATTGCTGGCAGCGGCGGTATTGATGGGTAGTCCCTTAGCGGGCAGCATTTCAGAACAGAAAGCATCCGCAGAGGAAGTGATCGTCATCAGTGAAAATGGTGGAGAAAGTCAGAATAATCAGAAAATTATTTCCGGAGAAGTGACAGAAGACGGAGAAGTTCTGTTTGCAGCGAAAGCACCTGCCACCACATCAGCCGCCAAGCTGAATGTGTGCCGGGGAGAAAGCACCGGAAAGATCCGGATCCAGGCAAGAGTGAGCCGGCCGGTGAAGAGTAAGGACAACTACTATTATCTGTGCCGGGTGAATGCGGATGGAGATCCGGAAACCATTGTGCAGAAAGTGAAAAAAGTAAAATCCGGCACCCAGAATCTGAAATTTATCCTGAACACAGACGGACATCCGGAGTATGTGATGAACCGGTACTGCATTGCAGTTAAGACACAGAAAGGGAAGAAAATGGCCTGCTATACCAGGATCAGTTCTCCGAAAAATGTGGAAACTCCAGAAAAAGTAGCTGCCAATAAGGCAAAATACAAAGTACCGAAAACAAAAAAAGGCCTTCAGACAGTGGATATTAGTGAGCTGACCAAGACAAAAAGCAAGACTGCTTTCTGTAATCTTCAGATGTCCACGGTCATGACCAAAAGTGCGGAAACCATTCCTTATGAATACAATGGAAAGACGTATTATTTCAGCCAGATTGGCGGCTACCGGCTGTATGTAAGCCAGTGCAACCAGAAAGGTATTCAGGTGACCATGCAGATCATGCTGGACTGGACAGACGCTACGAAAGATGTGATCGCGGCCTCCAGTCCCCAGGCAGGTTCCAGCTTTTATGCCTGGGATGCACTGACTCCGGCATCCAGACAGAAGATGGAAGCAGTGTTTGCGTTTCTTGGAGAGATGTTTGGCCAGGATGACTGCTATGTGAGCAACTGGATTCTGGGAAATGAGGTCAACAGCTGCAATTCCTGGAACAATCCTGGAAATATGAATAAAACGGAGTATGTGAAGCAGTATTCTGAAGCGTTACGCTGCCTGTACAATGCCGTGCGGGCCAACCGGTCCAGTTCCAAAGTGTTCATGTGCGTGGACCAGCTGTGGAACTTAAGAGTGCAGGGCTACGGAGCCAAAGAGATCATTGACGGTGTGGCTGGAAGGCTGAAACGAATTCAGAAAAATGTAGAATGGAATCTGGCGTACCACGCATATCCTTTCCCACTGACGGACTGCCGTTTCTGGCTGTCAGCAAGCAACCCGGATTATGGACATTATATGACCAACAGCACCAGCTCACCGGTAGTCAGCCTGAACAACTTAAGCGTGATGACCAAGTACATCCGGAATAAATATGGTTCCAATACCCGTGTAATTCTCTCAGAGCAGGGATTTACTTCCACACAGAGCCAGCAGGATCAGGCGGCAGCCATTGCACTGGGCTATTATATTGCTGCCTGTGATCCCATGGTAGATGCATTTATTATCCGGAGCTATGCAGATACGGCCGATGAAATGGCACAGGGCCTGCATATGGGACTGGCAGGAAAGAAAGCGATGAAAGTTTTCCAGCACATGGATTCGTCCAGTTCTTTAAAATATGCGGAAAAATATTTAAAGAGTCAGGTAGGAGCAGGCTGGAAGAGCTGGGTACCGGGATTTTCCACATCTAAGATTACCAAGACTTACAGAAAAGGATAACAAAACGGGCAGGAGGAAACATTCATGAAGAAAAAATGGTGGCATAATAAAACAGCATATCAGATTTATCCGAAGAGTTTTTACGATTCCAACGGAGATGGAATCGGAGATCTTCCAGGTATCATTTCCAAATTGGATTACTTAAAAGCACTGGGGGTGGACATTGTGTGGCTGTCCCCGGTATACCGGTCGCCTTTCGCAGATCAGGGATATGACATAGCAGATTATTATGCCATTGATCCCAAATTCGGCACCATGGAAGATATGGAGACACTGATCGCTGAAGCGAAAAAACGGGACATGTATATTGTTATGGACCTGGTGGTAAACCACTGTTCTGATGAACATGAATGGTTCCAGAAAGCCATCCAGGATCCGGATGGGGAATACGGCAATTTCTTCTAT
>CAJMON010000096.1 GCA_905214955.1 uncultured bacterium
TTCCCGGATTCCCATACATGCCCGCATTTTGCTGCATTCCCGGATTCCCATACATTCCTGCATTGCCCGGCATTCCTGTCAGTGCTGCCACAATCTGGTTCCCCAGCTGTTCCATTTCCATCATTTTTCCCCGCTCATGGTCTTCAATGGAAAAATTGTTGAGTTTGAAATCCATATCATCGAACCATGGCGAATTTACCGAAAGTTTTATGGAATAATCATAGGAATACGTATACCTTGGCGGAACATAAGATTTCATCGTTCCATCCTGGTCCTTATATTCTTCTTCATTTCGGTCTTCTCTGATTTCCAGGCGGCATCCGGTTACCTGGGACAGGTTGACAATATCCGGATTATTTTCCTCGGACAAACGATAGGCAACTGCAAACTGTCCTTTTGTTTCATCCAGAAACACATGATAGCTGTCTCCTGCAAATTCTCTGGTAATTTGAAACGCCCGCACCTTCTCCTTATTTGCTTCCCGGTATTCCAGCTGGTTCCTGACTTCTTCTACAGTACTGTGCCTCCGGTCTTCAAACCAGGGCGAAAGTTTGGATGCACAGGTTTTGCAGAGGTTTCCATCGTCCAGTTTCCGATTCCCCAAAAGCCCGATCTCACCGCCGCAGATATCGCATACCTTTTTTTCAAACAAGTTATTAAAAAATCCCATCTGATCGCCTCCTTATTCTGTTATGTTTCTCTTATAAGAAGTATACAAATCGTTCCACTCTAAAAAAACCCTAAAATTAGTATAAACGTCCCTGCCCGCTCTTTAATACTCTTTGATGACCAGACCTCTTTCTCTTGCGGAAACAGCCAGATGGGCTCTGGATTTAAAATTTGTTTTTTCCAGCAGTATTTTCACATATTTTCTCACTGTCCACGTAGAAAAATGCAGATGCTGTGCAATCTCTTCATCCCTTGCCTTTCCCTCTCCTGTCATCTTAAGTATAGATAAACAGCCGGGATTTCTCCCGGCTGTCCGCTTAGAATCCATACTCACTAGCTGGCATTTTGATAGCTGTGGTAAGATCTTTCCAGGCTCCTGTCCAGATATACCAGTTTCCTGTCTTAGAATGGGGATATACACTGATCCATCGACTGCTGTCAGATCCCTCAAACCGGATAAATGCCCGGTAAAGCGCAGGCTGTGGAACAGTCATATCCGCCGGCCGGTAATATTGATCCTCATCCACCACCGAATCCTGCACCAGGGTAATAGACACCGGACTTGATGGTGTATAGTCATTGGAAGGAGATGCCCCATTCAGATAAGCATTTCCAAGATACCGGTACTGATTGTTCTTTTTCATCTGTCCAGTTAAAAACTGCTGTTCTGCTACTGTCAGCGGTTTGTTGGTCAGGAATCCGATCATCTCTTCACAGTCTGAGTGATTATCCGGCGTCCATGTACGCAGGGATAAGATCAGAAGCGCAAGGCTTTTGTATCTTCCGTCTGTACTGCCTAAATCATACTGAGCAAGTTCTTCTGCATTTTCCGGAACCGTGGAAAACACATATGTATACGTATTTAACGTAATGTCGATCACCTGTTTTCTTCCATCTTTATCTGTAATTTCTCTCTGTCCCGGCATCGTTCCCTTGAGCAGTACCGGCTCCTTCTGTGGGAGAACTTCTGTAGTCACATTGACTACGCACACCAGCTTCTTATAATTGACCTGTGCCGTAATGCTGGCTGTCCCGTTCTTTAACGCTGTTACGTTTCCCTTACTGTCCACCGAAGCCACATTTTTATCGGAACTGGTCCACACGATCACCCCAGTACTGTTATTGACAGACAGCTCCGCCTTTTCTCCTTTTTTCATCTCCAGTGATGTTTTGTTTAACGCCGGTTCTACAGATGGCGTGGACGGCTCTGTAGAGGGAGTCTCCGGTTTTTGCGCAGGTGCTTTTACAGTTACTTTACACCGGAACACCTTGGTGTTTACTTTTGCCCGGATCTCAGCCTTTCCAGGACGCACTCCTTTCACCTTTCCATTGGCCGTCACTGTGATAATTTTACAGTTTGAGCTGGTCCATTTGGGCTTTTGCGTCGTTCCAAGCAGTTTCAGGGTTTTTGTCTCCCCTTTTTTCAGCGTCAGTGTTTTTTTGCTCAGTTTCGGTTCTTCAACCTTCAGCTGACATTTGTAAATTTTTCCTCCTACCTCTGCTTTAATCACAGTCTTTCCTTTTTTCTTTGCTGTGACCACACCTTTTTTGCTTACCACTGCCACTTTCTTATTTCCTGCAGACCATTTTGGAACTTTTTTTGTATTTTTTAATTTCAAAGTCAGTTTTTCCCCTTTGACCAGGACTGCCTGTTTCTTATTCAGTACAGGCACTGCTGCCTCCACATTTCCTGCACTGACCGAAATTCCTGCTGTCAAAACAACCACCGCTGCTGCCACAGCCATTCTGATTTTCCTCATATTTTCCCTCCTTTACAGCCTTTTCCTTTTTCTCCCTCATACCCACTCACAGCAGCTGGAAGAGCCATCCTCTGCTGTAAACACTTACTTTCTCCATACTCTGGAAGTTCCACATTCGAATTCTGGATTCTCCACACACGACATGAAATTCCCATGCTGTCTGCCTGTTTCTGCTCCATGGCACAGCGGGAATCCAAATCCAGGTTCTCCAGCAGACTGCACCCTGTTCTTCCTTTCCCTTGCCGCTTTCCATCTCTTTCACAGACTATCCAGCGCTGCTGCCAGATATTCCCCCGAAACAAAGAAATAAAAAAGCCATCCACCACCCGTTCCGCCAGAATTTCTCTCCGTTCCTGCAGGTATTTTAACAGGGCGCCCAATAAAAACCCGTTCTGTGTGCTGGTTACCCCTACTCGCAGAATCACACCTCCTCGTTTAACTTTTTTATTAATTTTATTGTATAAAATTTCCACCTGCCTTCCTAGCCTAAAATTGGTACTTCTTCCGTATACAAAAAGAGCTTCCGCCTGTATCGTTCATTTCCGATATCGGAGCAGAAGCTCTTTTCCTAAAATTTTTATATTATTTATTGGACCGCTTTTTTTTCTGGCAGCTGGGCTAAGATCACCGCTGCAAATACCAGCACACATCCAAACAGTTCCCGGCCATTTAAGGTTTCTCCCATAAGAAGCCATCCAGCCAAAACGCTGAACACGGATTCCAGGCTCAACAGCAATGATGCAATGGTGGGATCGTAATCCCGCTGTCCGATAATCTGAAGAGTATACCCTACTCCGCAGGACAGTGCCCCGGCATAGAGAATCGGAAGTTTTGCATTCCAGACTGCCGAAATGGACGGGTGCTCAAACAGCAGCATGGGAATCCCGCACAGAATTCCTGCTGTCAGAAACTGAATGCAGGCCATTTTCACCCCGTCTGTTTTCGTTGAAAAATGATCGATCACCAGTATGTGGACGGAAAACAGCACCGCACACAGCAGCAGGTCAATTTCTCCTGTGCTGAACTCTGCCTTGTCTTTTCCTGTAATACACAGAAAATACAAACCGGCAACTGCCAGTACCACGCTTCCCCAGATCAGCATTCTTGGTTTTTTCTTCAGGAAAATTCCCATAATCGGAACGATCACAATATACAGTGCCGTCATAAATCCTGCTTTTCCGGGTGTGGTATATTGAATGCCGATCTGCTGAAAGCTGCTGGCTGCTGCCAGCACTACGCCGCAGGAAATGCCTCCCACCAGCAAATCTTTTCTGGTTCCCACTGATTTTGCACCGGTTTCCTTCTCTTTGTTCCGGTTCAAAAAACAGATGCAGGGAATCAGCACCAGTCCGCCGATAACGCTGCGGACTGCGTTGAATGTAAAAGGCCCCACAAAATCCATTCCTTCGCTCTGTGCCACAAATGCTACACCCCAGATGAATGCCGTCAGAAGCAAAAGAAAGGTATTTTTTGTTTTCGCCATTGTTATTTCTTCTCGTATCCGTGCCATCCAGGAATGGTTCCGTCAATATCCCACAGATCCTCCCAGGTGTCGGCCCCTTCCCATAAGAACACCTGGCCTTTAATCAGGCGGCAGTTTTTGTCTGCTTTCTTTAACAGCTCCATCTCCTCATCGGTAAGAGGATCTTCAAAGGTACAGCGCAGGTTGCTTAAGTAATTCTTTCTGGTGGTAGAGAACGGAATCGGCATATGTCCTCTCTGAACTGCCCATTTCAGGCAGACGGTTGCCGGATGAATACCATGTGCTTTGGCGACTGCCTGTACTTCCGGAAGCTGAGTATCTACCACATCGTCCGGAGTTTTGTCTCTTTCCGGTCTTGCCGGGGAACCGATGGGGCAGAATCCAATGATCTCAATGCCATTTTCTTTGCAGAAATCATACAGTTCCGGCTGCTGGAATGCGGGATGCAGTTCCATTTCGTTGACAGCTGGTTTGATCCGGCAGTCACGCAGAATCAGTTTCAGCTTGGGAATCGTCACATTGGATACACCGATGTGTTTTACCAGTCCCATATCCACCAATCTTTCCATCTGGCGCCAGCACTCCATGAATTCCTCATGAATATACGGTCTGGAGTTGGGGTTTCTGGTGTCTACATCACAGCCTGGCGGATGATAGTTCGGGAACGGCCAGTGTACGAAATACAGATCCAGGTAATCCAGACGCAGATCCTTTAAGGTTTTTGCGCAGGAATACAGGACATCGCCTTTTCCGTGACGGTCATTCCATAATTTGGAAATGATAAACATATCCTCTCTCTTGATACCTGCTTTGAATACCTTCTCGAAGGATTCTCCGATCAGTTCTTCGTTGCCATAGCAGGCTGCGCAGTCGATCATCCGGTATCCGGACATGATGGCATCTTCTACAGCAGCTGCTACTTTCTCACCCGGCACGCTGTCAGAACCAAAGGTTCCAAGACCAAGGCCCGGCATGGAAGCGCCAGTATACAGGGTATGATGCGGCACTTTTGCCGGATCCACTGCATCTGCGGGGATTTTCAGTTCTCCCATAATGTGTTCCTCACTTTCCTACTGTTTATTTTAACATCCCCGGAAACACACTCTGTGCCTCCTTATGGACTGTTATTTCAGCTTTTATTTTTCGCTGTCAATCAGGATTTTTCCTTTTACGGTGCCCGGTGTCTTATACAGTTCAAAGGCATCTGCAATCTGGCTTAACGGAATCTTTTTGTAAATAAAGGATTCGTCGAATTTCAGATCTCCGCTCTTGAAGTAATATGCAGCCAGCTCCCACTCTTTTCCAGGGAATGGTGCGCTGTAGGACATCCAGGAACCTGTCAGACGGAACTCTTTCCGGTTCATGTTCTCCCACTCCGGTACCGTAAAGGTCATTTCTCTGGTAGGGGTTCCGATAAAGCAGATATCTGCCTTATTAGCTGCCAGCTGAAATGCCAGTTTCATAGTAATGGTATTTCCTGCGGTCTCATATACATAATCGAAGCCTCTGCCGCCAGTCAGCTCTTTTACCTGATCCATGAAATCCGGATCTTTGGTGTTGATGCCTGCGTCTGCGCCCAGTCTTGCTGCCAGGTCCAGACGTTCCTGCACGATATCAAAAACAACAACCTTTGCAGCGCCGAAAATTTTTGCCCACTGCATAGTCATCATACCAATGGTGCCGCCGCCAAGGATTGCCACGGTATGGCCGCCCTTGTAGTCACATCTCTGCAGTCCGTGGAGTGCTACGGTTGCCGGCTCGAAAAAAGCACCCTGTTCAAAAGAAACGGAATCATCAAATTTGACTGCATTTTTTTCCGGAACTACCACATACTCTGCAAAACTTCCGAATTCTCTGGAACCAATGAAGCTGTAGTGCTTGCACAGGGAGTAATTTCCTTTCTGGCAGTCCTCGCATTTCATACAGGGAACCAGTGGAACACCTGCTACCCGGTCGCCCGGTTTTAAAGTTGTTACACCTTCGCCGATCTCTTCCACAACACCGGAAAATTCATGTCCCAGTACATTGGGATAATAATGGCAGGCATCGCCGTTGACTCTCGGAACATCGGAACCGCAGATTCCGGTATATTTTACTTTGATCAGAACTTTTCCCGGAGCAGCTGTGGGTTTGTCGATTTCTTCCCAGCGAATGTCATTCTTTGCATGTACAACTCCTGCTTTCATGTTTTTTCAACCTCGTCTTTCTTTTCCAATTCTTTTTGGATCTGTGACCTACGCCATGGTTCCAAATTTTCTGAATGTGTCTTTTAATCTATCATAAAGCTCTAAATAGAGTTCCATGGACTTTTTATAAATTTCATGATTTTCCATGTTCGGCTTCTGTTCTCTGGTAATCACAACGGTCTCTTTAACAGCCTCCTCGAAACTGCTGTATACCCCTGTGCCAACTCCTGCCAGGATGCAGGCCCCCAGTGTGGTCGCCGTATCTGAGGCAGGCACTTTGATTACTTTTCCGGTAACATCTGCCTTAATCTGAGTCCACAAGCGGCTATTGGACGCTCCGCCCATGGCAATCAGCTCCCCTGCTTCCACACCGGCTTCTGCCGCTGTCTGCAGGTTATGCTCCAGAGAAAATGCCACACCTTCTAATGCGGCACGGATCATATGGCCTTTTGTCTTGTCAAAGCCAAGTCCGTAGAATACGCCTTTTGCATCCGGGTCCCAGATGGGGGAACGCTCCCCTGCCATGTAGGGAAGGAAAACAACGCCCTCGCTGCCAACCGGAACCTTTTCTGCCAGTGCAGTCAGCTCGTCAAAGCTCAAATCCGCTCCCAGCTCCTGGCGGAACCAGCGCAGAACCCCGCCGCCTCCTACGGTTCCTCCCTGCAGCAGCCATCTATCCGGCACCACATGTGTTCCCAGAATCAGTTTCGGATGGGCCTTTGCTTCATCCATGCAGATGCTCATACCACCGGCCTGGCCGCCCTGTTCCTGAGTCTGCCCAGGCTTCCACACCCCCGCTCCCAATGTGCCGCAGGCTGCATCCAAACCGCCTGCTACCACCGGTGTGCCTTCTTTCAACCCAGTCTGGGCTGCTGCATTCGCAGTGACTTTTCCGATGATCTGATCGCATCCTGTCAGTTCCGGTGCCAGATCTGCAGAAAGTCCCAGCTCCCGTGCAAGGTCTTCATCATAGGTGCAGGTCTTCATATTAAAGAAATGAAGTCCATATCCCTGAGAAAGATCCTGGCTCATTACACCGGTAAGCCGGTATCCGATGTAGCTGTTGCTCTGTAAAAATTTGTAGGTATGTTTGAAAATTTCCGGCCGGTTCTCTTTAAACCACAACATTTTCGGTGTGGAATAAGATGGAAGGAAATCATTTCCAGCTGTCTGAAAGATCCGCTCGCCTCCCACTTCCCGTTTCACCCGCTCACAGATGTCCCGTGCTCTGGTATCCATCCAGATAGGGGTATTGGCCAGGCAGTTGCCTTCCCGGTCTACCGGAATGGCTGACCAGCTCTGTCCGTCAATTCCGATTCCAGCAATCTTTCCCGGATCTGTTCCAGATTCTTCCAGCACCCGCTTGATTCCAGCGCAAATGGCCATCCACCATTCATCCGGATTCTGCTCCACCCATCCAGGTTCAGGATAATACAGCGCATAAGGCTCATTTGCCTGCGCCGCCACCTGTCCGTTTCTCTCAAATAACGCCACCTTACATGCAGACGTTCCAATATCAATTCCCAATAACATTTTTGTCCCTTTCAAGCAAACCGCTTCGTTTTTATTTTCGTTCTCTTTTGCCGTTTTTCTTATGCATCTTCTCCTAGAGCGTGTTTAAAAAATGCTTTCTGCAAGATATACGTCACAATTTGTGGAAGATTTTATCTGAATGAGGACGGCACAGCAGGCTGCGTCAACCGAATGAAAGCAAAATCTCACGCAAACTGAAACAGACAGATTGCAGAAATGATTTATCAGACACGCTTTATCGTCTGAATGGATTCTCCTGGATAAATGCTGGTTTTTAACAGCACATTTCGCGGTCCGCACTCTTTTGTTTCCCCTTCTTCGAATTCTTTCCCTTCCTGTTTTTTCTCCTGCTGTTTTCCATTCTTTTCATTTTTCAGTCTGCCCAGCATCAGTTCCGCTGCCGTTTTTGCAATTTCTTCCATAGGCTGAACCACCATCCAGAGCTTTGGACGGATCACCTGGGATAACAACAGGTTATCAAATCCAATGATAGACAATTTTTCTGGGAATTCCACTCCTGCTTCATTCAATGCAATCACGGCTCCCATGGTGATCTCATAATTTGACAGAAATACCGCCGTAGGCGGATCTTCTAACTCCAGCAACGCCCGCACAGAATCGTAACCGTGCTGTACTTCCAGGTCTCCTTTCCGAATGTACTTGGCATATACCGGAAGATCTGCTTCTTCCATTGCTCGAAAATATCCTTTCAGACGGCCAGCTGCTGTATAATACTGATCATCTCCGCAGATCACAGCAATCTTTTTATGGCCTTTTTCAATCAGAAGCTTCACCGCTTCGTACGATGCTTCCTCATTGTCTACCTGAACGCTGTCAAAGTCTCCGTCGGAAAAGGTCCGGTCAATAAGCACCACCGGAATTCCTCTGCGCACGGCTGCAGACAGATACGTGGATGTTCGGGATGTGGGAATGGTAATGATTCCATCCACCCGTTTTCCAAGAAGAAAACGTACCGCTTCTTCTTCCAGTTTTTCATCCCCACGGCAGTCACACACAATGGTTCCGTAATCGCCTGCCCGGAGAATGTCTTCGATTTTTGCAATAATGGTACTGGCAAAAACATTATCCAGCTTCTGAATCAGCACTCCTACCGTCTTCGTCCGGTTCGTTGCAAGGCCTCTGGCCACCTCGTTCACTTCGTAATGCAAAACTTCAATGGCATGTTCAATGGCCGCCTTGTTGGCAGGGAGTACATTTCCTCCGTTTAAATACTTGGAAACAGTAGCCAGGGAAAGTCCTGTCATCTTTGTAATATCCCGTATCGTTGCCGCCACTGCACGTCCCCCTTTTTTCCATGTTCTCATATAGCGAACCGTTTCGCTCTATATGCATCATAGCGCAAAAAAGCCCTTCTGTCAAGCAGAAAGGCTTCTGGGACGATAGAAAGACATAGAAAAAGCTGCCATCGTTCACGATCCTGTGAACAATGACAGCTTCCTCTCTTTGTACCTTCAAAACCACATACAGAATTAAATTTATCCGATTTGTCTCT
>CAJMON010000097.1 GCA_905214955.1 uncultured bacterium
CAGCTCCTTCTTTGTCCACATCTTCCGGATACGTATTTCCCTCATAATCTGTTTCCGAAAGTGTTTTATCCCATGCATCTACATTTGTAGTAAACTCATATGTCCCACTTTCTGTATCATATTCAAAAATTGTATACGGCCAGAAAGAATCTCCTGCCAGTCCCTGATTGTGGGACCACCACATTTTCAGAAGCCCGCCTTCATAATACTCTACAGACGGGAATCCAAGAAGCTCTTCCTTTAATTCTTTGGTCTGGGGATCATACTGGTAAATGCCCTCCAGCATACCTGCCATAGGTGCTGTGACGAGATGAAGCACCAACTCCGGTACTCCATCGGAATCTACGTCCGAAATCGCAAAACTGTTTTCTTCCATCTCACCCATGCCTTCTACCAGACTCCACTGTGTTGTTTTGTCCGGCAGCATCTGATCCTGAAGAAATGTTTCCAAAGCATCCCGGTAGGCACTGACATATTCCTGCCGCTGCTCCTCTGAAAGTTCTGCTTTTTCCGAAAATTCTGTCTCTTCCAGAAGTTCTGTTTCTTTTGAGCGTTCTGTTTCTTCTGATGCCACATGAAGAGTTTCCATGGTATATTCCGTCAGTGTTTCCTGTGCTGCCACACTAAAAGGACCAGTCCACACTGCCGTGGCACCGGCTGCCAAAAGCACTGTCCAGATCTTTTTTGTCATAAAAAAACCTCCTTTTTTCTTTCTGTTCTGGCTTTATTGTACACAAACTCTTCTGATTTGTACAGAAAAACCGCAGAACCTGTATAAAAAACCGATTCTGCGGTATCAAAAATTTCGTTTTTATCGTTCTTCCCTGAAATAAGACTGTCCAAGAGAGCTGGGCGGCTGATTCTCCCGCTTGTTCCGCATACTGGTGAGCACCAGCACCACCAAGGTAACCACATAGGGGATCATCTTGTACAGTTCCTGGAATTCCATATGATCCATACCGGTGGGAATGTACAGGTAAAGGATGTACAGGCCTCCAAAGAAAATAGATGCAAAAATAGAAACTACCGGACGCCAAATGGTAAAAATAACCAGGGCAATGGCAAGCCACCCTCTGTCGCCAAACGCATCGTTGGACCATACGCCGCAGGCATAGTCCATGACATAGTAAAGACCTCCCAGTCCTGCGATCATACATCCCGCACAGGTTGCTGCATATTTATATTTTCCAACCGGAATACCGGCCGCATCTGCTGTTCCAGGATTTTCTCCTACTGCCCGCAGGTGAAGTCCAACTCTGGTATATTTCAGCACATAGGCACAGATCAGCGCAATGATGATGGAAGCATAAGCCAGAAATCCGTAGGATAAAAATACTTTTCCGAACCACCCAAGCTTTCCTGCGAAAGGCAGAGAACGGCTGAAATAACTGCTGGTAGCAGACAGGGCAATGGACGGCACATCACTTCCGGAAAGTTTGATGAGAGAACCGCCGAAAAAGTTTCCAAATCCCACACCAAAGGTGGTCATGGCAAGACCGGTCACGTTCTGGTTTGCCCGCAGGGTAACCGTAAGGAAACAATATAACAGTCCCATAAGCAGGGAACCTGCAAGACAGCACAAAACGGGAATCAGAATAGCCAGAAAACCGTTGATGTCTGCCGGATCTTTTAAGGACTGCTCATAAAAAAAAGAACCAATAACGCCGCTGATGGCACCTACATACATAACACCTGGAATTCCCAGATTCAGGTTTCCAGTCTTTTCTGTCAAGATCTCTCCCGTACTTCCAAACAGAAGCGGGACTCCCTGTACCACTGCTCTTGGAATAAATGCTGCAAGATTAATCATTGTCGTTTCCTCCCTTTTCTGTTTTTTTGCGGAAGTGAATCTTATAGGAAATAAAGAACTCACATCCGATGATAAAGAACAGAATGATTCCTGTCAGGATATCCGCAAAAGACTGATTCAGTCCGAAAGTTGTGGAAATTTCGCTGGCTCCTCTGTTCAGGAAAATGATCAGGAAACTGGTAAAAGCCATGGTAAAGGGATTAAATTTTGCCATCCAGGATACCATAACGGCGGTAAATCCCTGGCCTCCGGCAATGGTGGTGGTCACAGTGTGGTTGATACCGCCTACCAGAAGAAGTCCTACCAGTCCGCACACAGCGCCGGAAAGCACCATAGTACGCATAATGACTTTTTCTACTTTGATTCCCACATACCGGGCTGTATTCTCGCTTTCTCCTACCACTGCAATTTCATATCCGTGTTTGCTGTATACAAAATATACATACAGAAGCGCCATCATCACCACTGCAATAATAATCGTCAGCAGGTACTTAGAGCCAAACAGATTTGGCAGCCACCCGATGCTGGTCTTCTGGTTGATGATGCCGATTTTTCCGGAACCCTTCGGCATTTCCCATACAATGGTAAAAAATGCAACCAGCTGTGTGGCAATGTAGTTCATCATCAGAGTCGACAGAGTCTCATTGGTGTTCCATTTCGCTTTGAAAAAAGCGGGAATTAATCCCCAGATGGCGCCTGCACCCAGACTGCATACCACCATCAGTACAATGATCAGAACATTTGGCAGTTTCCCAGCCAGACAGATCATGCAGGCTGCCGCTGCCAGACCGCCGATCAGCACCTGGCCTTCACCTCCGATGTTCCAGAACCGCATCCGGAAAGCCGGTGTCAGCGCCAGGGCAATCAGCAGAAGAATGGCCACATTCTGAAAAGTGATCCAGGTTTTTCTGGCTGTTCCGAAAGCTCCCATAAAAATAGAAACATATACCTGAATGGGATTGATCCCGGTAAGCACGGTTGTCAAAATTCCGCATACTACCAGCGCCGCTGCAATGGCTGCCAGACGGATGCCAAAGGATTTATGCCAGGGAAGGGCATCCCTTTTTGCAATATGAAAAAGCGGTTCCTTTCCTTTTGTTCTCATTCTTCCCCACCTCCGATTCTCGTCATCATCATGCCAACGGTATTTTTGTCAGCCATGCGTCCATCCAGAATACCGCTGACTCTTCCGCCGCACAGCACCAGGATCCGGTCAGACAGTTCCAGAAGCACATCCAGATCCTCTCCTACGAAGATCACTGCTGTGCCTTTTTCTTTCTGGGCATTGATCAGATTGTAAATTGTATAAGAAGAATTGATATCAAGTCCACGCACTGCATATGCAGTCATCAGTACTGTAGGTGCCGAAGCAATCTCTCTTCCTACCAGCACCTTCTGAACATTTCCGCCTGACAGGCGGCGCACCGGTGTGGAAAGTCCGGGCGTTACCACTTCCAACTCTTCCACTACATTTTCTGCCAGTTTTTTCGGTGTTTTTCGGTCTGTAAACACAGAATGCCCTTTCTGGAAGGAACGCAGCATCATATTATCTGTCAGATCCATATCTCCTACCAGACCCATGCCAAGACGATCCTCCGGGACAAAAGAAAGGGCAACTCCCATATCCATAATCTCTCTTGGGTCTTTCCCAATGAGTTCTTCTTTGGTGCCATTGTCCTCAATGTAAGTAATGGTGCCGGCCTGAGCAGGCTGCAGTCCCGCAATGGCTTCCAGAAGCTCTTTCTGACCGCATCCGGAAATTCCGGCAATTCCAAGAATCTCTCCGCTTCTGGCTGTAAAAGAAACATCCTTTAACTTTTCAATGCCATCTTCGCTGTACACAGTCAGGCCCTTTACTTCCAGTCTTGGCTTGGGATTTATTGGATCAGAACGTTTGATATTTAAAGAAACCTTGTGGCCTACCATGCTGTTAGTCATCTCTGCCGCATTGGTCTCCTTGGTCTTCATTTCTTCCACAAAGCAGCCTTTTCTTAACACTGCCACCCGGTCAGAAATGCTCTCCACTTCATGCATCTTGTGGGTAATGATGACAATGGCTTTTCCGTCTTTTTTCATATTGCGCAGAACCGTAAACAGCTTTTCTGTCTCCTGGGGAGTCAGAACTGCTGTAGGCTCATCCAGAATCAGTATATCCGCTCCGCGGTAAAGGACTTTGATGATCTCCACAGTCTGTTTCTGGGACACGGACATGTTATAAATTTTCTGATCCGGATCTACTTCAAATCCGTATTTGTCACAGATTTCTCTGATCTTGGCAGATGCCTGTTTCAGATTCAGTCTGCCTTTCATTCCAAGAACCACATTTTCTGCAGCTGTCAGCACATCAATCAGTTTAAAATGCTGATGCACCATGCCGATTCCGCAGGCATAGGCATCTTTTGGGGAACGGATCACCGTTTCCTTTTCGTTGATGTAAATCTGGCCCTCATCCGGGAAATAAATGCCGGAAAGCATATTCATCAGGGTGGTCTTCCCGCTACCATTTTCTCCAAGCAGTGCCAGAATCTCTCCCTTATAAATATCCAGACAGACCTTATCATTTGCAACAACGGAGCCGAATTTTTTCGTGATATTTTTCATTCTCACCGCAGCTGTCTTTGTCTCCACGCTTTCTTCCTCCTTTGCTTTATGACAGAAAATGGGCGGTGCGGCGATAATCGCTGCACCACCCGCTGGTTTTTCATACTGTCAATTAGAATGCATTATCCAGAAGTGTAATGCCGTCGATCTGAACATCGAAATACGGTGCAGAACGGAAACCTTCTGCAGACTCATGGAAGTATCCGTCGATCACTGCTTCGTGATCACCTTCATAATCTGCATCGGTATCTACATCAGCCATATAGCTGTCAAGTGTCTTTCCATCTACAGTGAAAGTAGAAGTATCAAATACATGTACTTCACCGGACTCCAGTTTTGCAGTCACATCATCGATTGCTTCCTGTGTTCCTTCTGCTGCTGTTTTTCCAAGGCTGGTCAGTTCTACAGAACCGGTAGACAGATCTCCTGTCCAGTCAGCTGCGATCTCTTCGCCGCTTGCCACACAGTTCATTGCATACTCAAAGTACGGAGCCCAATTGATTCTGGAGGATACCAGGAAAGTGTTCGGGCAGGCACTCTCTGTGCTTCCGTTGTAGGAAACATCCGGTACGCCTGCAGTCTCACATGCAGTAGGTGCACCCATGGAATCTGCGTGCTGGCTGATCAGTACACAGCCGTCATCGATCAGTTTGTTTGCACCTTCTTTTTCTGCAGTCTCATCATACCAGGAACCAGTAAAGGTAACTTCCATCGTCACACTGGGGCATACAGAACGGGCACCTAAAAAGAAAGAGGTATAACCGGAAATAACTTCTGCATAAGTATAAGCTCCTACATAGCCCATCTTTGCCTGATCTTCGGTAATCTCACCATTGTCAATCATCTCGTTAAGTTTCATGCCTGCTGCCACGCCTGCCAGGTAACGTCCCTCATAAATGGAAGCAAATGCATTGTGGAAATTATCCAGTTCCTCAGTATGCGCTTTTGTACCGGTTGCATGGCAGAACTGAACATCCGGAAACTCTCTGGCTGCCTCGATAACATAGTCTTCATGTCCAAAGCTGTCAGCAAATACAAAGTTGCATCCTGCGTCTGCAAGTTCGCAGGCTGCATCATAACACTCCTGGCCTTCCGGAATACCGGTCTTGAATACATACTCAATCCCCATGCTCTCACAGGCTTCTTTTGCTGCATTGATGAAGTTCAGGTCATAGGTAGAATTCTCATCATGCAAAAAGATGAATCCGGCTTTTACGGTCTTCTCCTCTGCATTTGCTGCCACACAGCTAAGTGCGCCCAGTGTGAGTACGGCTGCTGCTGTTCCAAGTACCTTTACACTCTTTTTCATTTCTTTTCTCCTTTACCACATTCTAAGATTGTGTGAATACCAGAAGTGCTTTTCCGAAAAATCCTCTGAAAAAGCTCCGGAGGAACTCCCCTTACGAATTTAAAAAGGCAGATGCACGAATCCTGTACATCTGCCGGAAAATTTCTAACCACCCAATAGTCGCAACTGAACGGCGTGCGGTAGAGACGTCTGAACCTTCTTCACAGACTTATATCGGATACACTACTTGTCTTAAATTCTAGCAACTTCGAAAACCATTGTCAAATGAAATGATTCACAAAAAAAGTTTTCAGCACATACGCTAAAATCTGATATTTATTTTTCTTTCTCTTGGTTATTTCGACAACTTTTGGAAAGATCTTCTGCCAGATCTTCATAGTGGAACTGGTGGCCTCCTGGATAATGATGATGAATCAGCACATTTTCTGCATCAAACAGACGATACGCCCTGCGGACAGTTTCCATCTGTTCATCTGCATTGACAGCCCCCCTTTTGCCGTTTAATCCATCTGAAAGGCCTGTCTGGACAATGAAAGGCCTTGGAGCTGCCATAGAGGCCAGATCTCCCATGTCCAGTATCTGCCATAATCCCGGCACGTAGTTGCAGCTGCAGTTTTGGTTTAATTCCAGTAGAGAATCTTTGACTCCGTAAAGGTAGCCGCTGGTCAGCGCCCGCCGAATCCGGTCATCCAGAGCCGTCAGCCACAGCGTCTGCATTCCCCCTCCGGAAAATCCCACACATCCCAAATTTTCCATGGTACATTCTCCAATATCTGCCCGCATCTGGACATAATCCAAAAGCCGCATCAAATCCCAGGTCTGCATTCCTGCCACGGTCATGCCCAAAGGTTCTGCCATATGAGCCAGTTCATAGCAACAGCCATTTAGGAAATCTTCCTCCCGGTCGCTTTGGCGCGCTGCCTCTCTGCGTTCCCCAAACCCTCTTGGATCCGGGCAGAATACTATATATCCCATTTCTGCAAGCTTCATTCCGTAATCATAGTGGTGCCGTTCAATAGCCTGCCGCATAACCGGAATTTCCCGGCATCCCGCCACACCGTATTTTCCGGCCCCACCATGTCCTGCAAGGGCTAAAAATATCTCTCTTTTTTGATCTCTCTCCGGTGGAATCAGCTCAAAAAACGGCATCCATACATCTGGCTCTGTCTGAATCCGCACTTTTTTTCTGGTAATTCCATTTTCAAGAACCACGGTTTCTTCTTCTATTGGGCACAGATCACAGGATTCCATGTGATCCATGCCAAGGAGATCCCACAGTCTTTTTTTCATCTGCTCTTTCCAGGAAATCCACTCCTCTTTGGTACTTCCGGAAAATGCTTCTTTTCTGGAAAGCAGGTCGTATTTTCGTTTCATAGCTTTTAAGCTGTCATAATATTCCTTCTCCATCGGTTCCTTTTCTCCTTTTTCTATTCCTCAATCAGTTTTTCCACACCAGCCGCATCCAGCACGGGTTCTTCACATCCTTCAATGTGCACCTGTTTTAACGACAGTATTTTTACATTGCGCACAAAGATACCAGCTCCCTTCATAGGATCCATTCCACACATCATAGCAGGCACTCCCGGCATCACGGTTTTGTCATAGGTGACGGAAATATTTTCAAACTCCAGACATCCAATTTTCTGCTCTGGAAGTCCATAGGCGCATACGGCCGCATAGGCTGCATTTTTTGCCTCAATCTTTTTAAAAGACAATTTCCGAATATCCGGTGTCCGCTCATCCACCGGCAGAGACTCTTTGCTCTGCACATAATCGGATTTTCCATCCGGATCGCAGAAATAAAAGCAGTTCACCACAAAGGGAGTCAGCACATGGTTCATCTTGATGTTTTCAAACACCACATCATCCACCACACAGTCTTCTCCTCTTCCTCTCCTGGTCTTGATGCGGAGGCCCCGGTCTGTTCCGTTAAAAATGCAGTCTTTTACGGTCAGATGCCGCACTCCGGCTCCAATCTCAGAGCCTAACACTACGCTTCCGTGTCCATCGTTCATGGAGCACTGGCGGATTACTATATCCTCGCAGGGCGTTTTGTAAGTTTTTCCCATGTCAATTTTTCCGGATTTGATGGCAATGCAGTCGTCCCCTACCGAAAAATGAATGCCTGCCAGTTCTACATGGCAGCAGCTCTCCGGATCCAGACCGTCCGTGTTGTGGGAATCCTTGGGATTTAAAATCTCCAGGGCTAGAAACTTCATATTTTCGCAGAAATACGGATGAATGGTCCAGCTGGGAGAATTTTTCACCGTCACGCCAATCATGGAAATGTTTTTGCAGTGATTGAAAAATACGGTTCTGGGACGCCACGCCGTCACCATCTGGGTGCAGTTGTGCCACCAGTTTTCATGACTGGCATTTCCATTGATGGCACCCTTTCCATAGATTTTCACATCTTCCACTTCCATACCGGTAAGAATCCCTGCAAACATCTTCGCAGGCGTTCCCTCCCAGGTGCCAAACTGATAGACCTGCCCGTCCGTCCCCTCTATGGTTCCTGGAAAATAGGGAAATGCCTCTCTGTCTGTCACTGCTGACAACTCTGCACCTTCTTCTAATTCCAGACGGATGTGGCTTTTTAAGAAAAGGCAGACAAACCGGTAGGTTCCTTTTGGAATCAATACTCTTCCTCCCTGGGGGCAGGATAAAATGGCTGTCTGCAGCGCCAGGGTATCGTCTTTTTTTTCGTCACCAGCTGCCCCGAACTCCCGGACATTTAAGGTTACGCTTTCTTTTTCCGTCTGAAAGCTGATTTCTCCAAGAAGTGCTCCATCCCGTTTCAGCTCCGCTTTATAAAATGTATCCGGCTCCAGGCCATACACTGGAAAAATCACTTTGTCTGCCTTTCCTATAAAAGTTCCGTTTAAGTACAGCTCATAGTCTTTTTCTGTCTGGTAAATGCCACCGTCCTCGATATCAAAAACGGCACTTCTTGCCGTATAGTCTGCAATCCGAATATTCATTGTAAAATCCTCCCCTTTTCACTTGCTTTTCTTTTTCCACACTTCTATAATGAAATAATGCCAGGGTCAAAAGCCTGAAACCACAATGTGCTTGCACAGGAGTGGTTTTATGGCTTAGTGACCCGCCCCGACATAGTGCAGAACATCCAGTGGATGTTCTGCAC
>CAJMON010000098.1 GCA_905214955.1 uncultured bacterium
CGAGGACTTCGAAACAGCAGAAGCACTCCGGCTGGCACTGCCTCGCGCCCCTTCACCTAGAATTCTCCATCTGAAACTTTCTCGCGTCACCTCAACCCAGAATTTCCCATCTAAAACCGCTTCGTACCCCTCAACCCAGAATCTCCCGGCTGGAACTGCCTCGCGCCCCTTCATCCACCCCTATCTGAAACTCTCTCATGCCTCCTCATTATCCTCTTTTACTTCCGTCCATACAATTTGTTATAATACTCCAGTGAATAATGATACAGCTCATCATGTGCTGCCATAGACTGCATTGGGTTGCTCATATCCGTCATAAAGCATGGCATACACCTTCCCTTTGCTCCATAATGATCCACGAAATCCCTGGCAATTTTCCGCACTTCCGCCTCATCTGCCTTTGGATCAATGTTCACCCAAAACGCAAATGTCATTTTGTCTCCAAAATTCTCATATAAATAATCCGGATCATTGATTACTGCCTGCGGCGTCCACATATCAATTCCCATTTCAATCATTTCCGGCAGATACTGGATATTCTTTCCACAGGAATGCAGTTCAATAAATTTCCCCTGATCCTTAATAAACTTCAGGAAACGGCTGGTTGCCGGCATCAGCTGGTTGCGAAACATCTCATTGGAGAAAAAGCCGCTTCTCTGGGTTCCCCAGTCATCGTGATAAAGAACGCCGTCCACTCTTCCATAATATTCAAAAACCTTCTGTGTCGATTCAATCTTATAATCTGCCATCTTCTGAAAAAATTCTTCCAGAAGTTCCGGCTCCTCGTAGAACGCCATCAAAGACTCATCAAATGGAATCAATTCATGAAGCCGTTCAAAAATACCCTCCACACACTCGTAAATATGTACCCGGTCAGGGTCCATCATCTTCTGAAGCTTTTCTCCATCTGTTTTAAAATCCACCACAGACAGATCCGGCCACTCTAGTTCTTCCTTCCAGTTTGCAAAATCCGAAATGGTACGGGTGCCAGGTTTCGTAATCATACCTCCCACATCTTTTACCATAGTCCAGTAAACACCCCACCAGTCATATCCGTCCACTTCCGGCACAGGATGCTCTTCCATAGCATCCGGCCAGACTGTATTGCTTTCTGTCATATAGGCCGGCATCCAGTAAGGCTGCTCACCCTTCACGCAGCGGATATAATTTTCCCGCACACTGTATGGCCGCCCTGTAATAGGCTCCTTGGGTCTTTGAAAAATCCATGGGAAGCTTCCCGGTGCCTGCCATTCTTTTGAATAATCACGATTTGCAGCTGTCTGCATAAATTTTCCACATGCCATAATACCAATTCCTCCTTAAAATTCTCCGCAGTTTTTCTGTGTTTTCTCTATTTTCCAGACTCCATTGTCTTCTGGATATTTTCCAGCATCTCCCGCACAAACTTTTCTATCGTTTTAGGCCTTACAAAAAAGACAATGGCCGCCAGCTTTCCTTCCATCCGGCTGAAACTGCCTTTTCTGCAGTCCGCTTTATCCAGAGTAACCGAAAACACCTCTGTGTCCTGAATTTCCAGAGATGTTTTAATATGTCCGATCAACCCCTGCTCCTGTTGGATTCGCTCCGCCAGTGTTTCCAGGGACGTTTTCAAAAGTTCTGAAAAAAAAGCCCGGTCTCCTTCAAAACAATATTCTCCGGAAATCACCGTGGCTTCATCCTGTCTTCTGGCTTCCACATGAAAGGTTCCTGGACTCCGTTTCTGAATTTCCTGCTTTCCTTTCAACGGAAGTACGATTTTTTCCCATTCATTCATGAATTTCCCCTTCTCCCAGTACACTTGCCCATACCGATTCTAAATCGCCGCTTGCTGCCGATGTAACACAGATTTTTGCATTTGGATTCATGTTCTGAACATCGCTTCTGCATTCTCCCAGCGTTTCCTTGGAAACAAGATCTGCTTTATTCAGCAGTACTGTCTCTGCACATGCAATCTGCCCGGTCAGCAGCGCTTCCATAGGTTTCTTCAGCCGTTTCCACCTGGATACATCTACAACCGTACAGATTCTGCATTCTTTTTGGGCAGCTTCTTTTAAATTTTCCTGGATCAGTCCGGGATACGCAAGTCCGGTAGTCTCCAGAATGATCCAATCCGGATCATACTCCTCTTCAATAAGTTGAACTGCTCCGATCAGCTCGCCTCCCACAGTACAGCAGGCACAGCCTGCAAAAAGATCTTCCACCTGAAGACCGCCTGACCGCAGAAGCTTGTCATCCACTCCATCTGCTCCGGATTCATTTTCCAAGATCACTACCTTTAGACGTTCTCCCTTCTGCGCCTCTTTTGTCAGATATTCTGCCAGACGCATCAGAAGGGAGGTTTTGCCTGATCCCAGAAATCCGCTTAATACCAGGATTTGCATGTTCCTCCCCCCTTATATGGTTCATTCTTTATTTTTTATAAAATGCATCTCCATAACGGTACACTTCATCAAATAAAATGCCGTTTTTCCGAATCACTTCCATATCATCTACCGCACCCAGATAACCGCCGCACCAGCAGAAACCGCCGCCTGGTGCATACGCATCCATGGTGTCCCGCACAGACTGCCTAATCTCTTCTTCCGTCACATCCGGTGCTAGAAGATGTCCTCTTGCGTCCCAGCATCCCATGAGAACCAGACTGTTTCCAAATTTTTCCTGAACCCCTTTCAGATCGTTGCAGGTCTGTGCCGGATCCCAGGCATTGACACCAATTCCACGCAGATCTTCCATAAAGACTTCTGCTTTTCCACAGTTGTGCATGGTAATGGGGATTCCTGCATCCCGCCCAAATTTTGCCTGACGGTCATGGAACGGAAGCACCATATCATGATACATTTCTCTGGAAATAAACGGTGCAGCCCAGGCTGCCGTGTCATCCATCAGTGTCAGTACATCCGGTTTCACATAAGGCCAGATTCTCCTGGTGACTTCTGTATAAAAATCGCACATGTACTCAAACAGCGCCATAACTTCTTCCGGCTCCTCACACATGGCGCACAGACCTTCTGTAAATCCCATAAATGCCATCAGATTCTGGAAATATCCTACATGAAGATTCAGGGCAATGGCTGTATCTTCCCGGTTGACTCCCATAGCATAAAACCCTTCCAGCTGCTTTTTCGCCATGGCTTCCCAGTCAACTCCATCTAAAGATGGTGCTTTGATTACATCCCGCCAGTGGCGGATATCATCCAGAATAAATTCATCGGGTTTTGGCAGAAGGGCTCCGCCGGTTTCCTTTGTCGGAACATAAGTGACACCCCAGCAGTCTTTTCCACCGCCCTTGAAACGGAATTCACTTAAAATCAACGGCTCCAGCATACAGGATGTGCAGGGTCTGGTCTGTCCCGGCATCGGTCCAAAACTGTATACCGGCACCCATTCCGGCTGCTCTCCTCTCAGGGTCATCAAATAATTTTCTTTTTCTGTCATTTTTCCCATGTATTCCGCCTCCTTCTGACCAGGAATCTTTCCACTTTTCTTTATTTCTGCGCGTATTTCGCTGCGTTTGCAGCTGCATATCTAGCTGCATCTTCATCTGTAATCTTATAACCTGCCTGCATAATTACCGCACCAATCAGTACCAGAATGGCAGGAAGAATTGCCAGTAAGAACATAAATTTGTTCTGGAATGCCCCATCTACTGTCATGCCTGCCTGATAGCCGATAAAGGCAAGTCCGAAGTTTGCAATGGCTCCGCCAAGTGTCATACCGATTTTCATCGGCACAGAATACATGGTAATTGCAATAGTTCTGGTATCTTTTCCGGTTTTATACAGATGGTATTCACCGCAGTCTACAAAATAGTTTGCTCCAAATCCACTGAACATGTACACAGCTGCGCCTCCGATTGCTCCGCAGATGGTGTATTTCACCCAATGTCCGCCCAGGAAATACACACATGCATATGCCAGTGCATAGATCACAAGTGCAGTGACCATAGAACGTTTCTTTCCAAGCTTTCCGCCAAGCTTGGGCATTACCAGAGACGCCACAAAACCAGTGACCATACATACGGTCATGCTGTAGGACATTTTCATAAAATCGCCTACGATGTAAGTAAAGTAATAAGTACCAAGTCCGGAAATGGTATACATTCCAACGTAGTAAATGGTGTATGCCATAAACAGAACCAGAAGCTGTTTATTCTGAATAACAGAATCTACCATGTCTTTCAGCGTAACTGCAGAAGCTCCCATTCCATTGTCTTTGCGTTTTCCAGAAGGATCACATTCTTTACAGAGATTGGAAATCATCTGGCATCCGAAAATATAAGGAAGTGCAAATACCACTGCCACGATCAGATATGCATTTCCAGGGCCAACCACCGGAGTCAGTGCCTTTACCAGAGGAATGGTGAGTGCAGAAGTAATCAGCATTGCCACACACATAAACTGTGCGCCTCTTGCACTTAAACGGAAACGGTCATTGACATTGGCACCTGCCAGCGCCGGACCTAATGCGTAATATGCATTTGTGGTAAAGCTCATACCTGCGTTTAACAAGATGTAACCGATAAAGGATACTCCTACACGGAAGCCCAGCGGCCATGCAGAGGTATCAAAGAATGAACAGACAATCGAGAATACGATTACCCACCGAAGCACCAGCAGCCAGGAGCGGTATTTGCCCCAGGGCATCCGGACTTTTTCAATGATTCCGCCACAGATAACGCCAATAAAAAAGTCAATCACACGCGCTACCAGAAGTGTCGTTGCCACGATCCCTGCCGGGATTTTGATACAGTCTGTCATAAAAATCGTCAGATAGGTCATCTGTACCATAGCCGCCAGAGAAGACGTCAGCAGATAAAAGCCATATTTGTTTACCTGCGATGAACTTAAACTTTTCTCCTGCATAATGTTTCCTCCTTATGAGTTGTTCCGGAACTTTTCTGATAATTTCATTATAGTCTTTTTCTTTTTCGTTACTATGTACAGCGAATACAATATTTTCGCATATTCTTTTATCACTTTTTGTTAATTCCTTCTCTTTCATTCTCAGGTATTTTTCGGTATAATACACATATACTGGAGAGTTTTCGGCTCCAGCCGCATGGACAGCATACTGCGCCTGCAGAAAGGAACAATACCGATGAAACTAAGTATGTGGATGATTGCCAACCGGCTTTCTTCTTTAGATATGGAACTTGACATAAAAAATGATGCACCTGTGATTCTGAAAAGTGCCCGGAGAGTTTATGCTACCAACTGCGTACATGTTTATCAGGAAAATAATGATGTGGTCTGTAATGGAGAAGGAAACACCATTCGTTTCCAAAATATGGATCTTACTCAGGGCTTTGAGATTATTGCCAGCGTTTTTGATTATTTTCAGGATTGGATGGATGACATGATCCGTCTAACCAGAGAACGGGACTACCAGGGTGTCATTGATCTTGCCTGGCAGGTCTTTCAGAACCCCATCGTGATGTTAGATGGAAATAACCGTGTGTTGGGCATCAGCCGCCAGTATCCTCCCGATTCTGTGGACGATGAATGGGCTTATCTGTCCACCTATGGATATTCTTCTTTGAATGCGGTCCAGCAGATGCGCTATCATTATGGAAATTTTGATTACTGGCACCATGGCCCAAAAAAGTATTCGTTTTCCGGCAGCCAGCTTATGGGCTACAGCGGGCTGACCTACTGTATGTACTGCAATGATTCCGTCTGCGGCAGAATCAATGTCCTTGCCAAAGACCGGGAATTAAACCCTGGAGATGCCCAGCTTTTGCAGCATATGGCCATGATTCTGGAACCGGTTCTTGGACAGATTTATTATGAAAGTGTTTTAAACAATACCAATGTATTTTACAACATTATTTTCGGAAACCCTTACGACAAAAAACAGCTGGAAACCCAGCTTGCTTATCAGCAGTGGCACCCAGAAGATTCTTATTATCTCGCGCTCATCGAAGTCTTGGATGTTTCCGGACGGCCCGTCACAGAATCCAGTGTCGATCAGCTGATGCAGGTACTCATCCGCCAGGCTCCCAGCTGTATGATTATGAAGAAAAAGTCCTATATTCTTCTTCTTAGCACCCAGAATCTTTCCAGAGATACGCTTCTGGTTCCGCTGTTTACCAGCCTGGCCTCCCGCAATCCCATCCGTGTCGGCTTCAGCCTTCCCATCTGCGGTGTAGAACATGCAAACTTTCTCTATGAACAGGCCAGCTACGCCCTTTCCTCTGGTAAAAAACGTTTTCCAGAAAATAAATACTATGATTTCTTTGATTATGCCCTGGATTATATTCTGGAATCTGGTTCTCTCTCCTCTTCGGTGCGCGCCTGTATGCCTGCCATTGTACAGCTCTGGGAAAAGCAGCAAAATGGAGGAGATGAACTGTTTTATACTCTGAAAATTTTTCTGGAAAATGAGCGTTCCATTTCCCGTACTTCTGCCGCCCTGTTCACCCACCGCAACACGGTTCTCTACCGCATCCGAAAAATTCAGGAACTCCTCGGCAGAGATTTAAATGATACTTATGTCCGTTCTTACTGCCTGTTTTCCATGAAACTTCTGGAACTTTACCAGTGGAAAAACAGCCAGCTTTCCTAAAAAAGGACAAAAAACAGCTCCGGAAATCTCTCCCGGAGCTGCATTTTTTGCCTTTTTTTATTTGTTTCCAAATACTACTTTACTGTATTTATCAATTGCCTCAGAAGTAGCTTCATAAACACCTGGATAGGTACTCATAGCCAGTCCCTGGGATGCACCAGGAATGAAATACAGGGTACCGCAGGCATCACATGCCTTCTTTACTTCTTTTTCGATAACCTCCGGTGTCCAGCCTTCAAAGTCAATCTTGGCACTGTCAATACCGCCCATGAAGGAAATCTGTCCGCCGTATTTCTTGATCAGCTCCGGAATGTTGTTGGTGGTCATGACGCCCTGCCAGATATCAATGCCCATTTCAATCATGTATGGAACCAGCGTTGCAGCATAAGAATCGCTGTGATGTACGATCAGTTCTACGCCATTTTCTTTATAGCATCCGTAAATATCTTTGTATGCCGGAAGCAGGAACTCTTCAAACATTTCCGGTGACATAAAGGTAGATGTCTGGCTGCCCCAGTCATCATGATGGAACAGACCATCCGGTTTTAAGTATTTGCAGATTTCTTCTGCCTGGGCTACTTCCCAGTCTGCCAGATATTTGATCAAATCCTTCATATCATCTGGCTCTTCATACAGATTGATCAGTGTATTCTGAATCTCACCCAGGTGATGACACTGTTCAAAAATGCCAGGTGCCACAAACGGTGTGAGGAAATACTCATTCCGGTCTACTTTTTCTGCTTCTTTAATAAAAGGCTCCCAGGCTGCCTCCGGAAATTTGGTTGGCGGAGCTTTTACATAATCTCTCCAGCATGTAATATCTTTGATTACAATTTTATCCGGCGTGTGTACCGGGAAAGATCCCGGTGTTCCGATCGGCCAGGCATTTGTTACGCCCCAGGCGTTTACCACCGGTTCTCCGCCGTACTCCGGCATCGGACTCTGCATCATAATCGGCGTAAATGCCATCTGAAATGCTTCATACTGATTTACAAAACGATCTGGATGCCCTCCGTGAATAGTCTCTAATAAATTCTGTTTTTTCGTCAACATAGGCATACCTCCCTGAACATGTTGTAATAACCTTCACTAACTACTAGTTTAGTCCAGTTCTCCTATGCTTTCAACGTATTTTATGCACAAATTTCACAAATGAAATCCTGTTTCTTTTTGTGTGTTTCTGTTAATATGCACAACTTTCTAGTTCTTTTCCTTCAGGTTCAGTGTCTCGTTCATACTTCCCATCCGGTATCCCAAAAGATCCATGGTCACATAGGTAAATCCATAGCTTTTGAATTTGGCTGTCACCTCTTCCCGAACCGCCAGCAGTTTTTCGAACTCTTCCGGCATCACTTCAATTCTTGCTAATTTTCCATGAATCCGCACACGCAGCTGGTGGAAGCCATAATCCAGAAGAAGCTGTTCTGCCTTTTCTACCATTCCCAGTTTTTCTTTGTCAATAGTCTCGCCATAGACAAATCTTGATGACAGACAGGCAAAGGACTGTTTGTCCCAGGTTGGCAGTCCCAGTTCTTTAGAGAGTTCCCGGATCTCTGCTTTGGTAAGCTTTGCTTCTCTTAACGGACTCTTCACGTTTAATTCTTTTACCGCAATCAGTCCTGGACGGTAATCGCCATTGTCATCCATGTTGGAACCTTCTGCCACATACTCAATTCCATTCTCTTTGGCAAGCTTTATGATCTTTTCGAAAAGCTCATGCTTGCACAGATAACATCTGTTTGGCGGATTTTTAGAAAATCCTTCGATTTCCAGTTCCTCTGACTGGCAGATCATGTGGCGGATTCCTTCTTTTTCGCAGAAAGCTTTTGCTTCATTGAGTTCCCTCTGTGGAAAAGAACAGGACTGGGCCGTCACTGCAATCACTTTATCACCCAATACATCGCGGGCTGTTTTTAAAAGAAAGGTGGAATCTACACCGCTTGAAAAGGCAACTGCCACGCTTCCTAATTCTTTCAGATACTTTTTCAAATGTTCCAATTTTTCCTGTGCTGCTGTCATTTTGAAACCTCCATTTTTCGTCTTCTCTTTCAGAATCCTTAGTATAGATATCATATCATTAAAGTCAACTTTAGAGTCAATACTTTTTTGCTATGTTTGACAAAAAAGCTGCCATCGTTCACGATCCTGTGAACAATGACAGCTTTCTCTCTTTGTACCTTCAAAACCACATACAGAATTAAATTTATCCGATTTGTCTCT
>CAJMON010000099.1 GCA_905214955.1 uncultured bacterium
CGAATTGAGCCAGTGAGTGAAATTTAACGATTCTCTCACTGGTTCTTTTCATTTCATATAAATTTAATCAAATAAGAAAGTTAACTTATACATATCAAATTTAGGTTACAAAAGGGACAAAGCTGATTTTTTACATCTACTGTCCCTTTTACATTTCCGTTATTATCTATTCATACTATATATCGTAAATAATTCCAGGTGGTAACAAAAAATTTAAAATTCTTTTAAAGTCAGAAAAGAAGTTCCCTACTCATTTAGACAATGAACTCTTTACGTTGATGAGTTGTCAACTGTATACTATTTTTTTACTTTTTTCCAAAATACAAAATATTTTACAGCAAACTGTAGAAAAGTAATAACATATACAACTAACATTACCCTAAAAAATACTGGTATCCAGCCTGGTTCACTGGGATCTGTTACAATAGTATCAATCAGGATACAAAGAATCATCAATATTAACGGAATTACTCTTCCACGAAAAATCCGATTCATCATATCCAGACGGGAGATGTCGTCACAGAATATTTCCTCTTTCTGTTGCATCTTGTCTGCTGGTTTCCTGAAATAATTGTATCCATCAAATTCTGTCAGGTATTCCCATCCGCAATCTTCAAACATTCGTATATATTCACTCTGATGTTTGATTTCTTCTTTATTGTAATCTAGCTGGTAAATTACCTTCTCAGGCTCACATCTCTCAAATGTATATAGTCCAGGAAATGTTACGCTCTTGAATTTCCAACCTTCCAAGTGCCTTTTGCTCAGGTAATTTTCTTCTTTTTCGTACTCCATAATACTAAACCAGTGAATTTCTTTTTTGAGTTTCTTCATTGCGTTACCTCCTGTGCATTACGATACAATCTGCGGATTCTTTTTAGCTCAAGCTCCAGAACTTCCGTACCGAGTTCTGTGATCTCATAAATTTTCCTTTTATCTTCTTCCCTGATAAAATGGATTAGGCCATCTTTTTCCATTTTTGAAAGACTTCCATACATGGTTCCAGGACCAAGTACCACTTCATTTTCTGTCAGTTCTCTTACTTTTTGTACAATCCCGTATCCATGATTTGGAGTACGAAGACATAACAATATGTAAAAACTTGTCTCCGTCATGGGAACGTAAACCTTTTTTATATGTGCATCCATAAACCTTTCCTTTCAGTGCGATATATCGTACTTCGATACTTGCATTATATCGCACTGTGATATATTTATCAATACAGTAATACAGTTATCATAAAAAAACCAGAAAATCAGTGTGTCCATTACTGATCTCTGATTTTTTATTTACAGATAATATATCACATGCTCTCTAATAGTGTCCTACAGAAGCATAAACTGATACAGCGTATTTTTATGGTTCTTTAAATAATCTTTGCATAAGAATCCATACTTGCATCGACTTTCATTATTAACTTACACATATCAAATTTCTTTTCATAGGTTATAACTTATATTCTATTTTAATTTTCAAAGTATACCATATCCCATGATCGTTCCGTTATTGATATCATAGCTTCTCTGGTTCACGGCATTACTGGAGTTTCCTTCCACGGTGTATACGGTACTGCCTTCGGTTTTCTCCACGATTCCCACATGGTCTGAGGTTCCGTCCCCGTTCCAGTCAAAAAAGATCAGGGTTCCGGGTGCTGGGGAATATCCCCGGCTTTTCCACTTTCCCTTGCTCTGGAACCATGCGATTCCATCATCGCACAGGGAGAATTTTGGCATCTTGCCGCTCTTGATGAGTCCTGCCTGATCCCCACACCAGCTGGCAAAGCAGGCACACCATGCCACATGGCTGTCAAAGCCATACCACGACCAGAACTTCTGGCCTCCCTCATTTCCAAGCTGGGTAAGTGCCACCGATACGATCTGGCCGTTGCCTCCAAACAGGCCGGCAAACAATCCGCCGCTGGAATAATACCGCAGGACATGTGGGACGTACTCTGGGTCGCCATAGGCACTCCATCCATGCGAAGCCGCCTGCTCGTTGGAAAACTGCAGGGCATTTTCGGCACTGTAACCGCCATACTTCCGTATCGCCCACGTTATGTATCCGTTGCCGTAGTTATATCCTTGCAGGGACAGTTTCAGCTTATCCATATCCTGTGGACTGGTGCATCCGGCTTCCTTCAGGCAGTCTGCATAATACTGGATTCCTACCTGTATGGAGTAATCTGCGTCCTGGATGGCATTGGGACTGTTGGAGTACCTGGTGTTGTATGGGCACTCACTGCTCTGCATGGGATCGGTTCCCCGGCCGCCGGATTCCTGCATCATGATCGCCTGTATCACGGAAACGTATTCGGGGATTCCGTACTGGTTGGCATATTTCTGGATAGCTGTTGTATAGGAAAGGACTTCCTGACTCAATGCTTCGTTGCTCTCTGAGCTTCCTGAAAATGCCGCACCGCCAATGATTCCGACCATGATAACCAATAAAAGAACGATAACTGCTCCGGCGGCTCCCAGTGCAGCCATCATGGACTGCACGGTTTTCGCTGCCGCTTCCACGGCGGCTTTGGCTGCCTTGAAGGTATTCTGCCCTGCCCTTGCCGTTTTCTGCATCCGGCGGACGTTGTTGGACGTCTGCATGGCAGCTTTCTTCGCCGCCTGCTTCGCTGCCCTTCGTTCCATCTGCTTCTGCATCCGGGCTGTCAGGGCGTTGGAGCTGGCCGCACGGAGCTTCTGCTCTGGCTGGACGCTGATCTTCGCAGACTGGGGAGCCGTCTTGATGATACGCTTCTGTATGGTTTTCGGCTCCGGCTGTTTCCTTGGTTTTTCTTTAATCCGAATGGTTTCCGGCTGTTTCTGTCGGATGGCGGTCTGCCTTACTGTATCTTTTGCTTCCTTCTTCCGGCTCTGTTCTCGGATGGAGAGCTGCTTCATTTCTGCTATTTCCTGTCTGTTCTGGATTCTTGGTGTCTCCCTGGCAGCCCGGATCTTCTGCTCTTTCGTTTTGACGGCATCTGAAACCACCTTTTGCCGCTGGGCTTCCTGGATCTGTACCTCCCGGATCTGTGCTTCCTGAGCTTCCCGGCTGGCAGGATTGGCGGTCTGTGTGTCCCCTGTTCCTCTGGCGGTTTCTTTCTCCGCTTCTTTTTTGCCAGCGGCTCTCTGTTTGATCTTCTCGTAGGAAGTCTGTGCGGCTGTCTTTCCGGCTCTGGTTACAGTTCTGCCTGTCTTTCTTGCAGCCCATTCCTCTGCGGATGTGACTTTCCCACTGGCATATTCGGATGGGGACTGTTCTCCCATGTCATTGTCCCTGGCATTTGCGATGGTCTGGGATTTTTCCTTGCTCTCCAGTATGGCCGTCCGCATCAGCTCCTTGGGGATTCTGGAGGCAGGATTTTTGGTCTTTGGTTTTGTTGTAACTTCTTTGGTTTTGATATCCTTCATCTCTCACCTCCAGTCTCGGCTTGTCCCGCTCTTACGCTTCGCCCGGCTTGGTCGTCATCAGGCGGTACAGTTTTGTATTTCTTGGAAACGAATTTTCAAATGGCACCAGATTTCCGGAACAGCGGATCAGACCATGGCCGGCACCCACATTGGTGATGTAGGATAACTGGTTGTCTGAAATATTCAGAAGTGCCGCCAGCTCGTCCCGGTCGGTGGTGGCCTGATTCAAAAGGATCAGGAACTCACTGTTCGCCAGCATCAGGCGGGCGGTATCGGATTTCAGAAGTTCCTCTACGTTCTGGGTAAGCCCGGTGACAAATCCGGAATACTTACGGATACGCTTGTACAGGCGGTAGAAAAAGTCCGCACTGTATTCGTAGCGGAACAGCAGATAAAACTCATCCGCAAAGATCCATGTCGTTTTTCCCTTCTTCCAGTTCTGGATCACACGGTTGAAAATAGAATCCAGTGTGACCAGCATGCCAAGGGGCATCAGCTGTTCGCCCAGCTCCCGAATATCATAGTCGATGATACGGCTCTTCGTGTTGACATTGGTTTCCTGGGCAAAGGTGTTCAGACTTCCGTTGATAAACAATTCCGAAGACAAGGCCAGTCCTCTGGCTTCTTCCTCCGGCTGGAGCATGAGCTGTCGGTACAGGTCTTTCAAAGTCGGCACCTGCCCTTTGTAATCGCCCCTCATATAATCCCGGTACACATCTGCGGTGCAGCGGTCGAGGATGGATTTCTCCTTTGCCGAAAGGTTTCCGGCTCCGACAAGTTGCTCAAACAAGGACAGGATAAATTCTGACTTCTCAATGAGCGGGTTGCGGTCATTGCCATAGGCGGAATCCATGTCCAGTGCATTCAGATGAGTATCCGAGGTTGCCGAGATCCGGATAACCTCTCCGTTTAAGGCTTCCACCAGAGAAGCAAACTCCGACTCTGGATCAAGGATGAGGATGTCATCTTCCGTGGAAAGGGCAAGGTCTACGATCTCCTCTTTTGCTGAGAAGCTCTTTCCCGAACCGCTGACACCCAGTCGGAAAGAGTTGCCATTTAACAGTTTCCTTCGGTCTGCCACCAGCATATTTTTGCTGACTGCATTCTGCCCATAATAGATGCCGCCCGGCTGCATGATCTCCTGCGTATGGAATGGAATCAATACGGCAGTGGACTCTGTGGTAAGGGTTCGCACGGCATCGATTTTCCGCAGGCCATACGGCAGGACGGTATTCAGCCCATCGACCTGTTGCCATTTCAGGGTTGCCATCTGGCAGAGATGTTTTCTGGCAATGGAATACAGGGTTTCCGTATCAGAATCTAACTGCTTCTTGCTGTCTGCCATATGTACCATCGTCAAGATACCGAACATCATTCTCTGATCCCTGGTGGTCAGGTCATCCAGCATCTCCTTGGTTTCTTTTCGCTGCAGCTCCATATCGTAAGGAACCACGGCAGAAAAGTTATTGTTTGCATTCTGGCGCCTCTGCCAGTTGGTGACATTTGTCTCTACGCCCAGCAGTCGGTTCTGGATCTCCCTCACTGCTTCGTCTGTCGGTACCGGGATGATGTCAATGGATAGCATCAGGTTTCTGCCAAGTCCGCACAGCTCCGATACCATCTCGTCTTTTACATAGCTGGCGTAATCTTCCATAAAAAGGACTCTGCCATATTGCTCACCCAGTTTAAAATGATCATTGTGGAATTCCATCGTGTCCGGGCAGATCCAGTCTTTGAAGCTGTGTCCTTTTTTCGCAAAGGCTTTCATGTCAAACGGGAAACTCTGCGGAACGTCTGCCTTGAAAAAGTCTCGGAAGATCTGGAGCCTCTGTTCTGCATCCAGTTCTTCCCCGATGGAGGACAGCTTGGCCAGATGGGTGATGATATCTGTTCCCACACGGGCGAAATAGGTTCTGGCTTCATCGATATTTTTCTTGTGAACGCTGACGGTCAGATAGCGTTCCTGATAGATGCTGTTGTTGGTACCGGAGATTTTGGACAGGAGCATGTCGTTGTACTCCTTCCGGTATGCATCAAGCCCGTCCCCTTTCATCGGAATCAGCAGGGACTGCTCAAACTCTTCCTTGTTGATCTTGCGGTTGTTCAGGGTAATCTTCGCCGTACAGCCGGAATCCAGTGCATTTAAAAGCTCGGAATAATCCAGAAACATTTCTGTCTTGTCCGCTTTGCTGGCAATGGAATAGTTGATATCCGTAAACCGGAATGTCCGGGAATACTTGCTCTCCACCTGAAAAATACCGTCCGGCCAGATCTTGCGGATGGGGATTGCCTGCTGGACAGACCTCGGTACTTTAAATTTTTCTTTGTCCTGTTTCAGTGTCTGACTCAGGGTTTTAATCAAAGGCATCACCCCTTCCTTTTCGCTTCTTTGGTTTCTTCTGTTTCGTCCGCTTCTTCTCCAGAAGCTCCGCTCCGTTTCCCATCATTTTTTCACCCAGCCGCAGGCTCTCTTCCAGACAGGAAAAGTACAGGTTTTCCGACTTAAATACCAGCCGTTTCGGATACAGCAGTTCGGATTTGATGACTGTCCATGCAAACTGTTCTGCCGTCATGCCGTGGTAACGGAAAAAGCCGCAGGCCGCAAAGGGAGCCGCCCCAAGGATGCACAGCCATCCAGTTACCTGTTCCCCGGCATATTTCCGGGTGAGGAAATAAATCCCAAGGGCTGCCAGGATTGCCAGTACCGAAAATAAGCACTGCCGGAAACTTAACCCCCAGAACATTGACTCCTGATAGTCTCGGATTTCTTTATTCATTTTCACTTCCATGTTGTTTTCTACCTTTCTCTTTGTGATCTCTGTTTTTTCTTTGGTTTCTGTTTGGATGCATCCCCTTGCTGGGTGCCATTTCTTTCCATAAATCTTTTTGTTCCTTCCGGATCAAGCTCTGCCAGTTTTTTCAGGTCGAATGCAACCCTCTGGAAAATGCAGTAACCGGATGATGCGGTATCCGGCTGGATCGTTCCCAGCTTATACTGCTTTATAAAACGAAGCTTTTCTTTACTGAAATTGTGGTCGATATAGGCTTCATTGATACCGCCCAGCGGAGCAAAGGGCAGGTTTACCGTAAGGTCTGCAAAGCTTTCCGGGCATCCATCTTCCATGTGGTAAAGCCCGATATAGAGATTGTCATCGTTCATGTAACTGTCTACCCGGAGAAATAATTTCTCCCGGCCATACTGCCAGTCGTAGCTCAGTGTCTTTGGTTCTTCCATTTTTTTGCCTCCTATAATCCCATGATCTCTTTTACAATCCGGTCAGATGCTTTCACTGCCCCGACCAGTACCAGTAAGTTAAATACCAGCTCCCCGATGTAATTCCAGACAATCGTCACAGCAGACAGGCTGGTATCCTCGACGGCCGGCGGACTCGCCGCAAACACCGAAAAGATGATGCAGGCCAGTGCGATGATGGCTCCTTCCAGACATACCCCGGCATAGGAACGGATAAAATTCTTTCCTACGGACTGAGTTGGCTCCCCGGCAAAGGTTGCCAGCGGGATCGGTGCGATGGCTGTGTACATATACAGCTTGAACATTCTTCCGTATACAGTCAGAATCATGACAAATGACAATACCGTAATCAGCAGGCTGCCCAATAGGGTTACGATCCACAAAGGGATGGATTCCAGCATCCCGACTGCTTCGATCTTGTCCACGATCTCTGAGGGCAGTTCCGTTACCGTTCCACCTGCCATCCCGGAATGAGACATAATGCTGGAGATGATCCCCTGCACAATGGAAAAAATTGCCGTCAGAAGTTCCATGCCGGACATGACGGCTCCCTGTGCCAGTGCGAAACGGATAAAGGCTTTCACTACATGTTCCGGCTTTTTCATATCCGTGAAGCTCCCACAGGTTTTCACCAGCCCTGCCGCAAAAAATAAGACCAGCAGGCCGTACCCGATGGCTCGGAGCCCTCCGTTGATGTTCGTCATTACGCTCCAGATCGCACCGCCCTTGAAATTTTCCGGGCTTTGCGTCAGCAGTGTCCAGATCTCGGCCAGCTTGTCACTCCAGGTCTGCAAGGCAGAATTTAGATTCTGTACGATCCAGTTATCACTCAAACAGTTTCACCTCCCATCCTCAAAAGTGAGCAGGGAGCCGGCATTTCGCATGGCTCCCCTTCTGGACTCTTCTCCTATCCCATGATCAGGTCCAGGATCTCTTTTGCAAAGGTAATGATGATACCGCCTGCCAGTGTCAGAAATCCGTTTGCCCTCTGGCTTGGATCGTGGCTCTTTAAGGACAGACCGACCTGCACGATACCAAATCCCAGCAGGATCAGGCCAATGGCGCGGATCAGGGAAAAGATAAACGTGGACAGGTTATTGACTACGGTCAGCGGATCGCCTGCGGCATAAACGCAGGTCGCCCCAATGCAGATTGACAGTACCATGACTGCATACAGAGCAAACAGTTTCTTCTGCCCTCTCTTCATCTTCAGCGGTGCGGTCTCTTTCCTGATTTCTGTGTGTTTCTTATTTTTCAGTAAATTCATTGGCATTCCTCCCATCAAAAAAGCTCCCCGATGATGTCCTCATCCAGAAGCAGTTCGTAATCGTCATATCTTGTTTCGTCAAATGTAAAATCGTCATGCGCCAGCGGTGCTTTCGCATAATTGAACGGGCCGGCACCTCCGTCCTCGGTATACCGGATGTTGGGATGCTTCATCAGGTCATACTTGGCATCCAGTATGGGCCGCTCCCCGCGGATAAACAGAAGTGCATTCTGGTTATCCAGCATACGGACTTCATCCGGCTGTAACAGCTCCCTTCCGCTCTGCTGGAAGTTGGTGGAGTAGCTGCCGGATTTTCCTTTGGTCTGCCCGTAGGTGTTGGTGTCTATGGTTTCTTTCCCCAGTAATTCTGATACATATTTGTGTGTCTCTTTTTCATTGCCGCCCAGGTACAAAAACTCATCGCAGTTGCCCACCAGACTTTCCCAGGAGTCCTTGAACAGAGCCTTTAGCTGGCTCATGTTCTGGATGATGATGCTGCAGTAAATGGAACGGGAACGGCAGGTTGCCAGGATCTTCTCAAACTCATTTGGCAGGGATACGTTTGGAAACTCATCCATGATGCAGTTGACCGGAACCGGGAGGGCACCGCCATGCACACGGTCTGCCATGTAATAAAGCGTCTGGAAAAGCTGGCTGTAGATCATGCCTACCAGATAATTCAAAGAGGTGTCTGCATCCGGGATACAGCAGAAAAGGGCAACTTTTCTTTCTCCCATGCTGGAAAGATCCAGTTCATCAGTATTGGTCAGCTTGGCGATCTGCGGCAGATTGAAGGCTGCCAGCCGGACACCTACACTGATCAGGATGGACTTGGCGGTCTTTCC
>CAJMON010000100.1 GCA_905214955.1 uncultured bacterium
TTGGATATGGATCAGATTTAAGCCACCAGTAAACGTCGATGCTGGTGGCTTAATTGATGCCCTTTTTTCCCCGGTTCCTTACAGGCCTTTCCTTTTTGGCATACCCGCTCTTCTTCTCTCATATATCTTTAGAAAACCCATCCCGAGGTTTCCATGAAATTCTCCAGACCTTCTTTTTTTAAACGCCCTTTTAGGCTTCCCTCCCAGATTTCTAATTTTTCCTCTGAAAAAATCCCGGTAATCAAAGATTTCCTCCACTATGCTGGCGTCCCCCTGCTTTTTGCCCTGTCTTTTCTTGCAGGTGAGGCGGCCCGGGTCACAGTTCAGCACTTTCGGACACCGGAGGCCGTAACCACTGCGTCTGGCAGCAACAGCTGGGGACTGAGCTTCCAGGAGGAAGGAAAACGCCCTGTGGGAAACGCTTCCATGGAGGAGCTTGCCCCCTATGATGCCTATTTTGCCAAAGATACTCAGGAGAAAAAAATCTACCTTACCTTTGACTGCGGATATGAAAACGGGAATACCCCTCTGATTCTTGACGCGCTGCAGAAACACAATGCAAAAGCCACCTTTTTCGTAGTTGGAAATTTTATCAAAGACAATCCGAATCTGGTAAAAGAAATGATCGCAGAAGGACACACGGTAGGAAATCACACCCTCACCCACCCGGATATGTCCGGGATCTCCTCTATGGAGGCTTTTAAGAAGCAGCTGGAGGGCGTGGAAAATCTGTATAAAGAAGCGACCGGAGAATCCATGACGAAATTCTACCGGCCGCCTCAGGGAATTTACAGCACCACCAATCTGTCTATGGCAAAGGAGCTTGGGTATAAAACCTTCTTCTGGAGCCTTGCCTATGTAGACTGGTACCAGGACAAACAGCCGACCAAAGAGGAAGCCTTTGATAAGCTTCTGAAACGGATCCACCCGGGTGCCATTGTCCTGCTTCACAATACTTCTTCCACCAACGGGCAGATTCTGGATGAACTGCTGGGCAAATGGGAAGAAATGGGATATACATTTGGAACTTTAAGTGAGTTCTAGAGCGTGTTTGAAAAATCATTCCCGCAATCTGCACGTCACAATTTGCTGAAAGCCTTTTTCAAACACGCTCTAGCGGTTATTGCCGAAATAAATCACAGCCTGCACACCAGGACCAGTATGGATTCCGATGATCGGGCTCATTGGCATAATGGTAACCTGCGCGCCCGGCACTGCTTCCAAAATGGCTGCTTTGGCTTTCTCTGCCTGCTCAAGAGCATCTCCATGGCAAAGGAATACATAAGGATGCTCCTCATTTAATCCGGAGCTTACATACTTGGAAACGATGGTATTCATGGCAGCCTTGGAACCGCGCACCTTCTCCGGGATTGCCAGGGTACCATCTTCTGCAATGCGAAGCACCGGCTTAATCTTCAGCTTGCCGCCGATCCAGGCGATGGTCGGGGAAATGCGTCCGCCCCTCTTAAGGAAATCAAGGTCATCCACGGTGAACCAGTGGCAGATGTGCAGACGGTTCTCTTCCAGCCATGCGGTATTCTCCTCAAGGGACATTCCCTTCTCCTGATTCTGTGCTGCCAGGATCACCAGAATACCCTGTCCGCCTGTGGCTGCAAGGGAATCCACACAGGAAATCTTACGTTCTGGATACTCTTCCATCAGGTCTGTGGCTGCCAGATGGGAACTCTGCCAGGTGGAAGTAAGACCGCCGGAAAGGGAAATATAGAGGATATCCTTGCCCTCTTTCAAAAAGGGCTCAAAATAATCGGTGTATACAGCCGGGGAGATCTGGGAGGTGCTTCCGATACCTCCATTACGAAGCTGGTCATAGAAGGCTTTGCTGTCCCAGCTTCCCGGGTCCTTATGGGGATGCTCCTCTCCATTTAACTGATATACCATAGGGATCAGATGGATCTGACCTTTATCCAGAACAGACGCAGGAATATCTGCGGAAGTATCTGTTATAATTACATATTCACCCATAATCGGTTCTCCTTGTTTGGTTAAGTGAGCCCATTATAACATACTTTTCCCCTGGAATGTGTATTTTTTTACATTTTCATTGATTTTGTAACAGTTTTTGCAGCGTGTTCTTCACTGAGGTGTACTTTTTCTCCGGAATGGGAAGCTCATTGTTCATTCCCGGCTTCTCCTATCTGTGCTGATAATAAAATACGGCTACCTGGGTTCTGTCCCGCAGCTGCAGCTTTTCCAAAATGGAGCTGAGGTAATTGCGCACCGTTCCCTCACTGAGGAAAAGCTCCGCCGCAATCTCCTTATTGCTGCACCCGTTGGCGATCAGCCGGATGATCTCAAGCTCCCGTTCATTGATGTCATAGCTTCCATAATCAAAGCCCTGTTTTCCCATGAGAAGCTCCGGAAGCCTGGAAGTGATCTGGGTTCCGAATACTGTCTGCCCGGAATCAACAGCCCGGATGGCAGGAAGAATGCTTCCGTAATCCTGCTTCAAAAGATAGCCTTTTGCCCCAAGCCGCAGGGCTTTTACAATATATTCGTCATCTGCGAAGGTAGTCAGAAGCAAAATGTTGGCCTTTGGAAATTTCTCCAGGATCTTCTGGGAAGCTTCCAATCCGTCCATCTCTTTCATGCGGATGTCCATGAGAAGCACATCCGGCTGATATTCCTCATAAAGCTGGCAGGCTTCCTTTCCATTTACGCCTGTTGCCGCTACCTGCACGTCCTCGTTTACTTCCAGAATGGTTTTTAATGCTGCTGCCACCAGGCAGTCATCGTCTACGATTATGATTTTCATTCAACTATCCTTCCATGCTGCATTTTTGCAAACCACTCACTTGGGAATGGTGATAAAAATCCGAAAGCCCTTTCTGGTGGAAATCTGCAAAGTTCCGCCAAGGGCCTTCACCCGGTCCTTCATATTCAGGATGCCGATTCCCGCATTTCCCGGATCATACACGACACCGGTCCCGTTATCCTCCACGCACATCTGGTAGAGGGCAGGATGCTCCCGCAGGATCAGCTGCACCCTTGTGGCGTTGCTGTGCTTCATAATATTGGCAAAAGCTTCCTTGGTAATGCTGATAAAGCAGTATTTCACTTCCCGTGGGATTTCCTGCGTCATGTCGTAAGTCAGCTCTGCCTGGCAAAAAGTAAAGTCCCGCACAAGCCCTTCCTCTGCTTCTCTTAAATTCACAGCTTCATCATGAAGGTCATGGACGCTGCTTCTGATGCTGTTCATGGCAAAATTCAGGGAGTCCTCCAGATTTTCAAGAAGAGCTGCAAGCCCGGCTTCCTTGTTCATGGTCCTGGCTGCCCCAAGCATGAGAATGGACCGGGAAAGCACATGGCCTACATTGTCGTGGATTTCTCTTGCGATACGGTTTCGCTCTTTTAAGGTGGCGTTATAGATCTCATAGTCCTGTTTTTCCAGGAGGGCCTTGTTTTTCTGAGAAAGAAGAAGGTCACGCTCCCTGGAATCGTCCCTGGTTCTTTTTAGCTCTTCTTCCAGGGAACTGCACTTTCTTGTGTTTCTTTCCATAAAAAAGGCAAACAAAAGGCCAAGACTTCCTGCTGCCGCAAAAAACAGGCCGTTTTCCCAGCTTCCCATAGTCCGGCACACCAAAAGCGCCCAGGCTCCCAGGGCCAGAAGGGGCATTTTTTCACAGAAAAAAAGATAAAAAAGGCAGGGATAAAAGAAAAACATTTCCGGGATCACAAGAGCCAGAAGTCCCATTCCTGCGCCAAGAACTATACGGATACATTTTTTCCCCAGGGCATAAGTGCTGCACACCAGAATCACCGTGCACAAAAATGCGATCAGAAATCCTGCATCCGGCAGACGGTAAAACAGCCGCAAAAAGCTCAGAAGCACAAGCAGTCCGCAATCTGTGAAGTATCCCATTTTACCACCTTCTTTTTTCTTATTTTGCGTCAGGCTTTTGTTCATTATAGTATACAGATGCCTGCTCGTAAAGAAACTTCTGGCATTTTATGACATTTGTCATGTGAAGGCTGTGACATCCGGCACTTGGATCCTTCGGCTTTTTCTTTTATACTGATGGTATCGTAAGAACGAGGAGGAAAATGATGTCAGAGAATATTGTTCAGATTGAAAATCTGGTAAAAAGATATGGAAACTTAGTAGCCCTTGACCACCTGAATTTAAAAATTGCAGAGGGCGAGATTTTCGGACTGCTTGGACCAAACGGCTCCGGCAAGACCACAGCCATCAACTGCATGCTTTCCCTTTTGAAATATGATAAGGGAACCATCCGGATTTTTGGCGAAGATATGCGGCCGGATAATTATAAAGTAAAACAGCAGATTGGAATCGTTCTGCAGAATGTGGCTGTTTTTGATGAACTGACTGTCTATGAGAATATTGACTATTTCTGCGGGCTTTATATCCCGGACAAGAAAAAAAGGAAGGCCCTTGTGGAGGAAGCCATCACCTTTGCAGGCCTTGACGATTACCGCAAAATGCACCCAAAAAAGCTTTCCGGCGGACTGCTCCGCCGTCTCAACATTGCCTGCGGAATTGCCCACAAGCCCCGTCTGATCATTATGGATGAACCAACGGTAGCCGTTGACCCACAAAGCCGCAATAAGATCCTGGAAGGGATCAAAAAGCTGAATGAACAGGGCTCCACCATTATTTACACTTCCCATTATATGGAAGAGGTGGAGCAGATCTGCACCAGGATCGCCATTATGGATCACGGCCATGTAATCGCCTCCGGCACCAGGGAAGAGCTGAAAAAAATGATCAAAACCGGGGAAACCATTACCATAGAGGCCATTCCTCTCACGGAAAAAAATCTGGAAGAAATCCAGACTCTTCCCCATGTTTTTGACCTGCACTATGAGGACCAGGTTCTCACCGTCCGCTGCACAGGAGCCAGGCACAACCTGATCCAGCTTTTGAATTACCTGCAAAGCCAGGATATCACATTCGGCCAGGTTTCCTCTGAGCTTCCCACCTTAAATGACGTCTTTCTGGAAATCACCGGAAAACAACTCAGAGACTAGGGAGGATTTGTTATGCTGCACTTAATCAAATATAATCTTCTTGTAAAGCTGAAAAATTTCGGCACCACCTTCTGGCCCCTTGTGTTTCCCATTCTTCTGGGAACCATGTTTTACTTCGCCTTCGGAAACATTAACGATGCAGATTTCGCGACGGTATCCGTAGCCGTTGTCCGCCAGGAAAAGGCAGATACATTGTTTCTGATGTTTCTGGACCAGGTGGAAAACAATGCAGACCAGCTGATCTCCACAAAGGAGCTGACCTACGATGAGGCATGCAGCCAGCTGGAAAATGAGCAGATTTCCGGTATTTATGTGGTTGGAGAAACACCTTCCCTTACCGTTTCTGCAAGCGGCATTCCCCAAAGTATCCTGCAGTCCGTTCTTTCCAGCTACGAAACCGGCAAAACCACCATCCGCACCATTGTGCGCACCCATCCTTCCGGCCTATGGGCAGGGATCCGGCAGATGCTGAACCGTCAGGAGTTTCTTACTGAGGTTTCCCTTGGCGGACGGACCATCAACGGAAACGCCCAGTTTTTCTATGCGCTGATCGCAATGGCCTGCCTGTACGGATGCTTTATCGGGTTTGGTTCTGCGGTAAGCCTGCAGGCCAATATCACAGCCCTGGCTGCAAGGCGCTGCGTCACGCCCACACACAAGCTGAAGCTGATCCTTTCCGAGCAGATTTCTGCCTTTTTGCTGGGATACTTTGATGTGATCGTGCTGCTTCTCTATCTTCGCTATATTCTGAAGCTGGATTTTGAGGGACAGATAGGGCGGATGCTTCTCATTTCCTTCCTTGGCTCCCTGATCGGCGTTTCCATGGGTATTTTCGTGGGAAGCCTTGGAAAAATGAAGGAGGGCATCAAAATCGGAATTATCCTTGGCATTTCCATGGTCTGCAGTTTCCTTTCCGGACTGATGAACAACACCATGAAGGATCTGGTGGAAAAAAATGCGCCGTTTCTCAACCGGATTAATCCGGCAGCGCTGATTTCCGATGCTTTTTACTGCATCAATGTGTATGACGATATGGGACGCTATTACCGGAATCTGATCACCCTTGCCCTGATGAGCGTGCTTCTGGTAACTGCTTCCTTTTTACTGATTCGGAGGGAAAGCTATGACAGTATTTAAGTGTTACATGAAAATTTTGAGACAAAATATCGGACTTGTGATCATGTATCTTGCTATTTTTTTTAGTGTAGCCATAGTCATGCAGTTTGCTGCAGGAAAAAGCGAGGACAGTCTTTTTGAAACTGCAAGCATTGATCTTGGAGTGGTAAATGAGGATGGGGGAACCTTAGCCCAGGGGCTTGTGGATTATCTGTCCGGCATCCATCACGTTGTGCTTATGGACAATGATCCGGAACAGCTTCAGGAGAATCTTTTTTACCGCAATGTGGAATATATCCTTCAGATTCCGGCTGATTTCTATGAGACCTGCATGGTAAACGGGGAAAGCCTGAAGGTAACAAAGGTTCCCGGATCCTACAGTTCCTTTTATGTGGATCAGCAGATCAGCAGCTATCTGAACACCATTCAGACCTATCTGGCTGCCGGCTTTTCCCAGGAGAAAGCCATCCAGGCAGTCAAAGAAGAGACTCATGAGCCGGTTACCAAGCTTACCTTTGATTCCGGAACCAGCGATACTTCCCCTTATACTTATTACTTCCGCTATATTCCTTATCTGTTTCTGGGGGCTTTGTGCTACACCATGGGATATATTCTGATGGCATTCAAGAAGGGGGATATTCAGAAAAGAATGGAGGCTTCTGCCATTTCTGTGAGACGCCAGTCTGTGGAAGGGCTGCTGGCTACGGGAATGATCGGCGTAGTACTGTGGCTGATCGGATTCCTGGGCGTGACCTTCATGTATGGAAGCCGCTTCTGGCAGTCGGGACTTTGTGTTTATTATATTTTGAATACCTTTACCATGCTGATAGTGGCTCTGTCCCTTTCCTATCTGATCGGTATGTTTATCACAAACAGCAACCTTCTAAGCGGTGTGGCCAACCTGGTCTCCCTTGCCATGTGCTTCCTTTGCGGCGTGTTTGTTCCTATGGATGTGATGGACAAATCCGTGCTGAAATTCGCACAGTTTCTGCCTGTTTACTGGTATGAACAGGTGAATGAGATCCTGAGCAGGCACCACACCTTAAGTCCAGAGTTTCTTGGACAGGTTCTGATTGGAATTGGCATTCAGCTTTTGTTTGCCGCAGCTTTTATCAGTCTGATCCTGGTGGTTTCCAGATATAGAAAAGAAGGGTGAGATACCCTTCTTTTCTTATCTACTTAATGGATCTGGCAGACGCGGCACACTTCTTTGGTCCAGCGGTCTGCATCCAGAAGCAGTTCCTCGTGCTGCAGGTCGTATTCGCAGATATCCGGATCCGCAAAATATTTGTGATAACGCTCCAGATATTTTTCCCCATTTTTTTCGCGTAAAAGACATGGATCGTAGTTCCCGGTGTCTGGATCTTTTCCCCTACTTTTGTGTACAGGTCTGTGCAAAACTGGTTTCGCATGGATTCTTTGGAGAGGAACGAAAATCTGCGAAGGTTCCTATGCGCTCTGCCATACTGGGTGTCTTTGCACTGTTTCTGCAGGCACTTGGGTATTTTGCAATTTCGGCTTACGTGTATGAGCATTCTGCAGTGTATGGTTCTGTTTTATTTTTTGCCATCCTGCTGTTTATTGTGATCGGGGCTGGGCACCACGTGAAATGCGGGTTTGCAGAATATGTATTTCTCCGTCTTGGAAGAGACAAAAAAGCTCACACCATGATGCTGGACCTGTTTAACAGCGCTCCCATCACCAAAATCTGCTACCTTGGTTACATTGTGTTTATCATCACTTTAATCATCGCCATTCTTACCGGAACCGCAGCCCTGCCCCTCTGGGCAGCAATCTTTACCATACTGCCCATATTTATTATCCTGTTTCCATTTAAAATCATCGGCACCCTGCACATCTCTGCTATGATTTCTATGCTGGCATGGATGATTCTGATCTGAAATTTATTTGCATAAAAAAACGGAGCATGCCCGCTAGAGCGTGTTTGAAAAAGGCTTTCTGCAAGATGTGCGTCACAATTTGTGGG
>CAJMON010000101.1 GCA_905214955.1 uncultured bacterium
GCATTTTACACCTGTTTTATGAAATTTTGCTTGGCTCTGAACAGTTACAAATAATCACAATTTACAGGAGCTGCCTTTTGGGCAGCTCCTTTTTTGCCAAGCATATCAATCATTGGTCCAGTGACCAATTTTGATTTATCTTTTTCTTTCGTTTCTTACTCTTCTACCCAGATCGTCTCTGTGGTCTCAATGGCTTTTTGAACCAGTTCTTCAATGGTTCCTTCCAGCTTTTTCTCACTTCCATGAATGACATTTAAGTTGGGCTTTGTCACCGGATGCTTTGCCACAAAAATGGTGCAGCAGTCTTCATAAGGCAGGATGGAGGTCTCATAGGTATCAATTTTCAGAGAAATGTCTACGATATCCTGCTTGTCAAAGGCAATCAGCGGGCGGAACACCGGCATGGTGCACACTTCATTGGTGGCTGCCAAGCTCTGTACGGTCTGGCTGGCTACCTGGCCAATGCTCTCTCCGGTAATCAGGGCCAGAGATTTGGTTTCTCTTGCAAAATGTTCTGCAATGCGCATCATGTAACGGCGCATAATAATAGTCAGCTCTTCATGGGGGCATTTTTCATAGATGGCCAGCTGCACATCTGTAAAGTTCACCACATGCAGATTGATGGGGCCGCTGTATCTGGACACGATTTTTGCCAGGTCAATGACTTTCTGTTTTGCACGCTCACTGGTGTATGGCGGCGCATGGAAGTAAACGGCATCAATCTTCACGCCACGTTTGGCCACCATGTAGCCAGCTACCGGGCTGTCGATACCGCCGGAAAGCAGAAGCATACATTTTCCATTGGTGCCCACCGGCATTCCGCCAGGACCTGGAATAATCTGGGAATACACATAAATCCGCTCCCGGATCTCCACATTTAACAGAATCTCCGGATTGTGGACATCTACTTTTGTTCCCGGAAATGCATACAGAATCTTTTCTCCAAGAGCTGCATTGAGTTCCATGGAGGACATGGGATAATTTTTTCTGGCACGTCTTGCATTGACTTTAAAGGTATACTTTCCATCTGGATAAACTTCATTCATATAATTGACAATCGTGACTGCCAATTCTTCGAAACCATTGTCATCCAGCTCTACCACCGGGCAGATACCCACAATACCGAAAACCTTCTTTAATGCTTCTACCGCCTCTTCGTAGTCAAAATCTCCCTGGCTTTCTGCAAAAATGCGTCCCTGCTCCTTCCGGACCAGAAATTCACCTTCTACATTTTTCAGGGCATGGCGGATCTGCTTTACCAGGGCATCTTCAAACAGATATCTATTTTTTCCCTTGATGCCGATCTCGCCGTACTTAATCAGAAATGATTTAAAAAACATAGATTTCTCCTTTTTTCTTCTAAATCTATCTTCTGGAAAATCTGCGCAGTACCGGAAGCAGTTCTCCCAGAGTGTCCAGACAATACGTCAGTTCCTCTTCTGTGGTATGGGTACAGAAGCTGAACCGGAGTGTGGAATCCAAAAGTTCTGCAGGCAGGCCGATTTCTTTTAAAACCGTGCTCACCGGAAGTTTTTTGTTGGAAGAGCAGGCGGAACCGGAAGACACAAAAATACCTTTTTCCTCCAGGGCATGAAGCAGGACTTCACTGCGCACTCCTGCAAAGCTGACGCTTACAATCTGGGGGGCACTCTCTCTTCCCGGCAGGGAATTGATGGTCACACCTGGAAGCTTGGAAACGCCCTCCATAAAAAATTCTTTTAACTGATACAGATAAGCCTGTTTTTCCTCAAAATGGTCATAAGCTTCTTTTGCTGCCACTCCAAGGCCTGCTGCTCCCGGCACGTTGTCGGTTCCGGAACGCATTCCTTTTTGCTGGCCGCCTCCTAAAATCAGGGGACGGATTTTTGCCCTTTCATTGATATATAAAAATCCAATGCCCTTTGGCCCATGAATTTTGTGGCCGCTGACCGAAAGCAGGTCAATGCCTTCTTTTTTCGGAAGAATCCGGTATTTGCCATATGCCTGAATGGCATCCACATGCAGAAGAGCGTCCGGCGCTTTTGCATTCATCAGCCTGCGTACTTCTGAAATGGGCTCTGCTGCTCCTACTTCGTTGTTCACATACATCACAGACACCAGGATGGTATCCTCTGTCAGTGCTTCTTCCAGCGCTTCCAGACGGATTCTTCCATACCGGTCTACCGGAAGAAAGGTGATGTCAAATCCCTGCTCCTGAAGATAGAGCATGGGCTGCAGCACAGCGGCGTGTTCCACTGCAGTGGTGATGATGCGGTTTCCCCGGCGGCGGTTTGCCATAGCGGCACCTACCAAAGCCCAGTTGTTGGACTCCGTTCCTCCGGAGGTAAAATAAATTTCTTTTTCATTGACTTTCAGCGTTTTCGCAATGATTTCCCGGCTTTCTCTTAAATACCGCTCTGCTTCTACGCCTTTTAAATGCTTGGAAGAAGGATTTCCATAATCTTCCAGCATGGTTTTTCGTACAATATCCGCTACACTCTCCAGGCATCTGGTGGTCGCGGAATTATCCAGGTATGCTTCCATGAATCTTTTATCCTCTCCTGCCCTTACGGCTCCAGTGCAAATACCAGCATGGACAATGCTGCCAGCCCGGCCGTCTCTGTGCGCAGAATCCGTCTGCCAAGGGTAATGGGCACAAATCCTTTTTCTGCGGCTGCCTGTATTTCTTCTTCTGCAAAACCGCCTTCCGGGCCAATAAAAATGCCCACAGACTGTCCGGGTTTGATCTGTCCAATCCTCTGTCTGGTCTCCTTCATGTCCTTTGCCAGCTCATAAGGGACCAGATTGATATCCAATGTTTCTGCCTTTTCCAGGGCTTTTTCAAAGCTCATAGGAAGGGCCACTTCCGGGATATACTGCCGTTTGCACTGTTTTGCAGCACTTTCCGAAATGGCCTGCCAGCGTTTCTGCTTGTTTTCTGCCTTCTTTGCGTCCAGCTTCACAACTGCTCTTTTGGTAGCCACTGGAATGATCTCCCAGGCTCCAAGTTCTACAGCTTTCTGAATGATCAGCTCCATTTTATCGCTCTTTGGCAATCCCTGAAACAGATAGATCTTTGACGGAAGTTCTGCTCCGGATTCTTCGATCCACATGATCTTTGCCCGCACAAATTCCGGACTGCTTTCTGCCACCTCACAGCGGTAGAACTTATCGTCCTGCCCGGTGCAGATGGTGAGTTCTTCCCCCTCTTTCATCCGCAGTACATTGCGGATGTGGTTCACATCTGTTCCTTCTATTATAATATCTTTTTCGCCGATCTGCTCCGGCTTCACAAAAAACTGATGCATAGTTCTCCTAATTTTTTCTGGCTGTGACAGATACCCACTCGCCCTGATGGGTGACTTCCAGAACTTCTAAGCCTGCTGCTTTCACTGCATTGACCACAGTCTCCTCTTTGTCATCAATGATACCGGATGTGATGTAAATACCGCCTTTTTTCAGCTGATGGCAGATCACCGGTGTCAGCGGCACCAGCACTTCTGCCAGAATGTTGGCTGCAACAATGTCGTATTTTTCAAATCCCACCTGCTCCTGCACGGCTGGATCATCAATGATGTTTCCAATCATCACATCCATACTGCCCTCCGGAATGTCATTTGCTTCCAGATTCTCTTTTGTGGCGGAAATCGCGCAGGGATCCAGGTCGGTTCCTACAGCGTGTCTGGCACCTAGTTTCAAAGAAACGATGGAAAGGATGCCACTTCCGGTACCTACGTCCAGAAGCTCCGTTTCCGGTGTCACGTATTTTTTCAGCTGGCGCATACACAACTGAGTGGTTTCATGCATACCAGTACCGAATGCGGTGCCCGGATCAATGTGGATGATCATTTTTCCCTGATCTTCGGGTTTGACTTCTTCCCAGGATGGGATGATGAGAATATCGTCCACGTAGAACTGGTGAAAATACTGTTTCCAGTTGTTGATCCAGTCTTTGTCTTCGGTCTCGGATTCTGTGATGGTTCCTTCTCCAATATCCACAAAGTTTTTCAGATCTTCCAGGGCTTCTTTTACGCTGGCAAGAAGGGCTTCTTTGTCTGCATCTTCTTCCACATAAAAGCTTAAGTATGCGATCCCGTCATCTGCCGGTCCTTCCGGAAGGATATCCACGAACATCTGCTGTTTGTCCGACTCGGAAAGGGGGATGCGGTCTTCGATCTCCACACCCTCAACGCCGGCTTCCGCCAGAGTGGAAATCACAATATCCTCTACCTCGGAACGGGTCTTTAAGGTAAATTTATTCCATTTCATAGGGTCTGTTCTCCATTCTTGTTTGTCGCTGCCGGCTTCTTTGCCTGCAGCCATTGGTTTTTATTTTAGCACAGAACGGCGTGCATAGCAAGCAGCGGATTTCTGGAATATAGGCAGGCTGTCAGCTGTACTGCGTCTGTCTTACGATTCTTTTACCATTTTTCCGGTGATGTGATCCAGGGTCAGCTCCAGGCACTCCTCTTTGCTTAATTCCTGCTTTTTTCTTCTCATCTCTCGAAACATCCTAATAATCTCCTTTTTTATGATATACAGCTGCCTTGAAATGGGCGAAACACCGCTGGCCACCCGGGAAACGGTGAATGACGCGCTGGCCGGTGGGAATCCGTGGATTTTGACGTGTCATAGCGGAGTTTTCGTTTTGAGGGCTGCGCGAATTTCCGCCACCGAGCGGCTGTTTGAAGCCCCTGCGGGGCGAGTTGCCGCGAATGGCGGAAAATAAATGCGCGGCCCGAAAAGAAAACGAAGCGAGACACACAAAACCACGGTTCCCGGCGGCCAGCGAATATATATCATCTTTCGTTGACATATCTGTACAAAACAGTTAAAATAAAAACCATAATCTTATTCATTTTACACGAAAGAGAGGAATTCTCATGAAAAAACGACTCTTTTCCATTTTATCCGCTGCTGTCCTTGCCTCCACACTTCTTGGCAGTTCTCTTGGCGTTTCTGCACAAGAAACCCTAGCTGTCGGCTCTTTAAAAGGCCCCACTTCTATGGGACTTGTCAAACTGATGAGCGACCAGGAATCCGCAGATTCACCGGAGTTTTCTTTTACCATGCTCACCGCAGCAGACGAACTTTCCGCCCAGTTTACCAAAGGCGATATTGACATCGCCCTGATTCCGGCAAACTTAGCCAGCGTTCTCTATAACAAAACCGAGGGAAAGATTCAGGTCATTGACATCAACACCTTGGGTGTCCTCTATCTGGTGACCGCTGACACTTCTATCACCGGCATGGCTGACTTAAAAGGAAAGACCCTGTACACCACCGGAAAGGGCCAGACCCCGGAATATGTCATCACCTATCTTTTAAACGCTGCCGGTCTTACCACCGATGACGTCACCATTGAATACAAATCCGAAGCTGCTGAGGTCGTTTCCGTTCTTGCCCAGGACCCGGAAGCCATCGGCGTACTTCCTCAGCCCTTTGCCACCGTTGCCTGTCAGCAAAACGACTCCCTGCAGATGGTCTCTGACCTGACTGCAGAATGGGATGCCACCGACAAAGGCTCTTTGGTTACCGGCGTCACCGTTGCCAAAAAAGCCTTTGTGGAAGAAAATCCGGACCTTGTAGCAGATTTTCTTACCGGTCATGAGCAGTCCGCCGCATTTGTAAATGAAAATCCTTCCGATGCTGCCCAGCTGGTAGCTTCTTACGGCATTGTAGAAAAAGCGCCGGTTGCTGAAAAAGCACTGCCCAAATGCAACATCACCTATTTAGACGGCGAAGACATGAAGACCGCTCTTAGCGGCTATCTGGACGTGCTCTTTGAGCAGAACCCGGATTCTGTAGGAGGCGCTCTTCCGGAAGATGATTTCTATTACATGCCTGCGGATGACGCAGCTGTTTCCCAATGAGACGTTCCAAACTACTGGCTGTCCTCTTCTGGTTTTTCTTATGGGAAGGGGCAGCCATCCTCTTTCGGGACTCCATCGTCTTTGTAGGTCCCTTTTCCGTGCTGAAATCTTTGGTTTCCCAGGCCCGCACCCTTGTTTTCTGGCTCTCCCTGGGGAATTCCATGTGCCGGATCATGGGCGGATTTTTAATTTCTTTTGCCGCCGCCCTGCTTCTTGGAAGCCTGGCATTTTGGCATTCCTGGCTGAAAATCCTTTTAGAGCCTGCCGTCCTGCTTTTAAAGTCCGTGCCGGTAGCTTCTTTTGTGGTGCTTCTTCTGATTCTCATGGGTTCCAAAAACCTCTCCACTGCCATCGTCATTCTGACGTCCTTTCCCATGCTTTACACCGGCGTTTTGTCCGGGCTTTCCCAGACAGACACCAAACTTTTGGAAATGGCACAGGTTTTTGACATGAATCCCTTAAAAGAATGCCTGTTTCTCTACCGCCCGGCGCTTCTTCCTTTTCTGACAGGCAGTTCCCAAACCGCCCTTGGCATGAGCTGGAAATCCGGAACGGCTGCTGAAATCATCGGCGTTCCTGCTCATTCCATTGGAGAACAGCTGTATATGTCCAAAATTTACTTAAACACTGCCAGCCTGTTTGCCTGGACTACTATGATCATCCTGCTCAGCCTGGTATTTGAAAAACTTTTTCTGTACCTTTTAAAAAAAGCAGCCGGCAAAACCTGGGAGGATTCTTATGCAGATCCAAAACCTTTGTAAATCTTACGAAAATCAGCCCATTCTGGACCATCTATCCCTGGATTTAAAAGAAGGAGGCATTTATGCCCTTATGGGGCCTTCCGGCAGGGGAAAAACCACCTTCTTGCATATTTTAATGGGCATTGTTCCAGCAGATGAAGGAAAACTTCTTGGTTTTTCTAAAAAACGCATCAGCGCTGTGTTTCAGGAAGACCGGCTCTTTCCTTTTCTCACTGCCGCCGAAAACATCGCAGCTGTCAGCCGAAACCGGTGCTTTTTCTCTGCATCAGAACTTTCTAGTTATAACGAAATTCTCGCAGAACTTCTTCCTGCCTCCAGCCTTTCTCTTCCCGTCCGCTCTTTCAGCGGAGGGATGAAACGGCGGGCCTCTCTCGCCAGAGCCCTTCTGGTTCCATCAGATCTTCTAATTCTGGATGAACCTTTTACTGGTCTGGACGAAGCTTCCCGCCTTCAGACCATGTCTTTTCTTCTGAAATACCGCAATGAACGGACTCTGCTTTTTTCTACTCATCGAAAAGATGATGCAGACTTTTTACATGCCTCCCTCATCCAGCTGTGATCCTTATCACGGCTGGATAGCAGCAATCTCTTCTTCTGTCATGGCCTTATAGGGAAT
>CAJMON010000102.1 GCA_905214955.1 uncultured bacterium
GGGGACGTCCTCCTTCTTCTTTTGTATATTTCTTTGATTTTTATCCAATGTTCATTTTTTTCCAGAGTCTGATACAGCTGCGGACCAGCCACTCCCGGAACTGTCCCAGTTTGATGATCATTCCATTGAAAAATACAGTCAGTTCTTTTGCCATACAGATCATAGGAATCACAAACAATATTTCCCACCGGATGACGGGATAAATGCCAAGAAGTCCCGGAACCAGCAGTACTCCGATCAGGAAAATCACATTTACACTGATGATCAGCGTTCTGTGAAGCAGATTCATGGGCTGGCACACCCGGTACAACAGAATCATGCTGACTGCAGTACCCACCAGCAGGTTAAAGGTAGAGGTCATCAGCGCATCATGTCCCCAGAACCGCCCAAAGAGCTGGAGCGCCAGCATACTCACCACCATGGTCAGTGACGTAGGCAGTGCAAATCGCATCACGTAACGCAAAAATCCGGTACTATTGACGTTTTCCGTCCGTTCCAGAGTCAGAATAAAGCTTGGGATTCCAATGGCCACTGTGCTCATCCAGGAAAGCTGGATAGGAATAAAGGGATATTCTCTTGCCATAAGAATAAACAGGATGCACAGGATCATGGAGTAAATGGTCTTGGAAAGATACAGGGAACTGACCCGTTCAATGTTGGTGATGATCATACGGCCTTCACTCACAATATCTTTCAGACAGGCAAAATTGGAATCCAAAAGCACGATGTGTGCCACCTGTTTGGCTGCATCGCTTCCTGCTGCCATGGCAATTCCGCAGTCTGCATCTTTTAATGCCAGTACGTCGTTGACACCGTCTCCTACCATACCGACTACTTTTTTGTTGGCCTGGTAAGCACGTACCAGCTGCTGTTTCTGCTCTGGTTTCACCCGGCCAAATACTGAATACTGTTCCACCACTTCTGCCAGTTCTTCCGGATCTGTTGGAAGTGTGGACGCATCTACATACCGTTCTCCCCCTTCCAGACCGGCTTTGACTGCAATCTGGGAAACCGTCACCGGATTGTCTCCGGAAATTACTTTAATATCCACATTCTGCTCTTTAAAATACTGGAATGTGTCCGCAGCTTCCGGACGGATACAGTCCGCAATGGCAATAAAGCCAATGGGATGAATTCCTTCTACATGGCCGTCCTCCGGATAAATCTCATCGCAGCCTGCAAGAAGCAGGACACGCAGTCCCTCTTCCGAATACTTTTCCGCCTGGATGCGCAGCTCTTCGTCATTCTCATCCAGCAGGAAATCCGGTGCTCCCAAAACGAAACATCCCTGGGTGGCAAAGCGGATAGCCCGATATTTCCGGTCAGAGGAAAACGGAATCCGCTCTTTTACGGTCCAGTTCTCTTTCCTTTTAAAGTAAGCCATCAGAGCTTCCTGTGTATTGTTCACATCGGAAAAGGCATACGCCATATGGTTCATAACCTGGTCTACCCGGTCATCGTCTTCTCCGTTGACACCCACCACTTCTACGACTTCCAGTTTTCCAGTGGTGATGGTTCCGGTTTTATCCAGGCAGAGTACATTGACTCTGGCAAGGCCTTCAATGGCTTCCATTTCCTGTACCAGGGCACGTTTTCTAGCCAGACGTCCCACGCCGAGAATAAAGGAAATACTGGTCAGCAACACCAGTCCTTCCGGAATCATGCCAATCACACCAGCCACAGTGCTCACCAGTGCATCGGAAAAGGTTACGCCGCTGGCCATGCGCTGGGATCGGTATAAAAGAAGTCCGATTGGGATAATCACCACACCCACCACTTTGATGATCCGCTTGATGGTCTCCTGCATTTCAGAGGTGGCACGTTTTTTTGTCTTGGCCTTTTTCATCAGCTGGTATGCATAATTGTCTTCTCCCACATGCACAACCTGGACAACACCGGTACCTGCTGTCAGGAAGCTGCCGGACATCACCCGGTCTCCCGGCTTTTTGCGCACGGCCTTGGATTCTCCAGTCAGCATAGATTCATTGACTTCTATGCCGTTTGACTCCAATACCACACTGTCGGAACAGATCTGGTCTCCCGCGGACACCAGCATCACATCATCAATGACTACTTCTTTAATGGGAACCTCCTGCTCTTTCTGATCACGGATCACTTTTGCTTTGGAAGCTGTAATCACAGAAAGCTTGTCAACCAGGTTCTTTACTTTCATTTCCTGGGCAATTCCGATCACCGAGTTGATGATGATAATGCCCATAAAGGTAATATTTTTGATCTGTCCGGAAATCAGAATCAGACATCCCAGTGCCAGGTTCAAAAAGTTGAAATAGGTCAGTGTGTGATCCCGGATGATTTCTTTCTTGGTCTTGAAAATATTTTCTCCGGTGTCATTGACCTTTCCAAGGCCTACCCGCTTGTCTACCTGGGCCTGGGTCAGTCCCAGTACATCCGGATCAGCCGTCTCATCCGGATCAGGCTCCGGTTCGGGTTCCGGTTCGGATTCCGGGTTTTCTTCAAACTCCTGTCCGGCTTCTTCGCCGTTTTTCCCATTGGTTTCTTCGGAAACGGTGTCTTCTTTCTCCTGAGGCTCTTCACCTGTTTCTTCTATATTTATGTGATTTTCTTCTGGTGCGGCAGATTCTGCCGTCTCTGCGGTCTGCCCCTCTTCCCCGGTTTCTGATGTATCATCCGCATCCTGTTCTTCTGTCGGCTTCCATCCTCCAGGCACCGGCATCTGGGGACCCTTTCCAGGAACCAGCGCTGTCCCGGGAGCTGCTGCCAGAAGCTCTGTCTGCTCCACAGCGTCTGCCATCACTGGTTCTTCCACGGTCTCATCCACTTCCGGAAGATTTTCCCATCCTTCCTTGGCGGCCGTCTCTTTTTCCAGGACTTCCCCTTCCACAGCCTCTTCTGCCTCTGGCTTTGGTAAGTCAGACATTTCCGCCTCTGGCGGCAATTCTGATGCTGGTTCTGCTGACATCTCTGGTTCTGGCTCCGGTTCGGGTTCTGCTTCTGCCTGCTCCGGCATCAGATCTGTGTCCTGGGCAAGCTCCTGACCCTGCACATTTGGCTCCGTATTTCTTTCATGTTTTCTTCTTTTTCTCATATCTTCCTCTATTTCTTTGATTTCCTGTTTACAGGATATTTCCTTTTCCGGATAGAATTTCCATAAACAACATTATACCGGACTTCCTGCATTTTGTATAGTCGTCCTTTGGAAACTTATAAAAAGTTTATTTTTTCTTACGAATTTCTTTCGAAATTCAGGAATCTTTTTCTGGCAGCCTGTATTTATCTGAAAAATTTCCATATACGGAATCAGCGTATATTTTGAACAGGATATTGCATTTTTTTTCATGCTCTGCTATAATAAACCCCGTAAAAAAACTTTAGCGATTTAAGGAGGAAAAGTCCATGTCATACGTTGACGAGGTCATTGCCAAAGTGATTGAGCAGAACCCGGCAGAACCCGAGTTCCATCAGGCAGTAAAAGAGGTTCTGGAATCTCTGCGTGTTGTCATTGAAGCAAATGAAGAAAAGTACAGAAAAGATGCTCTCCTTGAGCGTCTGGTAAATCCCGAAAGACAGATCAAATTCCGTGTTCCGTGGGTTGACGACAAAGGTCAGGTTCAGGTAAACACCGGCTACCGTGTACAGTTTAACAGTGCCATTGGTCCGTACAAGGGAGGTCTGCGTCTTCATCCGTCCGTAAACCTGGGCATTATCAAGTTCCTGGGCTTTGAGCAGATTTTCAAAAATTCCCTGACCGGTCTTCCTATCGGCGGCGGCAAGGGTGGTTCCGATTTTGACCCGAAGGGCAAATCTGACCGCGAAGTTATGGCATTCTGTCAGAGCTTTATGACAGAACTGTGCAAATATATCGGCGCTGATACCGATGTTCCGGCAGGCGATATCGGAACTGGTGCCAGAGAAATCGGTTATATGTTCGGACAGTACAAACGCCTGCGCGGTCTGTATGAAGGCGTCCTGACCGGAAAAGGCCTGTCCTACGGCGGATCCCTGGCCCGTACAGAAGCTACCGGCTACGGTCTGTTATACTTCACCCGTGAGCTGTTAAAGCTGAACGGCATTGACATTGCTGGAAAGACTGCATGTGTTTCCGGTTCCGGAAATGTAGCGATCTACGCAGTAGAAAAAGCTACTCAGATGGGTGTGAAGGTTCTGACTGTCAGCGATTCTACTGGATGGGTATACGATCCGGAAGGCATCGATGTAACTGCCCTGAAAGAAATCAAGGAAGTAAAACGTGCCCGTCTGACCGAGTACAAGAATTATCGTCCGAATTCTGAATATCATGAGGGACGCGGCGTATGGACCGTTAAGTGTGATCTGGCTCTGCCCTGCGCTACTCAGAACGAACTGCTCTTAGAGGATGCAAAGGCTCTGGTTGCCAATGGCTGCCTGGCTGTATGCGAAGGTGCAAACATGCCGACTACTCTGGATGCTACCGAGTATCTGCAGAAAAACAACGTGATCTTCGCACCGGGCAAAGCTGCCAACGCAGGCGGTGTTGCTACCTCCGCTCTGGAAATGTCCCAGAACAGCGAGCGTTTAAGCTGGACCTTCGAAGAAGTAGATGCCAAACTGCAGCAGATCATGATCAATATCTGCCACAATGCCGCAGATGCTGCAAAGCGTTACGGTATGGAAGGCAACTATGTAGCAGGCGCAAACATTGCCGGATTCGAAAAAGTTGTAGATGCTATGAACGCACAGGGTATTGTCTGATTTTTCAATATCCTTTGTATCAGAAAAGAACTGGGGAACAGACCAAATGGTTTGTTCCCCAGCTTTTTTATTAAATATAATACCTTGTGAATTGCTCCGTGCTTCACACTTCCGCAATTCTGCCCGTCATTTGCATATCGTGAAGCTGACGCTCCACTTTTATGTCTACGCTCCGCTTTTGCAGACCGGGCGGACCCCAAAGTCCAAAAACCATTCCAGTGCAGGCACATCGTGATTTCAGACTTTTTGTTTCTGTATTATAAAAAATTTGCAAAGACGGAAGCCAGAATCACGGTCAGAAGACCTGCCACTGCGATGGACAAGCTGCTCATGGCTCCCTCAATCTCTCCCAGCTCCAGTGCTTTGGATGTTCCGATGGCATGTGCGCTGGTTCCAAGAGCCAGTCCCACTGCAATAGGCTCTTCTATATGGAAGATCTTACATACCATTTCTCCGATCACATTTCCAAGGACTCCGGTCACAATGATCACTGCTACGGTGATGGTGGTGATTCCTCCCAGTTCGTCTGCCACGCCCATACCAATGGCTGTGGTGATAGATTTCGGAAGCAGGGTCACGTACTGCTCATGGTTTAATCCAAAAGCCAGTGCCATAACCAGAACACCTCCAAGACTTGCCAGAACACCAGATACAATCCCAAGCACCACTGCCAGAAGATTTTTCTTCAGCAGGGAAATCTGTTGATACAGAGGGATGGCCAGGCATACCGTGGCAGGTGTCAGAAGGTAGCTCAAATATTTGGCAGACGATTCATAGGACGCATAATCAATATGCAGCACCTTTAAGACAACGATGACAAAGACAATGGAAATCAGAAGAGGATTTAACACGGCCCAGCCGAATTTCTTTTTTAAAAACAGCCCAAGTCCATATCCGACCAGGCTCACTGCCATTCCAAAAAACATAGAACCCGCTAAAAACTCATTCATGGTCTCTACCTCCTTTTCCTTTCCGGATCACAGTCTGTGCAGTCCTTCCTGTCACAGCCATTACCAGAACGGTAGTCACCGCTGTGATGACCAGAACCGGAACCAGAATCGCTTTTAAGTCTGCCCATGCAGTCAGCAGTCCTACCGCGGCCGGAATAAACATAGGAGGCATGATCTCCAGAAGAAAATCTCCTGCAATTTTTACTTTTTCCAGGCGGACCACTCCGGTGCACAGAGCAGCCAGCATCAGCAGAAGACCGTAAATACTGGCAGGAATGGGCAGAGGAATCAGTCCGTGAAGAATTTCTCCCAGAAAAGTAACCGTCATAATCACGCCAAATTGATACAGCAGTTTCATATCTCTCATCTCGCTTTCAACTTCATACCGTCAAAGTATACCTCACTTTATCTAAAAGCGCAATGCGCAAACTGCACTCGAAAATTGTCTTTTTTTACGGTTCTATCGTCTTTTTTTCATACAAAAACCGCTCCGGAAGGGAAATGGAAAATCCCTGTTCCAGCTGCCGGAAATTCTCCGGAGTGATAGTCTGGCGCTTTGCAGGAGCCATAGATAACACCTTAATCAGAATCTCTGCAGATTTCTCAATGGTGTGCATCAGACCAAAAGTCAGGTCAAAATCCTCTCCGGAGCAGAACATGCCATGGTGCGCCCAGATGACTGCATTGTACTGCTCCATCAGATGACTGGTGGCCACTGCAATTTCTCTTCCTCCTGGAACCATCCATCCGATGACGCCCACGCCTTCCGGGAAGACTACCGGACACTCAGTAGCCATTTCCCACAGCTCTCTAGTGAAGACCTCGTCCTTTAAAGGAAGGACAAAAGTCAGGGCAATGGTGTTGGTGGTGTGGGCATGGTAAATGACCCGGTGCTTTCCGTTTGTCACACGCTTTTTTACTTCATGATTCATCAGGTGGGTAGGCAGCTCACTGGTAGGTCTTCCGCCCTCTACCAGCCCCCAGCAGATCCGGTAATTTTCGCCCTTCTCATCCAGTTCAATGATGGCCAGACAGGCTTCCGGATCCACAATAATGTTACGGAAATATTTTCCAGTTCCTGTTACCAGGAAGAACTCTCCTGCCAGTCCCGGCACGCTGGTGCCGATGGGCAGCCACTCTCCGTTAAAATTCAGTCTTGGGCGGATGCCCTCCACTTCTGCCTCTTTTAAACGGTAAGAAAGATTTCCGCCGTTTCTCTCATGCCATCCCTGCTGATAACCGTCATCTGCCATTTTGATAAATCCACGCATAAATTTTGAATCCAGTACTTTCATATTCTAACCTCCATTTTTGAAATACTTCCGGCATCCTGTCTGCTTGCTGTTTCCAGTATCCCGTTCTTTCGCTGTATATCTGCTTTTTTGTGTTATTTTGTTATTTTTATGTTTGTTTTAATTTGTTTTTC
>CAJMON010000103.1 GCA_905214955.1 uncultured bacterium
AATTTTGGAAAAAAACATTGACAAGAAGAGGAAAAAGGTGTAATTATTAATGTAAGCACTTACATTTCGGAGGAGAAGGAAAATGCAAAGCTATTTAAAGATCAATCCGCGTGATACCGTAGCGGTGGCATTGAAACCGCTGGCAGCTGGAACCGTGTGCCAGGTAGACGGGAAAGAGGTCTGTTTAAAAGAAGACATTGCCCAGGGACACAAATTTGCCTTGTGTGATATGCCGGAGGGAACAAAGGTTATCAAATATGGAAATGCCATTGGCATTGCCAAGCAGAATATTGGGGAAGGACAGTGGGTACATACCCACAATATCAAAACAGGACTGGGAGATCTGCTGGAATATACCTATCATAAGGTGCCCACAGATATTCCGGAGACCGAGAAAGCGTATTTCATGGGTTACCGCAGACCGGACGGAAAAGTCGGTATCCGTAATGAAATCTGGATCATTCCTACAGTTGGCTGTGTCAATAATGTAGCGACTGCCATTGAGCGCAGAGCCAAAGCATTGGTGGGAGGAAGCCTGGAGGACGTGGCAGCATTCCCACATCCGTATGGATGTTCCCAGATGGGAGATGACCAGGAGCACACCAGACAGATTTTAGCTGACCTGGTGAATCATCCAAACGCAGGCGGCGTTCTGGTTCTGGGACTTGGCTGTGAGAACAGCAATATCACAGAGCTGAAGAAATACATCGGCGAGTACGATGAGAAAAGAGTCCGCTTCCTGGTTTCTCAGGAGTGCGAGGATGAGATTGAAGAATCTTTGAAGATTCTGGAAGATTTAGCAGAGTATGTGAAGACCTTCCAGAGAGAGAAGATCAGCGCAGAAGAGTTGATTATCGGTATGAAGTGCGGAGGTTCAGACGGACTGTCCGGCATCACCGCCAACCCGGCAGTGGGAGCTTTTTCCGATATGCTGATTTCCAAAGGCGGGACCACCATCCTTACAGAAGTACCGGAGATGTTCGGCGCAGAGACGATTCTGATGGACCGCTGCGCAAATGAAGAACTGTTTGAAAAGACTGTGGATCTGATTAATGACTTTAAAAATTATTTCAAGAGCCACAATCAGACTATTTACGAAAACCCGTCACCGGGAAACAAAGCCGGCGGTATTTCCACTCTGGAGGACAAATCCCTTGGATGTACCCAGAAGAGCGGAACCGCAGCAGTAGAAGGTGTTCTGGCGTATGGCGAGCCGGTATGCCACAAAGGACTGAACCTTTTAAGCGCACCGGGAAATGACCTGGTGGCAGCTACTGCCCTGGCAGCCAGCGGAGCCCACATAGTTCTGTTTACAACCGGAAGAGGAACCCCCTTCGCTTCACCAGTTCCCACGGTGAAGATTTCCACCAATACGGGACTGAGCAAGAAGAAAGACAACTGGATTGACTTCAACTGCGGCGTCATTGTAGAGGACAGCACCATGGAAGAAACCGCACAGAGACTGTTCCATTATGTTCTGGATGTGGCTTCTGGCAAGAAAGTCAAGGCAGAGGAAAAAGGATTCCACGATATGGCAATCTTTAAACAGGGAGTAACACTGTAAAATAAGGATTACACAATCTTAAGGAGGATATAGAGAAATGAAGAAATTAAATTATGCAACACTGGCAGAAACAGGATACGATGGATATATCTTAAAAGATGCACCGGAGAAAGTGATCCAGTTTGGTGAAGGAAACTTCATGCGTGCATTCGTAGATTACTGGTTTGACCTGATGAATGAAAAAGCTGGCTTCAACGGCAAAGTCGTTCTGGTACAGCCCATCGCTCCGGGTCTTGCAAAGATGATCAATGAACAGGAAGGTCTGTACACCTTATTCCTGAGAGGATTTGAAAATGGCCAGAAAGTAAACGCAAAACGTGTTATCTCCAGCGTAAGCCGCTGTTTAAATCCGTATGAGGATTATCAGGCAGTGTTAGACTGTGCAAAGAACCCGGATCTGCGTTTCATCAGCTGCAATACCACAGAAGCTGGTATCGCATACGATCCGGAGTGCAAATTTGAAGATGTTCCGGCTTCCAGCTATCCTGGAAAACTGACTCAGTTCCTGTATGAGCGTTTCAAACATTTCGGAAAAGAAAAAGGAAAAGGTTTCATCATCCTTTCCTGCGAACTGATTGACAATAACGGAAAAGAACTGGAAAAATGCGTTCTGCAGTATGTAGACCAGTGGAACTTAGGCGAAGAGTTCAAGACCTGGGTAAAAGAAGAAAATACCTTCTGTTCCACACTGGTAGACCGTATCGTTACCGGATATCCCAGAAACGAAGCTGCACAGATCTGCGAAGAACTGGGCTATGAAGACAACCTGATTGATACCGGTGAAGTATTTGGCTTCTGGGTAATCGAAGGACCGCAGTCTATCAAGAAAGAACTGCCGGTAGAAGAAGCTGGGCTGCCTATCCTGATCTGCGACGACCACAAACCGTACAAACAGAGAAAAGTACGTATCTTAAACGGTGCCCATACTTCTATGGTACTGGGTGCTTATCTGGCAGGACAGGACATTGTGCGTGACTGTATGCATGACGAAGTGATCTGCGGATTCATGAACAAGACCATTTACGATGAAATCATCCCGACCCTGACCCTTCCAGAAGAAGAGCTGAAAGAGTTTGCAGCTGCAGTAACCGAGCGTTTCAACAACCCGTTTGTAGACCACGCACTGCTGGCAATTTCCCTGAACTCCACTTCCAAGTGGAAAGCGCGTGTTATGCCGTCTCTGAAAGGCTATGTAGCAAAATATGGAAAGGTACCGGCCTGCATTGCAGCATCCCTGGCATTCTATATTGAATTCTACAGAGGAACTAAACTGGAAGATAGCCATTTCACCGGCGTAAGAAATGCAGCTGGAAAGAACAACGAGTACGAAATCAAAGATGATCTTCCGATCCTGAAGTTCTACGATGCACACAAGAATGACAGCGCAGAAGTACTGGCAAAAGAAGTTCTGTCCAACACAGATTTCTGGGGTGAGGATCTGACAAAAATTCCGGGACTGTTAGACGCAGTAACCGAGGCTATGAAGATGTCTGAAACAGAAGGCACTTACGCAGTAATGCAGAAATGCCTGAAAACAGCAGAATAAGCAGCAAAAGAAACAAAACAGCCTGTGTGAAAATTCTATGAAAAGATAAAAAGAAAGGCCGGCATCGGTAAAAGATGCTGGCTTTTTTCTGTATGGTGGGCTAAAATAAAAAACATAGAACACAGAACAGACAAAAGGGATTGATAAAATAGAATACAAAAGGAGTGCGGTGGAAGGTATGGGAGATTTCAGTCTGCTTTATCCAGGCGGAGAACGGCTGGAATATAAAGTTTTGTCGGAAACAGCTGCACATGACCTTTCTCTGGAAAGTGTAATTGGCTGTCTGACAAAGTTAGAACCAGAGAAAAAAATGATGCAGAGAATCATGATGCATCTGACAGATGATCCTGCAGTGATTCAGTATCGGTGTGATGTATTTGAAGATATCTTACGGTTCCCAGGTCTGCGGGAACGGATGCAGAAGCTTTTGGACCGGGTGGATTTTCTGAAAACATATGGAAGCTTTGGAAAAGACACCGATGCAGAAGGTGTATGGGAGCTGGTGCACCGTCTGGATGAGATGAACGAATACATTCAGTGTGTACAGGCAATTTATGAGTGCCTGAATGAAAACCAGATTCAGTCAGAAGGCCTTTTAAGCCTGAAAAAATATGTGAAAGATCTTTATGAAGACCACGGTTTCGGAGAACTTCAGAAAGACATTGCGCAGATGAAGACCGACACCTCCAAGGTGAAAAGCGTGACCCTTGGAGTCAACTTAAATGACCGGTATGAGCCAGTGGAAGTGGGTATCGTTTCCATCAATGGAAAGCCCTTTACCAAATCCGGCCTGATTTCCAATTTCTGCGATTTCCTGAACCGGAAAGATGATATCCAGAAAGACAATGAGTGGCAGGAGCAGTACACCTTCCGCACTTCCCAGGGAGAACCTGCAGCGGGAAAAGGCATGGAACAGATGGCTTCCTTTATGGCGTCCAGAGGATTTTCCGCACTTCCGGGAATGGCGAAGACTGGAGATGACAGCCGAAGCGGGGATGTGATGCGCACACTGGACCGGGCAGTGAGCGCCATGCTGACCAGGATCGTAAAAAAATTAAAAGCGGTGCTGTCCAGACATGTGGCAGTGAGCACTCAGGTGATTTCCAACCTGATACCGGAATTCCTTTATTATATCCGCTGGGCAGAGTATGTGGAGCGCCTGACAAAAGAAGGATTTTCCATGTGCAAACCGCAGGTATGCCCGCCAGATGAGCGGGGAATGCAGACAGAGGGGCTGTACAACCTGCGCCTGGCCCAGGCATTGTCAGAAAAAAAAGAAGGACCGGACAGCATTGTGCCAAATGACCTGGATTTTAGCGGTGAGCACCGGATCTACATCCTTACCGGAGCCAACCGGGGAGGAAAGACCACCATTACTCAGGCAGTGGGTCTTGCCTTTGTCCTTGCGCAGGGAGGCATCTATGTGCCGGCAGAAAAATTTTCTTTCAGCCCGGCAGACAACATTTTCACCCACTATCCGGCGGACGAAAATCAGACCATGGATCTGGGACGTCTGGGAGAAGAATCCAGCCGTTTCCGGGATATTTTCAAGGCGGCCGGAAAGAGGAGTCTGCTCCTGTTAAATGAGTCCTTTTCCACCACTTCTTTTGAAGAGGGATATTATATTGCAAGAGATGTGGTTCGGATTTTAAAGAGGCTGGGAGTACGAACAATTTACAATACCCACATGCACAAGCTTGCCAGGGAGGCAGAGGCATTAAACAAAGAAGAGACAGGAGACAGCCAGATTGCCAGTCTGGTGGCAGAGACTGAGGACGGACAGCGGTCTTACCGGGTACGGGTGGCGCCTCCTTCAGGACTTTCCTATGCCCATGACATTGCAGAAAAATATGGAGTCACCTATGAGCTTCTGGAAAAAGAAAAGTTTGGATCTAATTCCGGAAAAAAGAAACTGCTAAAGGCAGTGGTCTTTGACATGGATGGACTCATGTTTGATACAGAGAGGATTGTCCAGCGTTCCTGGGACGCGGCAGGCCCGCGCCTGGGATATGAGCCTTTGGGTTACCGGATCACAGAGACCATCGGCCTGAACCTGGAAGGACGCCGGGAGTATTTCAAAAACCAGTACGGAGAAGCATTCCCCTTTGATCAGTTTACAGAAACCTACCGCTCGATAGGAGCAGAGATTCAGAAAAAAGAAGGACTTCCGATAAAACCAGGGCTGCAGGAACTGCTGGATTATCTGAAAAGCCAGGACTGCAAACTGGCAGTAGCCAGCTCTTCCAGCGCACAACATGTACAAGAAAATCTGAAAAAGGCCGGTGTTTCTCAGTATTTCCAGGCAGTGATCAACGGCGGACAGGTGCAGCATTCCAAGCCGGACCCTCAGATCTATCTTATGGCGTGCCAGGCACTGGACGTATCTCCTGGAGAAGCCATAGCCCTGGAAGATTCCCCCAATGGTTTAAGGGCAGCCGCGGCGGCAGGTATGATGCCGGTGATGGTACCGGATTTGGTGGCAGATGGACCGAAAGGAGTGGAACTGGAACTGAAGGCAGAGTCTTTGCTGGAAGTGAAAAACTATATCTCCAAAAATTTCCAGATCGTATAAGGAACCGGATGAAAGAGAAAAAAGGCACAGGAGGAGAACATGGCAGAAAGTGGATTATTCCGCACGGTATTCTGGGGCGGATATCATAAATGGGAAGTACAGGATTATATCAAAAAACTGGAAAGAGAGCTGGACGATGAAAAGTTTGAAAGCCAGAAGGAAAACAACGAGCTGCGCCACCAGCTGAGAAAAGCTAAAGAAGAACTGGCAGAATTCCAAAAAGAGATGGAAGAAGAGGGCGAAAGATTCCGGAAAATCAAGCAGGAGCTGGATGAGAAACAGGGAGAACTCTCAGATTTTCAGAAAAAGGCTGCCATCAAAGAAGAGCAGCTGGGTTCCATGAAGGCAATATTTGAAAAATCTGTAAAAGAGGCAGAGCTTCGCAGGCAGCAGGAAGAGGAGCAGAAAAAACAGATTGCGGAAGCAGCAGAAGCAGTGAGAAAAGATCAGGAAACCTTAAAGCTTGACAGACAGGATCTGAAACTGCGCCAGGAAGATCTGTCCCGCCAGAAAAGCGAACTGAAAAGAGAGCAGGAGCTTCTGGCGAAACATTCCAATGAACAGTTTAAAGAAAAAGAAGAAGAACTGCAGAAAAAAGAAGAAACGCTTCAGAGAAGCCTGCAGGAAAATCAGATGCTTTTAGAAGAGGTCTCAAGGCTCCGCTTTGCAAATCTCCAGCTGGAGGAGCGTAGCCAGGAACTGGCAGAAGAACTGAACATTCAAAAAGAACAGCAGAAAAACTGGGAGAGTGTGGAAAAGGCAAGAACAGAGCTGTCCGCGGCAAAACGCAGGGTGGGACAGTACATGAAAGAAGTTAAGACCATGCAGGAAGGTCTGTACAGCATTTACTCCAGAATGAATTTCCTGGCAGAAGCCATGCCGGCAGGAATTTCGCAGGCAGCAGAACAGGATTTTGTGGCGGAAAAACAGGAAAATGTCGAAAAATAGGGTATTGCATTCTCAGTTCTGCATGTGCTATAATGTCCGAAAAGTAGGGAAACGCGGGGCAAGACATTCGAAAGGATGTTACGCAAAGCTTAGTGTCTAAAGTAAGATTTACCATGACTGACTGGCTGCAGAATGAGTACTCGGGTTTTACGGGAGTAGATTCTGCAGCCTTTTTTTGTGAAAAAAGACAGTGTAAAATTTTTCTGTAAATTCAGATCTTCTATGATAATTGATGCGGCTTAACAGCAGATTTCTGTGGTTAAGCC
>CAJMON010000104.1 GCA_905214955.1 uncultured bacterium
AGCAGGTTTGGGTAAATGGATGAAAAAAGTTCTGTATGTGGTTTTGAAGGTACAAAGCCAAGGCTGTTATGATTCGCAAAACTGCGGATTGTAGCAGTCTTTTTGTATAACAGCAAAATTAGAAAAGGGGGAATCCCATGCGGTATTACATTGCAGACCTGCATTTTTTTCACGATGCATTGAACCGGCAGATGGACTGCCGTGGATTTGCGAATGCGGAAGAGATGAATGCGTATATGCTGAAAAAATGGAACGGCAAAGTGCGCCCGGAAGATGAAGTTGTGATTTTAGGGGATCTTTCCTGGGGAAAAACGGAAGAGACCAACGAACTTTTGAAAAAACTCAATGGAAAACTGTATTTAATCCAGGGAAACCATGACCGTTTTGGAAAAAATAAAGCGTATGATGCATCCCGGTTTATGTGGATCAAACCTTATGAAGAACTGCATGACAAAAAGCGAAAAGTGGTACTGTGCCATTATCCCATTTTGTGCTACAATGGGCAGTATAGAACAGATGACCAGGGAAACCCCAGAAGTTACATGCTTTACGGACATGTGCACGATACCTTGGATGAACGGCTTTTGAATGACTTTATCAAGCAGACAAGGCAGACCACAAAGATGGGAATGGATGGAGTGGAACATCCGGTTCCCTGCCACATGATCAACTGTTTCTGCATGTATTCCGATTATACGCCTCTGACACTGGATGAGTGGATTGAAAATGACAAGAGGCGGCGAACACTGGGCTAGAAAAAAGAAAGGAAGATGTTTGGATGGCATACGAAGAGGATTACATTCTGCGCCTGGTAAAACAGATGATCCGGGCGTTGATGATGGTGTTGTTTAATAAAAAAGAAAAGATGGATACGCCCGCAGATACCAATGCGCCGAGCGGGGAAGACGGAAGAGAACTTCTGGAAATGGCAGAGGAAGGAAAGATCAATGAGGCAGAAAATAAACTGTACGAACTGATGGATGGAAAAGACATGACAAAGCTTCACCTGGCACTGCTGTTTTATGAACACCTTCTGGATCTGCCGGAAGAGTTTCTCACAGAACATGGTTTCAGCAGAGAAGAAATTTTAGATGGCGTAAAAAATGCAGCGGATATTTATGGAGTTGGAGGACTGGCAGAGACGCTGATTTCCTAAAAAAGATAAAACAGCCTGACTGGAAAGGAGAATTTTCCGGCCAGGCTGTTTTAATTTATGCAAAGAAACAGGGCAAAGTCCGCACTTGCACGAGAATTTGGTAACTGCCACGATAATTTGAGAGACGCGCAAAGCGTATTTTTATGGCTTGATCAACTTCAGGAATTTTTCGTGAATTCTGGTATCCTCATCCAATTCCGGGTGGAATGCAAATGCCAGCTGATTTTGGTACTGTACGCCGACAATTTTTTCATCAACTTCGGCGAGAACCTCAACACCATCTCCAACCCTGGCCACATACGGGGCACGGATAAAGGTCATGGGCACTTCGCCGATACCTTTTACTTCTGATGTGGTGTGGAAGCTTCCAAGCTGTCTGCCGTAGGCATTTCGGCGGACACACATGGGAATCGTGCCGAAGTGACAGCCTTTCTGCTCTTCTACTTCGGAAGCCAGCAGAATCAGGCCGGCACAGGTGGCAAGAATCGGCATTCCCTGCTTAATCTGTTCTTTGATCTTGTCAAACATTCCAAGCTCTCTTAAAAGCTTTCCCTGGACGGTACTTTCTCCGCCGGGAAGGACAATGCCGTCATAAGGCGTTTCCAGATCTTTGGCCTGACGAAGCTCGATACAGTTTACGCCCAGACGCTGTAATACTTTTTCATGTTCTGCGAAAGCACCCTGGAGTGCTAAAACTGCAACGGTCATTATTTTCCTCTTTCTGCCATCAGTAAGGCGATTTCCTGTTCATTGATGCCGACCATGGCTTCTCCCAGATCTTCAGAAAGTTTTGCAATCAGTTTCGCATCGGTATAATTGGTAACGGCTTTTACGATGGCAGCAGCTCTTTTTGCCGGGTTTCCGGATTTGAAAATACCAGAGCCAACAAAGACACCTTCTGCACCCAGCTGCATCATCAGAGCGGCATCCGCAGGGGTAGCCACACCGCCGGCAGCAAAGTTTACAACCGGAAGTCTGCCGTTGTCATGTACATATAATACCAGTTCATAAGGAACCTGAAGGGTCTTTGCAGCCTCAAACAGCTCATCCTCCCGCATACTGGTCAGTTTGGCAATTTCACTGTTCATCTTCCGCATGTGGCGCACTGCCTGGACAATATCGCCAGTTCCCGGTTCGCCCTTGGTACGGATCATAGAAGCACCTTCATTGATTCGTCTTAAGGCTTCTCCCAGGTCTTTGGCGCCGCAGACAAAGGGAACACGGAAATTGCGTTTGTTGATATGATAAACATCATCGGCAGGGGAGAGGACTTCACTTTCATCAATGTAATCAATTTCAATGGCTTCAAGAACCTGAGCCTCCACGAAATGTCCGATCCGGCATTTGGCCATAACCGGGATGGATACCGCATCCTGAATGCCCTGGATCATTTTCGGGTCACTCATACGGGAAACACCGCCTGCAGCACGGATATCTGCGGGAATCCGTTCCAGTGCCATGACAGCACAGGCACCGGCAGCTTCTGCAATTTTTGCCTGCTCCGGTGTGGTGACATCCATAATCACGCCGCCTTTTAACATCTGTGCCAGTTCTTTGTTCAATTTATATCTTTCATTTGTTGTACTCATGTTTTTGAAACCTCCTGTATTGTACGCTTTATTTTTTCCTGGTTACGAATTATACTGGAAAAGTGACCATTATAAAATTGTCAAAATAAATACATTCAGTAAGGTCAGATTGGAGAAAAAAAGCAGATGTTGACATACAGCTTTACAAATATAGGGTCAGATTCTATGTATGAATATTTATATAAATGTATTCGAAATGACATTACACAGGGGAAAATCAAGGCTGGAGAAAAGCTGCCGTCCAAGCGCAGTTTTGCGAAAAATCTGGGTATAAGCGTGATTACCGTAGAAAATGCGTATGGACAATTATTAGCAGAAGGCTATATTTATTCCATGCCAAAGCGGGGATTTTATGTTTCGGATTTAAGCAGTGCCTATATGGAAAAGAAAGCAGTGAGAAAAGAGCAGCTGAGCTTGACGGGAGGAGAGACGTCTTATTTTGCTGATTTTTCCAGCAACCAGACGGACAGTGAGATTTTTCCATTTGCAATCTGGTCAAAGACGGTACGGGAGGTACTCAATGATAATCAGAAGCAGCTGATGATCAATCCCCCCTGCGGAGGAATCTTAGAGCTTCGCCAGGCAATCGCACAGTATCTGCGGGAATTTCGCGCCATGCAGGTAGACCCGGAGCAGATCGTTATTGGAGCTGGAACAGAATATCTCCACGGGCTTCTGATTCAACTTCTTGGAAATGACCGGATTTACGGAGTGGAGAATCCAGGGTATCATAAGATCTCCAGAATTTATGAAAATATGAAAGTAGAATATGCCAAGGTTTCTATGGATCAAGAAGGGGTATCCATTCAGGAATTGGAAGAAAAACGGGTGGATATTATCCATACGTCTCCTTCCCATCATTTTCCCACCGGGATTGTCATGCCGGTGAGCAGACGGTATGAGCTGCTTGGATGGGCGGCAAAATCGCCGGAACGCTATATTATTGAAGATGATTATGACAGTGAGCTGCGTCTGAGCGGAAAACCTTTTCCGACTTTGCAGAGCATTGATGTGTCCGATAAAGTGATTTATATGAATACTTTTACCAAAACACTCGCTTCTACAGTACGTATCAGCTATATGGTTCTGCCACTCACTCTGACAGAGAAATTTTACCAGAAGCTTTCGTTTTATTCCTGTACAGTTTCTAATTTTGAACAGTATACCCTGGCAAAGTTTATGGAAAATGGAAGTTTTGAAAAGCATATCAACCGGCTTCGGAATTATTATCAGATGAAACGGGATGCGATTCTGAAAGCATTTCGAAAAGAGCCTCTGGGCAGGTTTGTAAATATCCAGGAGGAAGGAGCCGGTGTCCATTTTTTGATGCAGATTTCCACGGCAAAAAGTGAGGAGGAGATTGTAAAAGAGGCAAAAGGAAAGGGCATCAAGCTGGCACCCTTGTCCCATTACTTTGATGGGGAAGAGAAAGAAAGCTTTGAAAACACTTATGTGGTGAATTATTCTTCTGTGGATCTTCAAAATATCGAGAGAGCCGCACAGGTGCTGGGACAAATTCTGGTAAAATAGAATTCTGCTGCAGAAAAAACGGCCACAAGCCAATGCATATCGGCTTGTGGCTGTTTTTTGTCGGAGTTTAGGAAATCGACAGTCTCTGCAGAACAAATTCAGAAAGATATTTTGCAGTGCCGTCTACACCCAGGACGCTGCTGTCCACCAGGAGCTCATTGTGGGTGATATCATAAGGCAGGTATTTGGCATAGCCAAGATGATAGGCATCTCTGGCCTTATCAACTTCGGCAATCATTTTCTGGGCCTCTGCAGGTTCCATGTGAAGATTTTCCACACAGTTGCGGTAGCGGGCCTCAAAAAGTGCATAAATAAAAATCCGGAAAAGTCTTGGGTGGTTGCGCAGGACATAATCGGAGCAGCGGCCTACAATGATGCAGCTCTGGGTGTCGGCAAGCTTGCTGATGATCCGGCGCTGAGACTCGAAAATTTCATCCTGTACGGCGGAGATCCCCCGGCCAAGCGGAAATTTCATGCGGAAGAAAGAAGTTTTGGCAGTTTCTTCTTCATCACTGATCAGAGAAACTGGCATTTTCGTGTCTTTGGCAACAGAATCCACAATGTCCCGGTCATAGTATTCGATGCCCAGAATTCCCACTGGGAAACCGGCACCAATGACTTTGCCCATGGCAGTCAGGTCCGGTTTCACATGGTAATATTCCTGAGCGCCGCCTAAGGTTACCCGGAATCCGGTTTTTACTTCATCCATAATCATCAGAATGCCAAGCTCTTCGGTCAGTACGCGGATGTTGGTCATAAATTCCTGGGTGGCCGGAATGACTCACCAGGCCTCTCAGGCGGTTTCTTCCACATTCCGGACGGTGGAAATTTATACCGCCCTTGCTATTATGTATTTTCTTCTGAATACCATTCTGTCCGGAGTATTGTCACTGCTGGAAAGGAGGATGAAATAATGCCGGAACCGATTATCCGCGTGGAAAAGCTGTCCAAATCCTTTGGAGAGCTGGAAGTTTTAAAAGACATTAATATGGAAGTAAGAGAAGGGGAAGTCATCAGTGTTATTGGTCCTTCCGGTTCTGGAAAAAGTACTTTCCTGCGCTGCATCAACCTTCTGGAAACACCCAATTTTGGGAAAATTTATTATATGGGCGATGTGGTAAATGACAAAGATTATGACCGGAAAAAGCTTCACAGAGAAGTAGGTATGGTTTTCCAGAGATTTAATCTGTTTCCCCATAAAACCGTGCTGGAAAATATTACGCTGGCACCGGATAAACTGAAAATTGCTTCCAAAGAAGAAAACAGAGCCCACGCCATGGAACTGCTTCGAAAAGTGGGATTGGAGAGCAAGGCAGATGAGCGGCCGTCTAATCTTTCAGGAGGCCAGCAGCAGAGAGTGGCCATTGCAAGAGCGCTGGCGATGAATCCCAAAGTGCTGCTGTTTGATGAACCTACATCCGCGCTGGATCCGGAGCTGGTAGGCGAGGTGTTAAAGGTTATGCAGGATCTGGCAGAGGAAGGCATGACCATGATTGTGGTAACGCATGAAATGGGATTTGCAAGGGAAGTCTCCAACCATCTGATCTTTATGGAAGGCGGATACATCGTAGAGGAAGGGGATCCCAAAGAAATTTTCGCACATCCGAAGAATGAACGGACGAGACAGTTTCTGTCCAGCGTATTATAGGAGGATATTATGAAGCTTGCATTGATACAATTACACTCAAAACCCACAGAAGTGAAAGAAAATGTGGATAAAGGGGTAGGGATGTACCGGGAGGCTGTGGAAAAAGGAGCTGAACTGGTGGTGTTTCCGGAACTGTGGACATGCGGATATTATCTGGAGACCTTTGATTTTGAGGCGGCCGTTCAGGAAAACGACTGGATTCTGGAAAAATTCCAAGGCCTTGCAAAGGAAAACGGAACGGTCATCGTTCTGCCGCTTCCCCAGAAAAAAGAAGAGAAGCTGTATATCGGGCTGTATGTCATTGAAAAAGACGGCAGAATCGTAAAGGAATATCAGAAGTCTTTCCTGTGGGGAAGAGAACAGAAGTATTTTACACATGGAACCAGGCAGTATGAACCGGTAGAGACGTCGGTGGGAACTCTTGGAGTTCTGATCTGCTATGACATTGAATTTCCGGAACCGGCAAGGACCCTGGCATTAAAAGGCGCTCAGCTGATTTTGGTGCCCTCGGTATGGAGCATTCCGGCGCTGAACCGGTGGCAGATACAGCTTCCGGCAAGGGCTCTGGACAACACCGTGTTTGTGGCAGGCATCAACAACGTAGGAGAAGGGGCCTGCGGTCATTCCAAAGTGGTATTTCCAGACGGAGCAGTGGCTGCAGAGGCATCTGAAGAGCAGGAAGAAGTCCTCGTTTGGGACGTGGATTACACGAAAATCAAAGAGGTGCGCAGCCGGATTCCGTATCTGGAAGAATACGATTCCAAGCTGGCACCCAATGCATAAAAGAATAAAACGTTTCATGAATGAACTGGACCTGACGGGAAATTGTCTCGCAGACCAGTTCTTTTCTTTTGTTAAAAAGAAGTTTGTTTTTTTCAAAAGAAATGCATATTCTGCGGAAAAAAGATCTTTTCCGGATTTCAGCGTGTGCGGATTAATGACAGGAACTTCCGAATTGTAAGTCATCGG
>CAJMON010000105.1 GCA_905214955.1 uncultured bacterium
GTACGCACGGTGGTGTGAGAGGACGGGAGCTAATCACTCCCTCCTACTCGATTATAGCGATTTCGAAGAAAGCCTTTGTGTGGTGCCAGGGGAGAGCTCGTCAGCGGACGGAAACATGGAAAGATATTTTTTGAATACAAAATTTGAAACGCTCTGTCGAGAAATGGACATAAGAGCATAAAGACAGGGTAAAAAAATACGAAAAAATGTCGGGTTTCTCATTGAGAAATGCTTTTTTTTCTGCTACAATACTTAAAGATGTCAGCGGAACAATTCGCAGGTATCATTTGATTAAATAAGGAACGGAAAAGTCGAAGGGAGACACAGGGAAAAATGAAACGAAAAATTAGAATCCGGCGGGTGGGTGCCTGGAACATTGGCATTACATTGATAGTAGGATTTCTGTTTGCCCTGATCTCCATGGCAGGAGAAAAGAAATTTCAGGTACTCCAATCTGCCACAGAACAATACATTGCCTGCGAAAATGCGGCAAAACAGCTACAGGATGGTTCAGATTACCTGACAGAACAGGTGAGGCTGTATGCGATGACCGGACAGCGGGAATATATGGATTTATACTTTGAAGAAGCTGAGGTTACCAGACGCAGGGAAACTGCACTGGAAAGTCTTAAAGAATATTTTGATGAAACCAGTGTCTTTACTGCGCTGCAGTCGGCAATGGAGTGTTCCGAAAAACTGATGCAGACAGAATATTATTCTATGCGGCTGACAGCACAGGCGCAGGGAGAAGAGGAAAGCACCTGGCCGGAGAGTATTCAGACGACAAAACTGGCGGATGAGGATGAAAAGCTGTCAAAAGAAGAAAAACTCCAGAAAGCCCAGAAGATTGTCTGTGATGATGAGTATCAGGATGCAAGGACCGAGATCACAAGAAATGTGACAGAATGTATGAATGGGCTGATAGAGCAGACCAGAAACAGTCAGGGAAGAGCAGCAGCGATTTTTTCAGATATGTACTTAAAACTTGAAATAGGTGTGGGGATCTTGGTGTGTTTGATGATGCTGATGTGTCTGAGCGTCAGAAAACTGATCGTAAAGCCACTGATCAGTTACAATGAGAGCATTCAGTTAGGAGAGATTTTTCCAGTTATCGGAGCAGCAGAACTTCAGAACCTTGCAGTGACTTATAATAAAGTCTATCAGGAAAATGAGGAAACACAGAAACTGATGCGCCATGAGGCGGAGCATGATGCGCTGACAGATCTGCTGAACAGAGGATCGTTTGAAAAGGTTCTGGATATTTATGAAAATGGCGAGAGCCCGTTTGCCATGATCCTGCTAGACGTGGATACGTTTAAGTTCGTTAATGATACCTATGGACATGCGATGGGAGATAAGATTTTAAAAGAAGCGGCCAGTCTTCTGAAAAGAACATTTCGGAGTATCGACTATATATGCAGGATCGGTGGAGATGAATTTGCCATTGTGATGGTGGAAATGACCAGCGATCTGGCGTACACCATCCGGGAGAAGATTTCTAATATTAATCAGACGCTTTCAAAGGGGGAAAAGGAGTATCCAGGAGTATCCTTAAGCGTTGGAGTGGCATTTTCTGACAGAAAAAATCCGGGTGAAAACATTTTTAAGGATGCAGATCGGGCATTATACTATGTAAAAGAGCATGGAAAACATGGATGCAGCTTTTACGGAGAACATACAGAAAAAGAGAATTGATTGATGCAGCGCCGCGGCTGTAAACCGGGCGCTGTATTCGGTTGCGAAGTTTATCAGCAATTGATCTGCGGGATCAGTTTCACGTTGTAAAAAGGAGGTGGCGTATGCAGGAACAGACACATTCAAAACAGCTGAAGAGAAGATTTACTTTTTGCCTGGCGGCTCTGCTGGCCACAGCCCTGGCAGTGGGATCAGCAGTGTATGCCTGGTATGTGTATAATACAGAACGGCATACCACCAATGTGCGGATGGCAGCCGGCACAGGTGCCAATCTGCAGATCAGCAACGCATACGATGGAACTTACAGCTCTGCGGCTGTGCTGGACAGTTTTTCCGGACAGTTAACGCCTGTGTCTACCAACCGGATATCTGGTGGATTTCAACGGGTAAAGGAATTTACAGAAGGAAGCGATGGACAGCCGGAGATGGTGGCCAGTGTTTTTGGACAGAGCAGAAAAAGTGATTATTACAAAACCAGCCTGTATTTAAGAACGAATGGTTCTGCCACAGATGTTTATCTTTCCGGTATCGGTTTTGAAGACAGCAGCGAGAAAAGTCCCATTTCGTCTGCCATCCGGGTGGGGCTGGTAGTTTATAAACCTGGGGAAATCACAGATGGGGGGGAAACCCAGGGAGAATATATTTTTGCCATCAGTGACAAGAAAAATCCGGAAGCCCAGTACAATACCGCTACCGGAAAAGAGGGATATGTGCTGGACTGTATGAAGAATGACGGGACAACGGTGAGTTTTACGCCCTATACTTCGGATGCCTACTGTATTTATGACAATACCACCGGGCAGGTGGAATTGAAAGAAAATTCTCTGAAACTCTGTACAGTATCAGGCACTTCGGACAAAGAACCGGGGGAGCTGGTGCGTATTGACCTTTATATCTGGCTGGAAGGATGCGATGAAGACTGTACGGCAAATCTTTGCAGCCAGACGTTAAAGAATCTGGCAGTTTCTTTTGCAGGACTGCATGAATAAAAAGGAGGAAAGATTGTGGAGGGAGAAACCAGAAATTTAAAAAAATCACTGCGCATGGCCATCCTGTGGGTACTGCTTCTGCTGGCAGCTCTGACAGGCTCTACGTATGCATGGTTTACATTTTCCGGGTCTGCTTCCACCAATGTGACACCTGCGGGAGGCACGATCAGCAGCGGAGATGCAGTGCTTCTGATCGGAAATGCCGAAGCAGGACCTTTTGATAAGACCTGTGATCTGATCACATCTGGAAATCCGGATGGACTGGAACCGGTATCTACGGCGGATCTTGAGAATTTTTACCAGGGAACCTGTCAGAATGCAGATGGCATTACCGTTCTTTATGAGCGTGCAGAAGATGCATTAAACAGCCAGATCGTGCATGGAACCCTCTATTTAAAATGTGAAAATGTATCCTGTGATGTGTATTTTAATCAGGAAGAACTGAATCTTGGAAGCAATGGCCAGACGCTTGCGGCTATGCGTCTTGGCATGATCATCAGCACCAGAGCCGGGGAAGAACGCCGTATTTTCAAACTGGATGGCTTAGGACAGACCGCAGGCGCCCAGGCAGTACAGACTGTTCCGGAAAACGGCACCGTAGTAGCGTCTGTTTCTGAAAATGGACAGGCATCCTACACGGCAGATCCGGCAGTGGAAATTCAGAATTTTTTTGCAGGAAGCGGTGCATCCGAAGGCACGTTTACAGCAGGAGAAGAAAAGCTGTGTACGCTGGAAAAAGATGAAGCTGCCCAGGTGCGGTTCTGGCTGTATCTGGAAGGCTGTGATGAACATTGTTCCAATGCGGTTCAAAATCTGGACGGAGCCCTGCAGCTTGGGTTCGCAGGCGTGGATGCAGATGGAGAAAGGAGCAGTGCACAGTGAAACGACTCTTTCGAATATGGTACCAGGTGGTGACAGCCATTGCGGCCCTGCTGGCCCTGACAGCGGCTACTTACGCCTGGTTTACTTCCAATAAATCTGTGTCCACCAGCACGGCGGTGACAAGAACTGGTGACCAGACACTGGAACTGCAGATCAGTGAGCAGGGAGAAGGTGCTTTTCAGAGTGTGGAAACGGCTTCTATTTCCCAGGTAAATGGAACTGATGCCGGATGGCTGATGCCGGTGTCCACGGCGGACTTGGCCAGCTTTGTGTATTCACCTTCTACGGTGGATGGTCAGGCCGCCTATTTTCAGCCGGTGACGGATGAGAGCAATTATTTTCACGGAAGAATTTATGTAAGGGCAGTGGGAGAGGGATGGCCCCAGGGAACGGTTATGAATCTGTACCTGGACCAGAGCGGCGGCATTCTTGGAGAAGCAGTGGAAGGACAGCTGCTAAATGCGGCCAGACTGGGACTGAAATTTAATCAGGATGCATCCTCAGCGGTGATTCTGCGGCTTACAGAAAATTCTAATCATTCTGGAGCGCAGGTGAATAACACTGTAGTAAATGGTACAAACATTGGAAGCGGCCAGGTGCTGTCTTATCAGAACGGAGCAGTGGTACCGGTGGCGGACCCAAGCGTTCCAGTATCAGATTACACCATCAGCCTGGAAACAGATCAGGTGTCCATTCCGGACCACCCCCTGATTGCTATGGAACTTGGAAAGGTTTATACTGTGGATGTTTATTTTTATATAGAAGGCTGCGATCCGGACTGCTATGACGGAGCCGGAGGAATCAGCAGAAGCAGTGCGGACATTCATCTGGCATTTTATGGAACAGCTTCCAGCGGAGGTGTGGGATGAAAAAGCAGATTTATACATCGATTGTGCTGGTACTTCTGGCCCTTGCAGCTGTGACAGCCGCTACGGTGGCATGGTTTTCCATTGCAGACAATACCAGAGTGCGCACCATGAGCCTGGATATCGTTACGGATGTGGACATGCGGATGGATCTGGATGCACATTCGACATTGGAGCAGTATGTCAGAACTCTTTCATTTGACAAGATTGCGGAAAGGATGCACCAGGAAAAAGGATTTTCCATGAAAGAGACACCTCTGGAACCGGTTACTACATCGGATCAGACGGTATTTACCTATGAAAATGGTACAGAAGTTGCGGATACCAAGGGAGCGTATCTGACCTTTACCCTGCATTTTATGGCAGGAAAAGATATGCTGGTGCATTTGACCAGTGCAGACAGCAGTACGGGAGCCAGAGACGGCACGGAGATAAGCTCCGACAATGCAGCATTGCCAGAAGCGATGAGGATCAGTTTTTCCACAGATGGGCAGACCTGGGTGTATGATCCAGGGATGGGCGATACCAGAGCACAGGAAGGAAATGCAGAAATTTTCGGCCTGCCTGGAAAAGATGCTATGGAGCTGTCCACTAACAATCAGCTGTTTTCTCTGAAAGAGGGGGAAGACAAGGCAGTGCTGATTCATATCTGGATGGAAGGAACGGATCCTGCCTGTACGGATGAATTAAAAGAAGCAGATTACAGTATCCGGCTGAGATTTTCCGGAGAAGTAACCGAACAAGGCACAGAAAGTACGAAAAACAAAGGAGAAGAAGAATGAAAGTATTAAAACGTGCAGGAAGTATACTAGTGAGTGTGTTATTGTGGGCAGTGATCCTGATCGCGGCACTGTATGCATTTACCACCATGGCAACCAGAGACAATCAGAATGTGGCCAATCTGATGGGCTATACGCCGCTGAGTGTTCTGTCAGATTCTATGTCTCCCACCTTTGAAAAAGGGGATCTGATTCTGATCAAAAAATGCGATCCTTCTTCCCTGAAGGAAGGAGACATTATCTGTTTCCACACGATTCTGAACAATGAATATGCATTGAATACACATAGAATTGCTTCCATTGAGGCCATGGGAGATGTAAGAAGCTACACCACCATGGGTGATAACAACAACGGAATTGCAGATACTCATGTGATTTCAGATGGTGATATCGTTGGAAAATATGTGGGGCGTATTCCAAAACTTGGGAATGTGATGGATTTTCTTTCCAGCAGCACCGGATTTCTGGTGGTGATTGTGCTGCCCATGTTGTTGTTCTTCATTTACCAGATTTATCATCTGATTATGATCAGCATCCGTTTAAAACGTGCCATTGCAGTAGAGACTGCCAAAGAACAGGCAGCTGCAGCAGAAAAAGCCGGAAAGACAGATGCCCAGGCAGCTTTGGAAGAAGCAAAGAAAATGAAAGAGGAAGCGGAGCGTCTGAAAGCAGAAGCGGAAAAGGCGCTGAAAGAAGCCAGACAGGGACGGAAAGAAAAGGAGGAGTAAAGGGCTGTGAGCGAGTTTTTAAAGTTTGCTTATGAACTGTTGTCTCAGGTAGTGTACAACATTGTGAACTGGCTGGCAGGATTTCTGAAACTGTTTATTACCGGATGGGTGGAATATTTTCTGATTTTCCGTACCTATTTTCCGACATTGAATATTCC
>CAJMON010000106.1 GCA_905214955.1 uncultured bacterium
AAAACAGGGAACCATCTTTATGAAGAAATGGAAACCTCTTTTGATCCTTCCTCTTCTTTTTTTCTGTGCCTTTTGTGCCGGAAGACTAGCCGGACAGGGTATTTCTGCTCTGTCCGCCCTTTTTCCCAGTTCCACAGAAACTTCTGTTCTGCCAGCTTCTGACAGCTGGGGACTAAGCTTTCAGGAAGAGGGAAAACCACCTGTCGCCAATACCACAGCTTCCAAGATGAAAGACTTTGATGCCTATTACATGCAGGAAACCTCCGAGAAAGTGCTTTATCTCACCTTTGACTGTGGATATGAAAACGGCAACACGCCCCAGATTCTGGACGCTTTAAAAAAACACCAGGCTCCTGCCACCTTCTTTGTGGTAGGACACTTTCTGGAAACCAGCCCGGATCTTGTAAAACGGATGATCTCGGAAGGACATACCGTTGGAAATCACACCTACCATCACCCGGATATGTCAAAAATTTCTTCTGTGGGAGATTTTTCTGCTGAACTCAGTGCTGTAGAGAACCTGTATCAGGAGATCACCGGGGAATCCATTTCTCCCTACTACCGGCCTCCTCAGGGAAAATACAGTGAAACCAACTTAAAGATGGCCAAAGATCTTGGGTATTCTACATTTTTCTGGAGCCTGGCCTACGTAGACTGGAACACCGATGCCCAGCCTTCTCATGATGAGGCTTTTCAAAAGCTTCTTGGCCGCGTCCATCCAGGGGCTGTGCTGCTGCTTCACAACACTTCCAAGACCAATGCGGAAATTTTAGATGAGCTTCTCACCAAGTTTGAAGAGATGGGGTACCGCTTCCAACCCTTAGATGAGCTGATTCAATCTTTTAAAGCCTCTTGATTATTCTAATTTTTTTCTGTATGATAAATTCAGTAAGAAAATCATAGGAGGGACTTATGAAAATATGAAAAAACTGATTTCTTTTTTTCTTCCCGTTCTGCTTTTCCTCTGTCTTGGAATGGCAGGATTTGGTGAGGAAACAAGTTCTGGTTTTATCACCAGCATAAACCCGGATTATGCAGATGTTCTCACTGAAAAAGATCTCTTTGACTCAAACGGCGGACTTTCTCTGTACAGCAGCGGACTTCCTGAAACGCAGAGTTTATCCATTGTTCCCACCTTTTCCAGCACTTCCTCTGCAAAAAACTATATTCGTCAGGAAATGGTAGCCAGACATACTTCTTTTTCTTTGATTCTCGTATCCTCCACCCCCTTTGCTACAGGGTCCGGAAATGCCATTCATTCTACTATGGCAAAACTGATCACTTCGCTGATTTATGATTCAATGGAGGATTTTCCAGGCTGCGCTTCCTATGAAGGCGATTATCTGCGCTGGCATTTTGGTGGATTTGAGAACGCTAAATATACGCTCTACCGTTCCGGTTCTTCTTACTGCTGCGAGATCAGCATTCCAAAAATCAAATACTACACCACTGCTGCCCAGGAAAAGAAACTGACCACAGATCTAAAACGTGTTCTTGCTTCGCTTGACCTGGATGGAAAAAGCGAGTTTGAAAAGGCAAAACGGATTTATGTCTATATCACCAGCCACGTGACCTACGATTATGCCAACCTGTACAACGACAGCACAGGAAAATACACAGCCTACAATGCTTTGGAAAAAGGTACTGCCGTATGCCAGGGTTACGCCAGTCTGTTATACCGCATGATGCGCATGTCCGGTATTTCCTGCCGTTTTATCTCTGGAGACGGAAGCGGCGTCCGCCACGGCTGGAATATTGTAAAGGTCGGTTCCTCCTACTATAATCTGGACAGTACCTGGGATGCCGGCCATGATGCCAGCTCTTTCCTGTATTTTCTCAAATCCAACAAGGACTTTTACGGACATACTAGGGACGACCGGTTCAAAACCAGCACCTTTAACACCACTTATCCCATGTCCAAAACCTCCTACAAGCTGACAGGCACCCACAAGCATACCTGGAGCTGGGTGGTCACCCAGGCGGCTACTATTTTTAAAACTGGCACCAAAACCAAAACCTGTACCGTGTGCGGCGCCACAGGAGGCACCAAGACCATTGCCAAGAAAACTGCCTCTGTTACCTTAAATGCTTCTTCTTCCACCATGCAGGTCGGACAGCGAAGCACTGCCATCCAGATTGCCAAACAGGCTTCTGCAGATTCTGTTTCCAAATGGACCTCTTCCGATCCTTCGGTGGTATATGTCAGCCCCAAAACCGGCAAGCTGGAGGCCAAGAAAAAAGGCTCTGCCACCATCACTCTTATCATGAAGAGCGGTGCCAAAGCCTCTGTCCGGATCAAAGTACAAAAAAAGACAGTAAAGACCACTTCCATTCTTTTCAAGAAAAAGAAAGTCACCCTGACTGCGGGTACCAGGCAGAAGCTGGCCCTAACCCGTGTTCCTGTCACCGCCAATGACAAGCTGGCCTTTACCTCCTCTGTTCCGTCTGTGGCCAAAGTCAGCCGTACCGGCATCGTCACCACTCTTTCTCCTGGAAAGACAGTGATTACCGTCAAGAGTGCTTCCGGCAAAACAGCTAAGTGCACCCTGGTGGTAAAAGCTTCTTAACGCAGAGCGTGTTTTCCTTTGCAGGAAAGCAATTTCCTGTGCAAAAAAAGATCCCTCACATCCAGGGATCTTTTTTTAGGGCAATGATTACGATTATTTCAGAAGTTCTGCTTTTTTCTCCAGGATCGCTGCGCCTGCTGCACATGCCGGGCAATCACAGTATTTGCCGCCCGCTGATTTGACCTGTCTGCCATGCTCTGCAACTGCACCTGCTTCTTCGCCGAATACTCTTGCACCCATCTCGGATTCTGCAAAACTGATCAGTCCGTCAATGGAGGTCACATCTTCTTCCAGCTCCTGCACATAGGCCTTGGAAACCTCTGCTTCTTTGTCTGTTCCCAGTGCATCCAGCCATGCCTGCGCTGCATCCTTTAACTCCTGGCAGGCAGAACCTGCATTTAATACTTCTTTTGTCTTCTCGGTTACAAATGCTTTTACACTCTGCTCCATGTTTGTCATCCTTTCTATCTTACTGGGCAGCTGTCTCCGTCTGCGTTTCCGTTTCGGTCTTTGCTGCTGTTTCGCTGCTTTCACTGGAAGGTGTGTCCTCTTCCTGACTGCTCATGATCTTAGTCAGCTCCTGAATCATCTCTTCATCCTTCAGGCGGAACTTGACTTCCACACGTCTGGAAGCATCCATATCTACATTTCCATCTGCATCCAGAATGGGATTGCTCATGGAATGTCCGTTCACCGTCAGACGGTCCTGCAAGAGCTGGCGTTCTTCACTGTTTAAGAAGTCTCCCTCAATAGACAGAAGGTACTGGGCCACTGCCAGGGAACGCTTCTGGGAAAGCTCAAGGTTATAACTATAATCTCCGGAGGTATCCGTATATCCGTCAATGATGATCTCTGCCAGATAATCGGAATACTCATCTTTTAACAGTACCTGGCAGTAGATGGGAAGGACTTCCGAAAGCACCTGCTGTCCTTCCTCGGTAAGCTCTGCCTGGTTGTAATCAAACATAACACTGGAATCCAGGGCCATGGCTCCGCTTTGTGAGTCAATGTCCACGTTCAAGTTCTGTTTCTGGAATTCTTCTTTCAGTGCTTCAATGACATCTGCTTTGACGCCGATGATGTTGTCAATTTTTGCCTGCTGGGTTGCCAGCTGGGCGGTCTTGGTATCCAGGTCAGACTGCTGCTGGCTTAACAGTGCACTCTGGGTATTTAACTGAGATTCCTGGTCACTAAGCTTTGCCGCCTGGTCATCTAAAGTAGCCTGCTGGCTGGCCAGTTTTGCCGCCAGCTCATCCAAAGCTGCCTGCTGGCTGGCAAGCAGTTCGTCCTGGCTCTGAATCTGGTTTGCCTGCTCATCCACGGTATTTTGCTTGTTCTCGATCTCCGCTGTGTACTGCTGCTGAAGCGCCAGCTTGTCATCCCGCTCCTTGATACTGTCGTCATAGCTTTTCTGCGCCTGGAACAGGGTCACACACATGATCAGGACAAACAGGAGAAGCAGACCGGCCATCATATCTGAGTAAGCGCGCCATACATTAAACCCGCCTTCTCCTTTATGTTTTCGATGTTTCCGCATAATCCTCTCCTATCCGGCTATTTTCCGCTCTTGAAAAGGCCAAACTTTCCACCATTCTTAGATGCTGTACGGTTTAAATCCCGCATACAGTCCACCAGTTCTTCCAACAGCTCCTGCTGCTTCTGGTTCTGCTCCCCTAACATATTCTGCAGATTTTTCAGCTCGGCACCTGCATTCTGGAAGGCATTTCCTCCAAGGGAGCCCTTGTACATGTAAACATTCTTTCCATCGGAATTAACTGCAATGGCAGAAAGAAGGCTTCTGACATGATCCATAGTCTCGTAAACCATCTTCTGATAATTTACAAACTCTTCCATCTTGGTCTGGTAGCTGGCCACCAGTTTTTCATTTGCTGAATACAGCTTCTGGCTCTGCTCGCCTGCTGCTGCATAGCCTTCCAGACCGGCTGCTGCTGCATTGACATACTTCTGCATGGTCTGATTGCAGGCCACCCAGAATTTGGCAGAAGACTGCTCTGCTTCCTGCATATACTCTGCCAGATGGCGGTAGCTGGCATCCTGGGACTCCAGCAGACGCTGGTTCTCTTTTAAGACTTTCTCCGAAGAAGCAATGTATTCCTTCTGCATACTGCCAAGCTCTGCCACCAGATTCTTCATATTCTTCTGTTCCTGTACAAACGAATCACTGAGCTGTCCGCTCATGGTCTCATACAGCTGTTTGGTGTATTCCGTAGACTGCTGCTGAGCCTCATTCAGATCTTTGAGTGCCAGATTAAAATGGTCAAATTCCATGGAAAACGTGGTACGCAGCTGTTTTAAAAAGCTGTCCAGGAGCTGCTCCATCATGGCTTCCTGGCCAGTGGACAGGGTAGCCACCATCTGATCCAGAGAAGCGTTCATCTTCTGGAAAGACGGGGTAATCACCTTTTCAAAGCTGGCTGCCAGCTGATTGGAAAACTGCTTGGACATATTGCGGATGGCTTCCGTCTGCTCTTTCTGGCAGGCAATAAGAATATCTCTGGACTCGTCCTCTGCTGCTGGAAGAATGTCTGCATGAAACTCCTCCAGGAAATCATCCAGTCCATTGTTCACGGACGTGTAGGAATTGCGCAGATTGTAAGAATATACCAGTGACAGGGACAGACCATAAATGGAAGTTAAGAAAGCCACTTTAATACCTTCCACCAAAGATGCCACAGAACTGGTCATGGCCGTATAATCGGAGGGGTTGAAATTTCGAAGTCCCCATACCAGACCCACGAAGGTGCCCAAAATACCAAGGCTTGTCAGGATATCCGGAATCATATCCAGCATCCGTTTATGTATCACAGCATCGACTTCTTCTTCATTGATGTAATCTTCAATGTCGCCCATGCCTCCCTGGCTGGAAGCAACAAAACGACAGAAGCTTTTCCACTTTTCATCCAGTGCCGGAAAATTAAACAGCTTATCTAACTTCAGCACGGAACCTTCCCGTTTTTCTTTTTCTCCGCCAAAATTCTGACGGATACGCTCACTGGCTCTGGAAAAACTGCTCTCCAGCTTTTCCATGTTCCGAAATCCCACGGCAATGCCGATCACACAGATTCCCAGCATAATGGCAAGGAATACAAAGTTGTACGCCTGCATGGACATGGCACTGTCCTGCCCTGCGTAAAGCGTCAGTGCGATGTCTCCTCCCAGGACCACTCCAAAAAGAAGCCATCCAAGCACTTTTTTCCCCATATTCTTCCTCCTTATCCCCTGATGTGCCGAAAAACACCGGGCACTTTTTTGTCTATTTTATCATACTTTTTGCCATTACAGGCATTCATTTTATTATCTTTTTCTTAAAATTTTTGTAACTGTTCAGAGCCAACCTCCAAAATGCTACGCATTTCGTCGGTG
>CAJMON010000107.1 GCA_905214955.1 uncultured bacterium
TACGCCACACCGACGAAATGCGTAGCATTTTGGAGGTTGACTCTGAACAGTTACTATATTTCAAAAATTCTGAAGAAAGAAGGGATCCTTTGTCAAACACAGCTTCTGCATCTGTTTCTGAAAATCCACTGGGCAGTGCTCCTGTGGGCAAACTCATTGCCAAATTTGCCATTCCTGCCATCATCAGTATGCTGGTCAGCGCCCTCTACAACATCGTTGACCAGATTTTTATCGGCCAGGGCGTTGGAATGCTGGGAAATGCTGCCACCAACGTTGCTTTCCCCATCACCATTCTTTCCACTGCAACCGCACTTCTTCTCGGCATCGGAAGTGCTTCCAATTATAACCTGGAAATGGGCGCCGGACAGGAAGACCGTGCCTTCCACATTGCTGGAAACGGCCTGTCCATGCTGGTGATCTGCGGTGTCCTCATTTCCGCCATTGCACTGATTTTTCTAAATCCTCTTCTGCACCTGTTTGGCAGTACCGAAGACGTGCTTCCCTACGCTGCAGACTACATGGGGATCACGGCTCTTGGCCTTCCCTTTTTTATCCTTACCACCGGAGGCAACCACCTGATCCGTGCAGATCGAAGTCCTGCCTATTCTATGGTGTGTATGCTCACCGGTGCCATCATCAACACCATTTTAGACCCTCTGTTTATCTTCGGTTTCCACTGGGGGATCAAGGGCGGTGCCTGGGCGACCGTCATCGGACAGATCGTCTCGGGTTTTCTGGTCATCTTATACTTTGCAAAGTTTCGGAAAATGCATCTAAAAAAAGAAATGTTCATTCCAAGACTTCACTGTTTAAAACCCATTGTCTCTCTTGGTATGGCTGCCTGCATCAACCAGATCGCCATTGCACTGGTGCAGATCGTCATGAACAATGTGCTCCGCCATTACGGCGCGGCATCTGCCTACGGAAGCGACATTCCCATTGCCTGTGCAGGCATTATTTCCAAAGTCAACGGCGTTTTCATGGCCATCTGCATTGGTATTTCCCAGGGAAGCCAGCCTATCTGGGGATTTAACTACGGTGCCAGAAAGTATGACCGTGTGCGGGAAGCCTACCGTCTCTCCATCATACTGTGTACCGCCATTGCCACCATCTTTTTCCTGTGCTTTCAGATCTTTCCTCACCAGATCGTCAGCATTTTCGGCGGCGGAAGTGACCTATATTTCCAGTTTGCAGAACGCTATCTGAGGATCTTCATGTTTCTGACCTTCGCCAACGGCATCCAGCCTATGTCCTCCGGATTCTTTACTTCCATCGGAGAAGCACAGCTTGGTATCATCATGTCCCTGACCAGACAGGTGTTTTTCCTTCTGCCTCTGATCGTCATTTTCCCACTGTTTCTGGGAATTGACGGTGTGATGTATGCAGGTCCCATCGCCGATACCGCAGCTTTTGTCCTGGCAGTAGTCTTTGCCCGCAGAGAACTGAGAAAAATGAAATAAACGAATCGAAAAATCCGCAGATTCCAATTTCGGAGCCTGCGGATTTTTGTATGGTTATTGAATCATCTGGTCAATGGTTTTCATCATTATCTCAACACTCACCAGTTTAGCCGGATACCCGTTCATGCCGGCTGCATAGGACTTTTCTCTGTCTTCCTCAGAGACATTTGCAGTCATCAAGTTCAAAAGAATTCACTTTTCCAATATCCCCTATGCCTACAGCATTCCAAAATGAAGGTTTGGCAGCCTGATTTTCAAATTTCGCTTGAAGAACTTCTTACACCAATAGGAGTCTATTTCTTATTTATACTTTCTCAACGAAACCAGTTCCTGTTTTACTTTTTTTCTACTTAAGTACAGCAGCATTTCCTTTTCATCCTCAGTCAGTTCCAGAGTCCGGGTGTTTGACAGTTATAAAATAAATAATGTCCTTCAATTCCTCATAAACTACGACTTTTTGCTGTCAAATATTTTGTTTCGCTTTATAGTATTTTTTTCACTTCTTTACTTTTGTAAAATTAGTAGTACTATAATTATCAAGAACACATCAAGCCTGTTTCTTTGGAACTGATAGCAGGGGTGATTTCCTCTGCCCGGCGGCAGAACACCGCCACGCGCGTCCTGCCACCCTTGGTGCAGGTATAGAGCACAAGGTCATAGCTGCTGTTCAGGACAGTATCCACTGCATCCGGACCAAGCGTTTCCAGCTTCTCAACAAAATAAGTGTTTACAATGCCCTCCATGTCCGTAAAGATAACGGTATCGCCCTTGGACAGCTCCTTCAGCCGACCAAAATGGTTATCGTAGTTATGTGCCACGATCACCAAATCATCTGTACAGGATGAGCCGGACTGGCGGCAGGCTCTCGGCTTCCTGCCCGGCATACGCATCCTCGCGGCGGTTATGCATAAGCAGGAGCAGTGCGCACAGTATCAGCACTGCACCTGCTGCCACCATGGCAATGCCTGTCCTTTTAGCCATTATTCCTCTTTTTTTTTCGCCAATATTGCCCCACCGAGAATAACAAGGGCAAGTCCGGCGCCTCCCAGCACCCAGATCGGCCAGTTAAGCTGACCGGTCTGGATCAGGTTGCGGATGTTGGTGGTGATGCTGTTATCGGATTGGTTTGTGTTGTCATCAGGCCAGACCCTGCTGACGGAGCCCTGGCTCTCATTTTCATTATATGCTTCTACATTAAAAACCCAGTCCACTGCACGATTGGCAAACTTATTGTCCAGTTCAATGGATAGGCTCAGCTCCACCTTCAGCGTGGCAGTTTCGCCAGTACGAAATTTTCCCAGAAACTTATTGTCCTTCAAGCCATCCAACTGATCGGGAGAAGCGTCATAAATCAGCTCCGTGCCGTTCCAGACCTTCACGAAGACTTTGGAAAGAAACTCTGATGTGGAAGCGGCCGTCTCCGTTTTTACATCCCTGGGACTTAGGGAATCTGCTTCTCCGTCATGGACTTCGGCTCTCATGTAAAGCTTCACAAATTCGCAGTCCGTAGGACTGCCGCCCTGTTCATTCCAGCTCCTGATCTGCCGTCTTTTTCTGTTTGTGGACCCTGATACATTACTGCCGCCCCCTTTCTAATTGTCAAAGGTAATCCTCTTGTATGCATTGCCACTTAGCCACTGGTGGCTGCTGCGATTGTCTGTGAAGCAGACCGTGCTGCTTTTTGAAGATTGCAGGGTAACACTCTGGGAATTACTGCCTGCTGTGTGCTGCCAGGCAATCACATCCGTGACAGTGTAGGTACCGCTCTTCAATCCCTTGATGGTCACAGAACTGCTGCCGTTGATCACAATGCGCTTGCTGTATCCACCTGGGCCGGTCACGTCAAAAAAGCTGCTTTGCCCCTCGTCCATGTTTTGCTTTGTGATGATCAGGTCAGCAGTATTACTCTCAAACTTGGCATAATAGGTTGCGTTCTCGTAGCCCATGACAGGGGCATCTGCTGTGCCATAGTTTTTGGTCTTTTCCGGGATCAGCTTGTTATCGCTGACCCAGCTTGCCTCAACAGGCCAGGTGCAGCCTTCATCCCTGTACCAGCCCACAAACCGGAAGCCCTCCGCGGCGGTGGGTACAGAGCCGATGGCCATATCACTGTCACCGTTAAAGTACAGATTATCATCGCTGATAAGGTACAGATCATCAGCACCGGAAGCTCCCAGGTTTTCATCTGCAAAACCAGTCTCAGTGCTGCTGACAGGCAGCCGCAGCAATTCCTTTTCATTATCCAGGGTGCCGCAATTTTCCGGTCCGACTATCTGATACTTGATTTCTGCCTCTTCACCCTGCCAGGTCTGCTCCACATACAGTGGACAATCCTTTTGATATTCTTCACCTTCGGCAGGACTGGGATTGCAGGTGCAGATCCTATCTTCCTCTGCCAGGACTCCCAGCGCTGGGTACAGCAGACTGGCTTCTGCGTAAAAGCCGCTCTCTCTATCACAAGTGAAGGCTGGCTCTTCCTCTGGCTCTTCCTCCGGCTCTTCCTCTGGCTTTTCTTCTGTGGGCACTTCCGGTGCAATGTACGGCTGATTGGCTTCTGCGTAAAAGCCGCTCTCTCTATCACAAGTGAAGGCTGGCTCTTCTGCAAAGACAGCCCGTGTGTCTGGATGCACTATGCCAACCAGCAGCAGGATCACTTTTTTGTTCTTCATATGCTCAACGCAAGAATGACTATTTGAAAGAATATGCACAATAGGTTAAATAAACATCATTATTCAATGAGCTTTAACAAATTTATTGCATCTTCTGCCCTGGCGTGGTATACTAGTACAGTAAAATTAAGTATCTGCTATATTGGCGCAGGATGATTTCTTCATATGCAAGGCGGAGGAATGAGGCGTAGCGGTGGCTGCGCTGATTGACGACAACGCAGCAGATGAAAAATCAGACAAGTCAATATGGCGGTTACTTAATATTCACTGTACGAGACACATCAACTGAAAAAGGAGCCTCTTTATGACCGACCTGAACACATACTTTCAAAAGCATAGCCTTTGTGCGGAGAACATTCTGTACATTTACCGCAAAGACCGAAAGACCGTCATTCAGCGCACGGACGGTGAGGAATTTGCACTGTTCGTACCGGTACATAGTGTTCTATCCATTTTGCCGGAGAGCGAGTTTTTGAGCATCAGCAAAGGGACGGTCGTATGCCGCAGCCACATTGTAAATATCAGCCATGACGGCATTTATACCATGTCGGATGGCCGCACTTTTCAAGGGCGCAAACGCGGCTTGAGCAGCCATCGCCGCCTGCGCACAGAAATAGGGCTGGCAGAAACGAAGCCCCGTCCCCTGAGTATGCTGGAAAAATGCAGCCTGCTGGACGATATGCCGCTGGCATTCTGCGTGATAGAGCTTGTCTTTAACAAGGACGGCCACGGCGTGGATTTCATTTTCCGCTATTGCAATGCGGAAATGGCGAATGTGGAAGGCGTTCCCGTGGAAGAAATGCTGAACCGCTCGTTCTACGAGGTCTTCCGCAATGGCGACAAAAAATGGCTTGTGGCGTATGCGGATGTAGCTCTGAACGGTACAAAGCACACCCTCCACGATTACAGTCCGGAGATAGACAAGTATCTTACCATCCATTGCTATCAGCCCCAACCCGGCTATTGCGCCTGCGTGCTGCAAGTAACGGATCGATAAATCGAATAAGAAAAGAATAGATGTCCTTACGCCGCGCTGTCAATGCATTTCTTAGACGTGATTGGACTCAATTGCTTATTTAGGACAGGTTTTTTGGAAATTATGCGGAATAAGGAGTGATGCCATAACCCAACCGAAAATCGACCTGGAGCGCGCAGATTGCAAGAACACTGCAAAAAATCTTATCAGATAATGATATCCCATATCCCAACGAATATGATTTTGACTAATTATTTAAGAGGGCCTGGAATTATTCCAGACCCTCAAACTCGCCCCTCAAGTTTGTCCCTCAAACCAGCCCCTCAAACTAAACCCTCAAAAACTGGCATTCTAAAAGGGCCAGCCCCTCACGACTGACCCTCAATTAGTTCGGCAAACCCTCAAAAACTTTGATTATCCAGGGATTTCTCCTCTCTCAAGGGGCAAGTTGGCAGTCGAGTAGACTAAGACCTCTCAATCTTAGCCCCTCACAGATCCGTACGTG
>CAJMON010000108.1 GCA_905214955.1 uncultured bacterium
AATTATGACTAGTTCGGAGATGCCCGAACCATTGACACCCATGTGAAAAAGCTGCGCAGCAAGCTGGGGGACTGTGGAGAATACATCAAAACCATCTGGGGCATGGGCTATAAATTCGAGGTGGAAGGTCAATGAAACACAGGAGTGCGGCCAAAAGTACCAGAAAAAAATTCCGGAAAATCAGAGGTTCCCTTACCAAACAGGTAGCAGTGATCTTTATCGGACTGATGGCACTGGTGCTGGTTGGAAACTGGCTGATCAATAATTTTTTTCTGGAAGATTATTATGTGTTCAAACAAAAAGGAACTTTAAAAGAAGCATATCAGTTTTTAAACAGTTATGACAATGTTTCCGGTTACGATACGGACGAATTTCGGTCCAGCTTAAATGAAAACTGTACGGAAAACAACATCCGGGTGGCAATCTTAAGTTCCGATTTCCTGGGAGTTTATCCAAAAGAATATGCAGGAAGCCTGGTGGCCACATTGGAAGGGTATTCTCTTGGCATTGACAATTCCAAGAAAGAGACCCTGGAAAAAAATGATGCCTATATTCTGCAGAAGACCATGGACCAGCATATGGACCGTGATTACCTAGAAATTTATGGAACCCTGGATAATGGCTGTGTATGCCTGCTTCGGATGCCTCTTGAAAGCATTCGGGAAAACGTGCGGATCTCCAGCCAGTTTCTGGCATATTTCAGCCTGTTCAGCATTCTGGTCAGCATTGTTTTGATTACCTGGCTCAGCAATCAGATTACAAAACCCATCAAGGAACTGACAGAACTGTCAAAGAGAATGGCGGAACTGGATTTTGATGTGAAATACACCAGAGGCGGCGAGAATGAAATCGGCCAGCTTGGGGAACACTTTAATAAAATGTCAGAGAATCTGGAGTATGCCTTCTCAGAGCTGAAGACGGCCAACAACGAATTGCAGCGGGACGTGGAACAGAAGACACAGATTGACGAGATGCGGAAAGAATTTCTTTCCAACGTATCCCACGAATTGAAAACACCCATTGCTCTGATTCAGGGTTATGCCGAAGGCTTGAAGGAATGCATCAATGACGACGCGGAAAGCAGAGATTTTTACTGTGAAGTCATTATGGATGAAGCATCCAAAATGAACCAGATGGTGAAGAAGCTTCTGACCTTAAACCAGCTGGAGTTTGGAAATGATACTGTCACCATGGAGCGGTTTGACATTATAACGCTGATTAAGGGCGTGGTACAGTCTGCATCCATTCTGGCACAGCAGAAGGAAGCGAAAATTCTGTTTCAAGAAGAAGGACCGGTATATGTCTGGGCAGATGAATTTAAAGTTGAAGAAGTGGTGACAAACTATGTCAGCAATGCTTTAAACCATGTAGATGGAGAAAAGGTTATTGAGATCAAAGTGGTGCGTTTAGACGGAAAAGTCCGGGTAACGGTATTTAATACCGGACAGCCGATTCCCAAGGATGATCTGGAGAAGATCTGGATCAAATTTTATAAAGTGGATAAAGCCAGAACCAGGGCTTACGGCGGCAGCGGCATTGGTCTGTCCATTGTAAAGGCTATTATGGATTCCTTCCACCAGAAATGTGGAGCAGTAAATTTTGACAATGGTGTGGAATTCTGGTTTGAACTGGATGCCAGCGAAAAAGGCATGATGGAAGAGATTGAAACAGAAAACAGAGAAGAGGCAGCGAAAGGGCAGTCCGGAGATGAGACAGAAAAACACAGTAAAAATTAGGAGCAGCGTATGGATGAAATTATAGAAGAAATGTTTTCCGGCTACTGCAAGGCCCACAATCAGACAAAAATCATTACCTGTGAATATTCCAAAAACAAGTATGGAGAATTGTGTTTGAAAAATGTGGACTGCGATTTTTTGGAATGTATTTACAACAAAGAATGCCAGGTGGTGCGCCAGGCGCTTGACAAAGAGGATGAAGGCTTATGAAAGGGATGAAATCAGAAACCTGTAAGGGAATGCTCAGAGAAATTCCAGGGGATTTTGCCGGGGCATTGTTGTATGCTGTTGGCATTTACTGCTTTGCCATGCCAGCGGATTTTGCTACGGGAGGTGTCAGCGGAGCTGCGCTGATTTTAAGGCATGTGGCAGAGATTCCTATGGGACAGATTACCATTTTACTGAACATTCCCATGATCCTGTTGAGCCTTCGGGTTCTTGGAAAACGGTTTCTGATTTCATCTATCAAATCCATGCTGATTTTTTCTGTGGTGCTGGATGCAGTTGCGCCGTTGTTTCCGGTGTATACGGGAAATCCCATTCTGGCAGCGGTGTGTACCGGCGTGTTTACCGGCCTTGGTTTGGTTCCGGTGTACCTGCGGGGCGGCTCCACTGGTGGAACGGATTTTTTGGTGATGACACTGAAACATCTGCATCCCCATTTTTCCATTGGCCAGGTGACACTGGCAGTGGATGGTCTGGTGATTTTAAGCGGCGCGCTGGTGTTTCGAAATGCGGATGCAGTGATTCTTGGCATGATTGCGGCTTATGTGACCAGTGTGCTGGTGGATCGGGTGATCTATGGCCTTGGAGAAGGGAAAGTGCTGCTTGTCATTACCAGCAAAAAAGAAGAAGCAGCGTTTCGGATCAATGCAGAGACGGACAGAGGCTGCACCTATCTGAAAGCAGAAGGTTCCTACAAAAATGAACTGAGAGATGTGCTGATGTGCGCCTGCGCCAGCCGGCAGGTAGTAACCGTAAAACGCATCATCAAAGAGCTGGATCCGGATGCGTTTCTGATTATCCTGAATTCCAATGAAGTATTGGGAGAGGGATTTAAGGATCTGAACAGCAATTGAGAAAAAATAACAACGACCAAAATTCTTCTTTACAGAAATAAAAAAGTATGGTAGTCTAAACGAAGTTAGTTGACATTAACTAAACAAACATGCCACCTGACGGCGGCACTACCATACATGAAAGTCAGCTGCTGCGCACCTTGGGTGCTCCCGCAGCAGCAGCCGTATTCGTAATTCGGGCTGTCGCCCTGCTTACTCATACGGTCTAGCCTGTCCGATATCCATGAATTCGCTCATGCAAGCATGATTCATTCGTGGCTGCCGTCCAGGACTTTCATAGTAAATGGAATCCCAGACAAGTTTGGTAGAACAGACTCCAGCCTGGGTTTCTTTTTGCCTAGAAGTTAACTAAAACTAACTTAAAAAGAAAGGAGAATTATGTTTATGAAACGGAAAACAGTTTTGGCAGTACTGGCAGCAGCAATGGCAGTGTCTATGATGGGAAATGCAGAGGAAGCAGACAAGTATGTGTATACCACACTGGATATTCCCTACGCAGATTACTACTATGGAGAGCTGAATGAAATCGCAGCAGAGGAACCGGGAGAAGCGGTAACCGGACAGTATGATGTAGAGGATGCTGTGACAGCAGCAGGATACCGGGATGAGGGCATTTATGATGCAGTGACTTCTGCAACAACACAGAAATCTACCGCATTTGCGGGAGCTTATACAGAAGAAACAGCGGATGGAGTCAACATTCTTGGACCTTCTAAAGTGAATGTGGCAATTTCTGAAAAATTGTATGAGGATGCAAAACAGGCTATTGCAGATGGAACAGCCTGCAGCAGCAAGCTTCTGGATTTTGTGGGCCAGATCGAAGAAGTATCTGAAGAAGCACCTGCAGAATACAAGGTTCTGAATTCAGACGGAGTTTTCAGTCAGACAGTAGGAAATACCGTTGCGGCCGAAGATGCGTCTGCTTCGATTACCACCGTTTCTCCGTGGGGGAATTATCAAATTTCCATTGAGGGAATCGAAGTAAACTCGGATGACATTCAGGGCGCCATTGTGGAAACCTCTGATGGAAAACGCTATGGTATGGAGCATGAGGACAACCTGTGGCTGAGACCCGCAGAGATGGCAATCGCTGCACAGGCATTCACAGAACCCCATGGAAATGAAGTGGCTTATCAGCGTTTTGAAGACATTCAGGGAAAGACCATTACAAAGATCACTTATCTGCTGGCAAATCAGGATGACCTGGAAATTGACACAGAACTTCTCTGCAAGACGCTGCTGGAGGAAGGAGTGGGCTTAACGGCACCGGAGAGTGTTTCCTACAACAAAGAAGGAACCACTGTAGAACTGGAGATGACTGCACCGGAGGATGCTTCTTATGAACTGTCTTCCGTAGAAGGAAATGAGGTTCTTGGGGAAGATGCGTATTCCCTGGATGGAAACGTATTAACTCTGGGAGGAGAAAATAAACCAGGATATTATACGATTACGTATTCTGATGAAAAATACGCAGATGTCCAGGCAGAAGTGCTGGTAGAATCTAATTTGAAAGAAGGAAGCATTACTGTAGAAGACAATGCGCTGAAAGTGGCTGACAATGAAGACGGAATTACCGCTGCAGATCTGGCTGCCAATATCAGCGGCGTTGTCATCAATGGAGAACCGTTAGGAAGCAGAAATCCGGGAGCCGTAGTTATGAATGAAGACGGAAGCATCAATCTGGATGCAGAGCTTAGCAGCCGTGATGGCAGCAGCACACCGGTATTTGCAGAGGCAGGAGAATATACTGTGGAATTTACGATTGACGGATATCCTTCTGTAACAGGAACAGTTACAAAATGACAAGTTTGATCTGCGCAGCAGTTCTTGTGGGACTGCTTATCATAACACAGGAAAAAAGAATCAAAACTCATGCAGGAATGTGGTATGCAGGAGCACTGGCTATTTCAGCCGGCGCTCTTGCTTTCCTAATTGGCAAAAATACAGAAACCTTTGGATACGGGGTGGTTCTGGATTTGTTTGGAAGAGGGGAACTGGCTACGATTTTGTTTCTGTATGTGATGCTGGCACCAGTGCTTCCATCTAAGAAACGCTTGACAAAGGCAGTGTACCGTATCCGTGGAGAACTGGCCATTCTGGGAGCATTCTTGATATGGCCTCATAATCTGTATTTTGGCAGAAAATATTTTGTACAGCTGGTGGAAGATCCTGGTGCAATGTCCGGAAATGCTTTCTGGGCAGCGATCTGTTCCGTGATTCTTCTACTGCTTCTGGTCGTTTTGACAGTGACGTCTTTTCAGTGTGTGCGAAGAAAAATGAAAGGAAGGACATGGAAACGGATTCAGCGCCTTTCCTATATCTTTTATGCATTGATTTACGTGCATGTTCTTCTGATTCTCACACCAAGCCTTCCCTATCGCATAGTTTCTCTTGCAAAAATAACAATATACACGCTGATTTTCGGATGCTATCTGGTATTGCGGGTGCTGAAATATTTCAGCAAAAAGAAAAAAATCACAAAAACACAGGAAAAGTACTTGAAAACGTCTGGAATTGTGCTGGTGCTGTTTCTTGGCGCAGGAATCGTGGCTTTTGGACGCTGGACAAAAGA
>CAJMON010000109.1 GCA_905214955.1 uncultured bacterium
TTTTCTTTCATCATACTACAAAACGCCCCGTATTTCTACAGGACGTTTGCAAAAAAAATGTATATAGTTGGTAGCTTCTCGCGAATCCAATCGGAACACCAGGAATCGAACCCGGGACATCGCTGGATATAAGCCAGCTGCTCTACCACTGAGCTACGTTCCGCCAGCGCCAGGACTGCCATGCCTGACGCTTTATACGCACAAGAAAGGAGGTAATACAGATTTCAACTCACGGCCCAACAAGAAGACCGACACTTCAGGCAATGAAAACTTTGCACAGCCTGTCGAACCGCCGGGTCATTCGCCTTTTGGCTCATTATTATTATAATCCGGTAAATCCGGTATAAACGGTGTTTTTTATAAATTTTATCTGCTGACACCAAGTTTAACCATCAATGCTTCCTGCAGTAGCTGGGAAAAATTGATATTCTCCCGCATAGCAGCCTCATTTAACCATTCCGGAATACTCAAAGTTTTCTTTACTGCTCTGGAGGAATTCCTTCTTCGATATTCCGCCATATCAAACTCAACGATGATTAAAACGCCATCCTCTGGATCTACTTTGTCAAGAGTCGAAGCTTTGGGAATCTCTTCCCCTGCTTCTTCCATCGTGGTCAATGACAAGCCAAGAGCATCTACCGCCATTTCATATGCCTGCTGCATATCATCTCCCTGTGTCATGCATTCTGGTATATCTGGAAAAGTCACCCAGAAACCACCTTCTTCTGCTTCGTGGAAAATAGCTGGATAAAATAATCGATTCATACGTAAACCTCCATTTCAGGTGGCAGGGGCTATTTAAGCCCCGCCTGTTTTAATATTGCCTGCTCCATTCCTTTTTTCAGGTCTTTGGAGTGATAAGGAACGATTACCGTTCTCCCGGTTTCTTCGCATTTCAGCTTAATGTGTGAACCATTTTGACTGACTTCTTCAAAACCGTTTTCTTTCAGGAGCTTTAACATCTCCTTGGGACTCATTGGCATCTTTTGTATCTCCTTTCCTTATCATGGTTTTATTATACTACGTATCTTTACGTATGTAAAGTATTTTTACGTGCTATTACGTATTTTATATTCCACATTTTTTCAAGTATTCATCCCGGATATACCGTCTAACATAATCTCCTTTTCCTAGATAATTCATTTTCACCCCGATCTTTTCCCAGGTCATCCCGTCTCGATAAAACATCTTAAATGCAAGTCTTGTTCTTCCATCCTCAATCCCTTCCAGCCACGTCTCCACCGCTGCAGCCTGGTCTTTCTTCTGCTGGAGGACTGCTTTGCGGTGATCATATTTTGCCTGGTCGAATCCCACCACGGTTTCCGGCTTCTTGGAACCGTTCTTTCCATTCAGGATCACCGTATTCCCAAAACCGGCATCCGTCAGGCGCATTTCCTTTAGTTCATACTCCAGCAGGGGAATCTCTGCTTTGATTTTCCGGTAATCCTCCAGCATCTTTCTTGTCACTTCCATACGCACCTCCACTGTTTGCCGCTGTCTACCATGTACCTTTGCTGTTCTCTGCAAGGTAAACATAATCGTAAGATACAAGAATCCCTTTCCTATCAGCCAGCGTTGCAAAATGCGGATGCAGTTCATGAATCCGGAACTTCTTTATCGCCCGCGTCTCCTCTTTCTGTTTCTCGGCCTTCTGTCCAGATGGGACTTCCAGAAGAATCTGTTGTCCCACATGGTAATTCTTCCGCATCTCTGCTATAGACTGAACTGTATACCGGATAGGCGGTCCGATAACGATATCCCCTTTTTTCAGCTTTTCTCTCTTTTCCGGCCGGTAGCCGGGTTCCAGTTTGTCCATTTCCCCCTTCACCCCTCTTGACAGAGTCCGGTATCCAATTCCAAGTTCTGCAGCGGCCTGGCTCCTGGTCATCCCCTGCTTTATCAGATGCATTGCTTTCTCTGTCATTTCTTTTGTCATCACAACTTGCCATCTTGCCACGTTTTCACCTCTTTCTGCTTTGCAGGAACCTGTTCTGCCTCTTCGTACTCATTGCAGTACAAGGCGCCATATTCCCATTTAAGCTGGCACCCTGTCTGGTGTTTGCATTCGCTGCAATGTTTCATTTTTCCTTCCAGCCCCTACACTCCTTGCATATTTTCTTCGTCACACACAGCGTCCCTTGGATCATCTGATATCTCGGACAGCTCGGTAGCACCAGCAAAATTCCAAAACCGGCACTGCCTGCAGCATGTCTGCACGTGGCATATTTCTCATACCCTGTCTTTTCCAGGTCAGGGCTGTTCTTTTTCATGCTCTTCATCTTCCTGCGCCTTACACAATGCATATGTAGCCAGTACAGCCGCCCCGGCAATCATGCCAAGGGCAAATACCACCACTCCCATCAGCATCTTCCGAGTACCTCCAACTCTTCCTGTGAAGGGAACCGGATTACTCCGTTTTCTCCCTTCATGCGGTTGATCTTGTCTTCCATCCACTCTATCGCCGCCATTGCCGCCTCTTCTGACTTGTAGGAAGCAAAGCTGTTGAAATGTCCTGCATCCCCTACCAGAATCTCCCATGTGCTTACTTTGAGGGCTTCAATTATGACCCCTGCCGTATTCTCCAGCTTTTTCCCATCCTGTGATCTTACAAATACCATTTTCCAACCTCCTATCGTTTGGGGCTTTTCAATACTTTTCCATGATATTTTCCACGCATCCGCCGGTCATGTCCTGTATAATCGAATCCGGCGGCACCTATTTCAAAACGCTTTCTTGTAATGCCCTGGCGCTCTTCCATGTTCTGATTCTTGGCCGCCTGGTATCTTGCACACTGGTCGTGGCATCCAAGATATCTGTCTTTGCAGTCTTTACATGGGTATTCCTGCATTGTTTTCCCTCCTCTCCAATCTCACTCACAACTCAACGATGCGTGCTATAAAAATCGCTCCACGGCGCTTTCTAGGCTGTTCTGGCAGCATCACCTAAGCTTATTCTTTCTCCATGTAGAGTCTGTTCTTCTCCAGGCTTTCAAGCCGATGGATCACTATCTGTTCCTCCTTCTGGAAGAATTTCATGGCCGCCTCATGGCGGCGGTACTGTTCGGATCCACGCAAGCTTTTCTGCATACCGTTCTCCTGCGCCAGCGACTGTTCTGAACACCTTCTCCGATACGCCATCATTTCTGCCCGTGTGTTGCTGAACCAGGTATGGATTTCTCCCATGTACTGTTCCGCGTCATCGCTTATCCGGATCAATGATTTCAATTTTTTCATTTTTGTCTGTGTGGCTGGGAAAAACACATCCAGCTCGATTCGCACTCTTCCATTTGGGTATCTAATCTCCATTTATTTTCCCTCCCGTACTGCTTTGATTCTTGCTTTCAGGCTCTGCATAACCCAGTTCTGGACATCCTCTTTTCGTTCCAGCGCCCGCATGACATCTTCATCCCGTGTCCCGTTACAGGTCAGATGGTGGATGATCACCTTTTCCGTCTGTCCCTGCCGGTGAAGGCGCTTGTTCGCCTGGGTATACAATTCATAGTTCCACGTAAGCCCGAACCAGATCACGTGGTTTCCTCCGTGCTGCAGATTCAGCCCATATGCCGCGCTCGCCGGATGCGCCAGCAGGATATCAATCTTCCCGCTGTTCCAGTCATCTTCGTCTTCCGGCTTTTTCAGCTCCCGGACATTAAGCTTTGTCTTTCGCAGCGCCGCCAGAATTCTCTCCCTGTCATGCTGGAAATTATAAAACACCAGTGCCGGCTTCCCCTGCAGGCTTTCCACCAGTTCCATGAACGCTTCAACCTTGCAGTTATGCACCTCATGTACCTGATGGGCATCGTCGTACAACGCTCCATTCGCCAGCTGTAAAAGTTTGTTGCTCAGCGCTGCCGCACTGGTCACGCTGATGTCCTCTTCATCTTCCGGAAGTTCCAGTATCATCTTTCGTTCCAAGTCGTCATACGCCTTTCTGGCTTTTGCATCCAGCACCACAGGAACTTCGTGATAGATCATGTCCGGAAGCTGCAGGTAATCCTCTGCCTTCATGCTGATGCAGATATCCGAAATCCTCTGCAGGATGCTATCCTCACTTCCTGGTTTCGCCTTATAGTCGTATACCATGCCGTCTGCTCCTCTGCGTCCCGGATCAAAATACCGCTCCCGGAACTGGGTATATCTTTTTCCAAGACGCTCACCTCCATCCAGAAGGAACACCTGCGCCCAGAGATCATCCAGGCCATTAGGAGACGGGGTTCCGGTAAGTTCCACCATCCGGGTGATGTGCGGCCCGACACTTGCCAATGCTTTGAACCGTTTGGAACTATGGCTTTTAAAGCTGCTGGACTCATCCACCACAACCATGTCAAACGGCCAGCTGTTCCGGTAGTAATCCACCAGCCAGCAGACGTTCTCCCGGTTGATGATGTAGATATCCGCCGGTGTATTTAATGCCCGTATCCGCTTTGCCTGGCTTCCAAGGACCGGTGACACCCGCAGCAGTTTGGTATGCTCCCATTTATCCTTCTCACGGGTCCACGTTCCTTCGGCCACTTTCTTCGGCGCAATCACCAGAACTTTCCGGACCTGAAACCGGTCATATTTCAAAATCCGGACAGCCGTCAGTGTCGTAACCGTCTTTCCTAATCCCATATCCAGAAAAAGTCCCAGCTTTGCAATCTCTAAGATCTTGTTGATGCAGTGCTGCTGATAGGCATGTGGTCTAAATATCATTTGGCATCACCTCCTCTCCTTAAATCCCACTCAGTCAGATCCATATCTTGTCGCAATCCTGGAAGCCGCATCCAGAAATCCCAGATCTTCAAAAAAGAGTCCCAGCCCTGAAATTCCTTTCACGATCTCGACCTGCTGGCCAAGCCCCTTCAATTTCTGGATCTGGTTCTTCTGCAGCGGGCTCAGCCTTCCGGTATCCGTTTTCAGTTCTACAAAAATCGGCGTCGTGTTTGGAAGAATCACAATCCTGTCCGGCACCCCGTCATTACCGGGGCTCACCCACTTATAGGCCCTCCCTCCCAAACGTTTCACCTCATCTACAAGGATCCGCTCTATTTCGCTTTCCTTCATTCCCATTCCGTCTGCTCCTCTCCTTTATGCCGCGACTACATTTCACGCGCGCGTGTATGTGTTACTTTTAATTAGGCGCGTTAGGCGTGCAAATCTTATATTTATTACCTATTTTTACTTATTTATATAGAGAGATTGTAGACGTTGTAGACATATATTGATTTTTATTGGATTTCTGCGGGTTTCACATGTCTACAAACCTTGTC
>CAJMON010000110.1 GCA_905214955.1 uncultured bacterium
TGGTACAGGAATTAAAGGAAAAACGTAACCGCACCAATTATCGGGGAAGTCGGGGACGGTGGCTTGGCTCAGAGATTCCGAATCCTTTTGGCAGTTGTCTGTTCTGTAAAGATTGCAGAAGCCGTCTTACGCCAATCAAACGCAAAACTTCCAGCAGAGAACGGAAATATTACATCTGCACTACTTATAATACCAAGGGCAGACGTTATTGTTCCAAGGCACATTTAATTGAAGAAGATGACCTGATGGAAGATGTTCTGACCTATATCAAGATGTGCCGAAATGCTCTCTGTGAAGTTATTTCCACTTATGATTTAAAGGATTTTGAAGCAGAAAAGAAAACAATAGAGAAAAAACGACAGGAACTGTACACAGCTATCAATGAACGAAAAAATCAACTGAAAGTTCTGCTTACACAAAAAGTAAAAGATCTGGCGGTTGCTGCCGGAAATGAAGACTTAATCAATGAGACTTATGATTCTATGCAGAAAGACTTGTTTGCTCAGATTCATGGATTGGAAATGCAGATTAAGGAACTGAACGAAACTGCCCTAGAAACGCCTGATGTAAAGGATAAACTAAAAAATGCTCTTGAGGTGGTAGATAAAATCATTGCAGGAGGCAACCTTGACCGAAGAGATATTGAACTTCTGATTGAAAAAATCGTAGTGGACGAAGACGGGATGCCGGAAATTACACTGAAATACGGCTTGTCTAATCTGATTAGTTACAGTCCTGCTGATGAAATGAATCGAAGAGAAAATACCATGATTGCGATTGTGATGAAACTGATTGCTGAGGATGAACGTGGATTTTCTTCTGCAAAATATCTGTCAGAGCATATTACTGATCTGGGATTCAAGAAAACAAAACAGAGTATACTTCCATATATTGAGCTGATGAAGGAACTTGGGATTCTTGAATCCACAGATAATCCATTGAAGCCATATAATATTGTAAAAACGAAAGAGGCTATAGAACAGCTTGTCAAAGACTATCTGCCTGATATATCAACAGAAATCACTGCAAAACAGCTATCAGATGATTATTTACATGGTGTTAGTGACGACAGGTGGTATGCCTCAGATGGTCTTTGAGTATATTCTCCGGCAGAACGGTATTAACCCTGCCACGGATCTTACCATCAACCAGAGCATTGATTTTGGTTCCACAGCCGCCGCCTTTTCCAGCGGACAGGGTGATTTCAGCGTAGAGTTTGAGCCTGCTGCCACTAGTCTGGAAAAGGAAGGCACCGGAGTGGTAGTAGCTTCTTTGGGAACAGACTCCGGATATGTTCCCTACACTGCCTACTGTGCAAAAAAAAGCACTCTGGAAGCTTACCCGGAGCTTGCCCAGAAGTTCACCAATGCCCTCCAGAAAGGCATGGTCTATGTCCAGGAGCATACCCCGGAGGAAATCGCCGCTGTGATCCAGCCTCAGTTTGCGGAAACCGATTTAGAGACCATTACCGCAATCGTTGCCAGGTATTATGAGCAGGATACCTGGAAAGACAATCTGATCTTTGAGAAAAGCAGTTTTGACCTGCTCCAGGATATTCTGGAAGACGCAGGTGAGCTGAACGAGCGTGCTCCTTATGAAGATCTGGTCACCACAGAATTCGCAAAAAAAGCGGCCGATTCTATTTCCTGACAGAGCGTTCCCGGCTCCAGACGTTTTGCAGCCTTCCTACTGCCTGCCGGATTTCTTCTTCTTCCAGGTTTGCATACCCTAAAATCACAGCAGGCAGGCCAAGACCTTTTTCTGCCTTTCCGGTGTAATAGCCGGAAAGGCCATACACTTTGATTTCTTCTTCAGCCGCCCGCGCCACAATCTCCTCTTCTGTCATGCCGTTTTCAAAGGCCGCAACCACATGAAGCCCTGCATTTTCTCCAAAAATACGCACACCTGGAATCGCCTTTAAGCCCTCTAACAGCGCGTCGTGGCGCCCTCTGTAAAGGGCACGCATTTTGTTTAAATGCCGCTCATAATAACCTTCCCTTAAAAAACCGGCTACAATCATCTGATCCACCCTGGATACGGTAGAAGCGAAGGCCGTTCCTTTTTTTCGGTAAGCTTCCATCAAAGATTCCGGAAGCACCATGTAGCTGACACGGATAGCAGGAGCAATGGATTTAGAAAACGTTCCAAGGTAAATCACCCGGCTGTTCCGGTCAAATCCCTGAAGGCAGGGAATGGGCTTGCCGTGATAACGGAATTCACTGTCATAATCGTCTTCAATGATATAGCGTCCAGCTGCCGCCGCTGCCCATGCAAGAAGTTTCATCCGCCGTTTTACCGGTATGACAATTCCAAGGGGATACTGATGAGAAGGCATCACATAAGCCACTTCTGCCCTGGACTGTTCCAGCTCTTCCATCCGCATTCCGCTTCTGTCAAGGCTTACGGAACACATGTCATTTCCAAGGGTCTGAAGCACCCGAAATCCTCGTTTGTAGGTAGGATTTTCCATGGCAATCCGTTTGGAACCGTCCCAGATACTGCAAAGGAGCATCAGAAGATAATCTGTTCCAGCTCCAATGATGACCTGGCCAGGTTCACACAATACCCCTCTGGCCTGATGCAGATAATCCGCAATGGTCTCCTGGAGATAGGCTTCCCCGGCAGGATCGCCCAGCATAAACAGCTCCTTTTTGTCATCCATCAGGATCTTTTTGGAAAGCTTCCGCCAGGCATTGTAAGGAAAACTGTCCAGATCTACTCCGCTGGAAGAAAAATCATAGCGGAAAGTCTTTTTCTTTGGTACAGGCAGTTCTTCCCGCACCGGTTTTACCGGAAGCAGATGAAACATGCCATCCAGTTCACTGACAAAATATCCCTTGTAGGGAACTGATTCAATATAGCCTTCAGACAACAGCTGGTCATAGGCCATATCTACCGTGCTTCGACTTACCTGCAGATACGTAGAAAGCTTTCTGGTGGATGGAATCCGCTCTCCTGCACTTAGGCGGCCTTCCTGAATTTCTGCTTTCAAAAACTGATAAATCTGCTCATATAAAGGCCTGTCCGATTTCACGTCCAGGCCTATGGTAAATTCATTTAAAATGCTCTTTGGCATATGCTTGACTTTCTATTTTATGCTTTGGGCAGCTTGAAGGAACTCTTTAAGGATACAATCCGGTTGAAGACCAGTGCATCCGGCTTGGAATCGTGAGAATCCACGCAGAAATAGCCCTGTCTTACAAACTGGAAGCTGTCGTATGCTTTTGCACCTTCAAAGTTTGGCTCCAGCCAGCACTTTCTTACGGTCAGAGAATTGGGATTGATGTTCATGCTGCCGTCTTCCTCGTTGTAAACACCTTTTTCCTCATCGATCAAGTTCTCATAGAGACGCACTTCTGCCGGAATGGCGGTCTTGGCAGCTACCCAGTGGATGGTTCCTTTTACTTTTCTTCCGGTAAATCCGCTTCCACTCTTGGTCTCCGGATCGTAGGTACAGTGGATCTCTGTGACATTTCCGTTTTCATCCTTTTTGTAATCCACGCATTTTACAAAGTAAGCACCCATGAGACGGACTTCGTTTCCAGGGAACAGACGGAAATATTTCTTTGGAGGATTCTCCATAAAGTCTTCTCTGTCAATGTACAGCTCCCGGCCAAAAGGAATCTTCCGCTTGCCAAGGGATTCATTTTCCAGATTGTTGTCAATCTCGATCTCTTCCATCTGATCTTCCGGATAGTTGTCGATGATCAGTTTTACAGGATCTAACACTGCCATCATACGGGGACGTTTCAGTTTTAAGTCCTCACGGATGCAGTATTCCAGCATGGCATAATCTACCACCGACTGGCTCTTGCTGACGCCGCACAGCTCTACAAACATCCGGATGGATTCCGGTGTAAATCCTCTTCTTCGAAGGGCTGCAATGGAAACCAGACGGGGATCATCCCATCCGTCTACTACGCCGTCCTCTACCAGTTTTTTGATGTAGCGCTTTCCGGTAACCACGTTTTTCAGATACAGCTTTGCAAACTCAATCTGTTTTGGCGGATTTTCGTATTCCAGTTCCCGTACTACCCAGTCGTACAGCGGACGATGATCCTCAAACTCCAGAGTACAGATGGAATGGGTAATGCCCTCGATGGCATCCTCAATGGGGTGTGCAAAGTCATACATGGGGTAAATGCACCACTGATCCCCGGTGTTGTGATGAGTCAGATGAGCCACACGGTAGATAACCGGGTCACGCATGTTGATGTTGGAGGAAGACATGTCAATTTTGGCACGCAGAACTTTTTCTCCGTCTTTGTACATGCCGTTTTTCATGTTTTCAAAAAGCTCCAGATTCTCCTCCACGCTCCGGTCACGGTACGGGCTGTTCTTTCCGGGCTCCGTCAGGGTACCTCTGTACTCCCGGATCTCTTCTGCAGATAAGTCGCAGACAAAAGCTTTTCCTTTCTTGATCAGCTTAATGGCTGCTTCATACATCTGCTGGAAATAATTAGACGCAAAAAACAAACGATCCTCCCAGTCTGCTCCCAGCCACCTAATGTCTGCCAGAATCGCATCTACGAACTCGCTCTTTTCTTTGGTTGGATTCGTATCGTCAAAACGCATGTTGAATTTTCCGCCATACTCCTGTGCCAGGCCGTAGTTTAACAGAATGGATTTTGCATGTCCGATATGCAGATATCCATTGGGCTCCGGCGGGAACCGGGTATGTACTTCTTTGCAGTGTCCCTCCGCTAAATCTTTGTCGATAATCTGTTCAATGAAATTTTTGGAAACTGTTTCGTTCTCCATAACTTCCTCCTGCTTGTCGTGTTATAATATCAACCATGCCAGGGTCAAAAGCCTGAAACCACGATGTGCTTGCACAGGAGTGGTTTTA
>CAJMON010000111.1 GCA_905214955.1 uncultured bacterium
GATTGTTCCATACTTCGTACTCCCACATCTCCGTTGGCATTCCGGCCGGTGCTAAATGTGTGCCATTGGCACACAGCACCCTACATCATATAATACGTTACAGACTACTGATTGCGAGGTAAAGCATATGAAAAAACGAATCGTTGTCGCACTGGGCCACCGCGCTCTTGGAATCACACTGCCCCAGCAGAAAAAAGCTGTAAAAGGCACTGCAGCTATTCTGGCGGATCTGGTGGAAGAAGGATACCAGCTTGCGATCTGCCATAGCAATGCTCCACAGGTTGGTATGATCCACACCGCCATGAACGAGTTTGGAAAAGCCCACCCGGATTACACCGTTGCTCCCATGTCTGTCTGCTCTGCCATGAGCCAGGGCTACATCGGATATGACCTTCAGAATGCCATGCGTGCAGAGCTTCTGAAAAAAGGCATCTCCAAAACTGCCAGCACCATTCTGACTCAGGTTCTGGTAGATCCTTATGATGATGCGTTTTATCATCCAGTCAAGGTCATCGGACGTTACATGACTGCGGAAGAAGCTGATGCGGAAGAACAGAAAGGCAACTATGTCATTGAAGAACCTGGAAAAGGATTCCGCCGTATCGTTGCTGCTCCCCGTCCCAAGGATATCATTGAAATCGATGCCATCCGTGCACTGTTAGATGCAGACCAGGTTGTCATCGCATGCGGAGGCGGCGGTATTCCGGTTCTCTCCCAGGGTACGGAATTAAAAGGTGCCAGCGCCATTATCGAAAAAGACTTCGTCAGCGGAAAACTTGCTGAAATGGTAAATGCCGATGTTCTTCTCATTCTCACCAACGAACCGCACCTGAATCTCCATTATAATACCGAGCGTCAGGAGCCGATCCGTGAGATCACCGTGGAACAGGCAGAAGCATATATCGCAGACAATCAGTTTGCAAAAGCATCCAAACTTCCGAAAGTACAGGCTTCCATCGACTTTGTAAAAGCCGGAGAAGGCCGCAAAGCCATCATTACCGATCTGGAACATGCCAAAGCTGCCCTTGCAGGCAAAGAAGGCACCGTCATCACTGCATAATGACACAAAAGAAACTGCCGCACAGCAGACTGGTTTATTCAAATACCAGGTTTTTGCTCATGCGGCAGTTTTTTATTCTATTTTTCTTTCATTTTTTCTATGATCTCATCGGCAATCGTTTCCGCACTCTTCTGGTCTACTGCTACCCGAAGATCAGCAGCCGCTTCATATTTTTCTCTCCGCGCTTCCATCAGTTCCGTGATATATTCCATGTTTTTTCTTCCCTCCAGCAGTGGTCTGTCATGAGAATGCCGCACCCGCTCCAGGATCGTCTCAGGCTTTGCACACAGCCATACCACATGGCTGTTTCTGCGCATAATCTCCACATTTTCTTTCCGCATGGGAACGCCGCCTCCGCAGGAAATCACCACATTTTCTTTTTCCTGGAGTTCCGCCAAAAGAGCCGTCTCCTTCTCCCGGAAATAGGCTTCCCCTTTCTGGGCAAAGATTTCTGGAATCGGCATTTTTTCTCTTTTTATAATCAGGGCATCCATTTCCACAATCTCCATGCCATATCTTTTCTGCAGGGCCTCTGCCACAGTACTCTTCCCTGCTCCCATAAATCCGATCAGCGCAATGTTTTTCATGTTCCTTTCCTCCTGCTATTCTGTCTGTTATTATATCTGCTTTGATCCCCTGTGGCAACCGGATATTTACAGAATTCTGTCTTTTGTATGCGTTTGTAAAAGCCCTGTAAACTCTCCGTCAAACCTTTGCAAACTGTATTGAACATTCTTTTTTCCGATGTTATACTCGCCTCATCAACCGGCTGATCTAAATGAAAGTTCCAACTTGAAAGGAGTTTCTATACTTATTATGAAAAGAAAATTGATCGCAGGTCTTTTAACAATGATGGCAGCAGCTGCCACATGTACCACCGCTTTTGCTTCTACAGACCATTACAATGACAGCAGCATTACCGGCGCTGATGGCTGGGAAGCCTGGACAGAAAACTGGGAAACTACCGCTTCTGATTACACCAAAGTTTCTCTGACTCCCGGCAAAGATGACACTGAATTAAATTTTGCCTGGTACAGCAAAAAGACCGACAGTGCAGCCACTCCGGTGGTTCATTTTGGAACAGACAAAGAAAACCTGGAAGTTTTTGAAGGTACCTCCGGAGACGTTGACCAGGATCTGACCGGAGATTTAACTTATGAATACAACCATGTAACCGTCACTGACCTGAAACCGGAAACCACCTACTATTATACCGTTGAGAAAAATGGTGAGCAGACCGACGTCTGTGAATACACCACCAAAAGCACCGACAGTGTAAAAATTCTTTATGTTGGTGATCCTCAGGTGGGTGCTTCCAAAGGACAGACACAGGACGGTGCAGAACTGACTGCAGACGACGGCGCTGCAAATACTGCCGCCCGCAACGATGGCTATGCATGGGGGCGCACCTTAAACACTGCCATTTCTGAAAACCCGGATCTGAACTTTGTGATTTCCGCCGGTGACCAGGTAAACAAAACCGGCAAACCTAAGGAAGAAGAATATGCCGCTTATTTAAGCCCTGCTGTTCTGGCTTCTCTTCCGGTTGCCACCACCATTGGAAACCATGATTCTCTGAATCCGGATTATGCATATCATTTTTACAATCCCAACCAGACCGAAAACGGCCAGACTGCTGCCGGCGGTGACTACTACTACTCTTATGGGGACGGACTGTTCATTGTATTAAATACAAACAACTACAATGTAGCAGAACATCAGCAAACCCTGGAAGAAGCTGTTGCTTCCAACCCGGACGCTGCTTGGCGGATTGTTACCATCCATCAGGACATTTACGGTTCCGGACTGGATCACTCCGACACCGACGGTATGATTCTTCGTACTCAGCTCACCCCGATTTTTGACCAGTACGACATTGACGTGGTTCTTCAGGGACATGACCACACCTACAGCCGTTCCAAACTGCTCTACGGTGACGGCCAGACCCATGGAAACTATGAGTTCTCTCTCAATGAGGACGGCACCGATTATGACTGGGATCATGCCACCAATGTCGATACTGAAGAAAAAATTGCCTTAAATCCGGAAGACGGTGACGAAGATGCCAAAGCCGCTCTGGAAGCTTTCCAGCAGGATAACAACTGCTATACCATCGAGGATGTAGACGGAAATACTGTAACGGATCCACAGGGAACGCTTTACATGACTGCCAACTCCGCTTCTGGATCAAAATTCTATGAGCTGATCTCCACCCAGCAGGATTACATCGCCGTGCGCAGCCAGAACTGGCTCCCCAGCTACTCTGTCATTACCATGGATGCCGGCAGCTTCTCCATCGAAACTTACCAGATCACCGATGACGGAACCGTGGAAGCCATCGATGATACCTTCACCATTGAAAAAACAGAAAAGACGGAGTAACGCATCTATGAAATTCTTCCAAAATACCGGACTGCTTTCGAAAAGGAAAGCTGTCCGGCAGCTTTTTATTTTTCTCTTTTTCGTACTGTTTGCTGTTTTTGTCTGGCGCCTCAATCAGGTTCAGAAAACGGAACTGGTGGTCCGCACCGGCCAGACCTTTGAAAAAGCCGTAGTCACCAATGTTCTCCAGGATAATCTTCAGGCGGACGGCTCCCGTGTGGGAGAACAGCGCGTCCGTGTCCGCATTCTTTCTGGCACCCAGAAGGGAAAAGAGCTGGACGTTACCAGCAGCTCCGGCTATCTTTTCGGTGCTGCCTGCACTCCAGGTTTGAAAGTCATTCTGATGCAGAGTGTTGCCGGAGAAACCACCATTGCCAGTGTCTACACCCAGGACCGGGAATGGGTCATTTACCTGTTTGCAGGTCTTTATCTTCTCTCCCTTCTGCTGGTGGGTGGGGTACAGGGGCTGAAAGGCTGCCTTGGCCTGGTGTTTACCTTTTTCTGTGTAATTTTTGTGTACCTGCCTCTGATTTACCTAAAATATTCTCCCTTCTGGACCGCCGTTTTTATCTGCTTTCTCACCACACTGGTGACCATGTACCTGATCGGCGGGCCTTCCAGAAAAACAGCCGCCGCTACTTCCGGCACCCTGGCAGGTGTTATCATTGCCGGTCTTTCCGCCTGGATTTTCAGCATGGCTTCCGGTATTACCGGATACAACGTATCTGACATTGAATCCCTTATGACTTTGTGGAACACCAACGGCATTCAGGTGGGCGGACTGCTTTTTTCCGGTCTTCTGATTTCCAGTCTTGGCGCAGTCATGGACGTTGCCATGTCCGTCAGCAGCGCCCTCCAGGAAGTCTGCGTCCAGAATCCTTCCCTGACCCGTTCCCAGATTTTCCGTGCAGGAATGCACATCGGAAGGGATATGATGGGAACGGACAGCAATACCCTGATCCTGGCTTTTGCCGGAAGCAGTGTCAGCACGTTGCTTCTGAACTACGCCTACGACCTTCCCTATCAGCAGATTATCAATTCCAATAACATCGGCATTGCCGTAATGCAGGGACTTGCCGGAAGCTTCGGCGTTGTCCTGTGTGTTCCGGTGACAGTTGTGATCTGCTCTTTCCTTTATGCTTCCTCCAGGCGAAATTCCACGCCTTCGCTCTCCAATAACAACTGACAGTTTTTGTACATTGCGCTGTCACACTGATTACTTATACCGTCTAGTCCGTCCGGTATCCATGAACTCGCTTGTGCAAACATGGCTTTTATGGAAAAAAATCTGATATCCTGTGATTTTTCGCCATTTTTTGTTGATTTGTAACTGTTCAGAGCCAAGCAAAATTTCATAAAACAGGTGTAAAATGC
>CAJMON010000112.1 GCA_905214955.1 uncultured bacterium
TAAACACATTTAACTATATTAAGCAATATGTTTAGTTACTTATAAGTTTCTCCTTCATGTTCGATATCCACATCTGTGCAGGCACCTTGTAATTCTAGCATCATCAAAATCTAAAGTATAAGAACGGATTGTACGTTGCATCTACCAGGTATGCCAGAGAAATCAGGAAAATCCCACCATACCAGACGATCCGCAAAACCAGTCCGATCCAGGAGGTTTCTCCAAATTTTCCGGTGATCCGATGTCCTATTTTTTTCGGAATCATGGTACATCCAAAGAGCAGAATTACCAGCAGTGCACCATAATTTCTCAAAAGATACATGGATTCTCTTCCGATCCAGCCTGCATGAAATCCTCCCACCATGGCTTTTAGATAGGAAAAGCAGTAAGACAGATCTTCGCACTTAAACAACACCCACCCGAAAATCACCAGCACCATCGTATAAACATTCTGCAGAACTCCCGGTAAATGTTTGAGAACCGGCTTTAACAGGAATTTTTCCAACATCAGTAATATTCCATAGTAGACTCCCCACAGTACATAATTCCAGCTGGCTCCATGCCAGATCCCTGTAAGCATCCACACAACCAGAATGTTTCTTGCCTGGAGAAGCACTCCTCTGCGGTTTCCTCCTAAAGGGATGTAGACATATTCTTTGAACCAGGAGCTCAACGAAATGTGCCACCGTCTCCAGAATTCTGTAATGCTTCTGGAAATATACGGATAATTGAAGTTCTCCAGAAAATGGAATCCAAACATCTTTCCAAGGCCGATAGCCATGTCTGAATATCCGGAAAAGTCAAAATAAATCTGAAAAGTATAGGCAATAGCTCCAAGCCACGCCGTCAGTACCGGCACCTGGGTGATCTCCAGCGCCATAACTGCATCGCACAGCAGGCCGATGGTATTTGCCAGAAGGACTTTCTTTCCCATTCCCAGCAGGAAACGATGGATTCCTTCCGCAAAATCGCTGGCATTTTCTTTTCTGTGCTCCATCTGTTCGGCAATGGTCTTGTACTGCACAATAGGACCTGCAATCAGCTGTGGAAACATGGACACATAGGTTCCGTAATTCACCCAGTTTTTCTGCACTTTGGTAGCTCCTTTGTACACATCAATCACATAGGACATGGTCTGGAAGGTAAAAAAGGAAATTCCAATAGGAAGGGGAATAGACAGCATGGGAAGAGACAGGCCCGCCACATTGTTGATGGTTCCGATAATAAAATCCGCATATTTGAAAAATGCCAGAATGCTTAAGTTTACCACAATGGAAATAGTCAGAAATCTTTTCGCTGCCTTCCTGTTATTTCTGGCCTTGCTTTTTGCTACCATTTGCCCCATGAAGAAATCCATAGTAATAGAAAACAGCATCAGAAATACATATTTCGGTTCACCCCATGCATAGAAAAGCAGACTGAACAGGAACAGAACCAGATTTCTTATTTTCCGTGGTGCTATATAATATAGAAGAAGTACCGCTGGAAGGAACCGGAAAAGAAACAATAAACTACTGAAAACCATTCTTCTTGTTCTCTCTCTTTCTGTTTTTTGCACCCACAAAAATACTTCTGCCGGCAAAAAAACTATTTACAATTAACGGATTCATTATATAATAGAGAAGAAGAAAAGGCAATTTAATTTTACATACAGGGGAGAATCTATGGCAATGCAAAAGAAAAGGAAACCGCCCAAACCCGGCCGTCTCCTTCATATCGTAATCTTAGTGATTTCTGTGCTGGTGATCTTTGAGGGGAAGATGTTAGTCAGCATTTTTTCAAAAGGAGGTGTCCAGTTCAAAGTCGCCTCTCAGCTCAGTGAACTTTTCACAGGAGCAGAATTTCAAACAGAAACCGAAACACCCGAACTTTCTTCAGAGACTGAAGCAGTCTCTTCTGACAACCAAAAAGCTGCTCAGACCGAAGCATCGACAGAGGCCGCAGATTCCAAAAGCTATGCGGTAGTGCCCGCCCAGGATACCCCCGTGGACGACACGTACTTTGCGGATGCCACTTTCATCGGTGATTCCCGTATGGAAGGCTTTCATATGAATTCCGGTCTCAGCCAGGGAACTTTCCTCACCGGTGTAGGGATGACTGCCGAAAACATTTTCGACACACCTTTTATTGCTACGGCTTCCGGCACCAGTGTCACGGTTTTCCAGGCTCTATGGAATACCAAATGTAAAAAATTCTACATTCTTCTGGGAACCAACGATCTTGGAACCTATGACTGGGAATCCTTTGAAGAAAACTATGCTTCGATTGTAAAGGAACTGCGGAAAATGTCTTCCGATGCCCTGATTTACATCATCGGTGTTCCCTATGTGGAAGAATCCAAAGTCACCACCGGTGACTATATCAACAACACCAATGTAGATACACTGAATGACGTTCTGATCCATATGGCTGAAAAGAATGACTGTTATTACCTGGATATCAATGAAGTTCTTTCCAATGGAAATCATGCGCTGATTCAGGATGCCACCAGCGATGGTGTTCACATGTACGCAGAATACTGCAAAATCTGGCTGGATTATATGAAAAATCACTACGTAACAGACCAGTTGAAAGCAGACCGGGCTGCAGCCGAATCTGAAGCAGCTGCTCATCCCCAGACAGAGGCCCAGACCTCTGCTTTACAGGAAACAGAATCCGGTTCTGCTTCTGAAGCTGAAAGCGCTGCCCCGGAAACCAATGAAAATTCACTGGCACCTTCCGCAGGAGTCGGTATCAACCTCACCTGAGAATTCTTTTTATTCTATTCATACAAAGGAGATTTTTATTATGAAAAAACTGATTCGTTCCATTACATTTACAGCACTGATTTTGTGCCTGCTGGCGCTTACCGGCTGCGGAAAGAAATCCACCGGTATGACCGTTTCTCCTGCAGACCTTGCCAAACAGCTGGCTACAGAAACCGTCACTTCCGACACTCTGACCGAGACCTCTGCAGACATCCTGGCTTCCACTTATTTTGTAGATTCTGAAAAGATAGATTCCAGTTCTGCTTACATGAGTACTGGTGCTTCCGCCTGTGAAGTTGCTGTTATCAAATGCAAAGATGCTTCCTATACCTCCGATGTCCAGAAGCTTTTTGAACAGCGTGTTTCCAACCAGACCACTCTGTACTCTTCCTACAATGCAGAAGAGACCAAAAAACTGAACGCCGCAATCATCAAAGTCTCCGGCCAGTATGTAGTTCTGTGTGTCTGTGACGATACTTCCAAAGCAGAAAGCATTTTAAAAGACGCTGGTTTTTAATTTCTTCGTAACTATAAAATCCCGCAGGATCTCTGGTTTTGTTCCAGAAACCCTGCGGGATTTTTGCTTTTTTGATTTTTATTTACGGTTCTTTTCTACTTCTTCTTCAAATGTGCCTTTCACATCGCTCCAGTTTGCATCTGCATAAGCAATGAGTTTTTCCGCTTGTTCCAGGGACATTTCCGGGAAAAAGAAGAAAATCCGGTCAGATCCATATTTTTTCACCAGACGCTCGCAGTTTTTCAGCCAGTCCTCAAATTCTCCGGAATACACCTTGATCCACAGAGATTTTCCAGCTGCCACTGCTTTGTCGTAGATCACGTCCCAGTCTTCTAAGGTGCCGTCCGGGCCTGCATCTCCACTGGTCCACTGAAGGGCGTCAATCTCCTCAATCTCCATTAGGGCATCCATGTGTTTGATGGCATCCGGTCCGTCCAGATGATACAGCACACATTCTGCTTTCTTTGCCTGTTCTCTTAAAGATTCCTGCACAAACTCCCGGAAACCGCTGGGCGACATCATGGCAGAGAAATCACACTGCAGCTTGGTGGTCTTTCCTGGTCCCCAGATCTGGAAAACGGTGTAAGCATTTCCACCGTCCTTGTCTTTGATAATGTCATAGAAACGGTCAAAATACTCATAATACAGCGCAGTAATCTGATCCACACGCTCTTTTACAATCTCCGGCTCATCAATGGTATCGTACAGCATCTCCTGGGCGCCTCTGAGCGAAGCCAGTACATCTACGTTTTCCATTAAGTCCGGCATATCTACATAGAAATCATCTCCGGCCAGCTCCCGGCATTTTTCTGCCAGTTCAATATGTTTTTTGAACCAGGAATTTTCCGGATCAAAGTGAAACTCCGGCACTCCTTCCCAATCTTCCAGACAGGGTTTAAACCACACCGTATCCTCTTTAAATCCAATATCAGAACCAAGATACGATGCCAGAGACCCTGGTCCAAAATCAATGTTCAGATTCGGGAAGCTTTCTGCCAGAAAGACGTGTTTTTCACAGAAATCCCGATATCTTGCCACGATCCGTTCAGCATTCTGGTACTTATCTTCCATGTCTTTCCATTTCAGATCTTCCGGAAGTGCATAATATTTTCCCTAGCAGATCACATCTGTGTAACCGCCTTCTACCGGACGGCTGTCTGATAAGTGCTCAATCTCCGGTTTTCTGGCAATCACACACATCAGCGGACGGCCAGTGTTTTTGTGTTTCCAGTAATTTTTAAATTTTTCTTTTGTTTCTTCCCAGTTTTCTTTGTACATCATTGTAAAATACCCCCTGAATTTTCCGCATTTTCAAGTTTCCATGTCTTAAAACTAAGCCATCTATGAATATTATAAGAAAAGTTCAGGAAGATTTCTTCTATTTCTTTCCGCTGTTTTTATACTTTTTTATGCATTTCTCCAGGGTAAATTCATATCTGCTTTTTAAA
>CAJMON010000113.1 GCA_905214955.1 uncultured bacterium
TATTACCTTTATTATAACTATGTCTGCATTATATCATTACCAATAAAAAAAGTACAGAACAATCCGAATGTTTGTTCTGTACTTTTTTTTTATTATAACCAGTTTACCTTCGTTTCTCAATCACTATTTTCCATGTATTAATTTTATTACTTTCTTTGACGAATTTTGTTCACCGTTATAGTAAATTCATTTTTTAACGTTACATTGTTCCTTAGTTTGAACTACCGAGAATAACTCGACAGTTGCACTTTCATCCCCCTCACGGACAGCTTTCCCTCTTCGCAAGATAATAGGGCAGGGACAGCTTCATGGGGAGGGTGTGGCCGTTGTTGATGCGGTCGATGAGGAGCTTGGCGGTCATGCGGCCCATTTCTTCGATGGGGATGTGCATAGTGGTAAGCATGGGAGAAATATACTGTGCGATGTCAATATCATCCATGCTGATCACCGCGATATCATTTGGAATGTGATAGCCGCATTCCTTGATAGCCCGGATGGCACCGATGGCGGTAATGTCATTCATGCAGAAAAAAGCAGTCACCTTGGAAGAACGTTTCAGAACCTGGCGAGCACCCTGATAGCCGCCCTCAGAAGAACCGGGCACATTGGCAATCACATTTTTGTCAAAGGCAATGTGATGATCCGCCAGGGTATTGCAGTAAGCCTGATAGCGGATCTCGTTGCAGGTCTCCCCAATATAGCCGATTTTTTCATGTCCCAGGGAAATCAGATGGCGCACAGCATCAGCGGCAATAGCATTGCCGTCGCAGATCACCTGATCCCAGCTTGCATCCAGAGGGTTAAGACCGGTATAGATCACCTTGCGGAAATGTTCCTTCATAAATTTCATGGTAGCCGCATCGCATCGTCCCAGAATGGCAACTCCGTCCACCTCATTTTTCTCAATCTGCTCGCAAACAGAAGGAGTGTGGATATCCAGAGCAGAAAAAGAGTACTTCACCACATAGCCTTCCCTGCGGGCTTCCTGCTCAATGCTTCTAGTCAGCGCCGAGAAAAAAGCATCATTCTGTGCATCCTGGCTGCGGGCATAAAGACAGGCAATAGAAGGAGAAGTTGTTTTCTTCACAGGAACTTTCTGCTTCAGGGTCTGGGCAGAGGTATTAGGCGCATAGCCGCCTGCCCGTGCGATTTTCCATATTTTGTCCTGCAGCTCCTTGCTTGCGGCTTTGGTGGAGTTGCCATTGATGATTCTGGAAACTGTGGAAATGGAAACTCCCGCTTCCCTGGCGATATCTTTTAATGTCATATTATTCTGTCAGGCCTTTCTTCAAAAAGATCTTCTGGATGGCAAGGGCACAGGCCCCTGTAGCACCGTCCAGGGTATCAAATGGGCAAATCTCGAAATTTTTTACATAGTCATTTTCCACAAAGGTAAGTTGCTGTGTGAGAATGCTGCTGAGTTCGGAATGAACCAGCGGGTGGGAAAAAAGCTGTCCGTGCAGGTATATTTTTTCCGGATTATTCAGGATCGCAATGTTGGAGATGGCGATTCCCAGATACTTCAGCGCATTGGAAACAATGGTGCACACCGCTTCATCCCCAAGGGAGTAAGCCGCAGCAATAGTTTCTGTGGTAATTTCCTCCGGAGAGGAGACCAGTCTGTGGAGAATCCCGAAGCTGTCCAGCTGGTACAGCTGCCGGGTGTTTTTGATCAGCCAGGACTCGCTGGCAACAGTCTGAAGGCAGCCCTGCTTGCCGCATTCACAGCGCAGTCCGTTGGGGTTGGCAATGATGTGTCCAATCTCCCCGGAGATAAAGGTATGTCCGGTAAAAAGACTGCCATCCACAATATTGGCACAAAACATGCCCGCACCCACATGGAAAAAGGCAAAATTCTCCGGGGTGTAATCCGGGTGGAAAAGGTACTGTCCAAGGGCCATACAGCGCACATTGTTTTCAAATACAACAGGTAGGGAAAAGGCATCCCGGATCTTATTGGCATCAAAGGTCTGCCAGATATTGCTGCTGTTGATCACAAAGGTGCCCTTTTCGGTTACATGGCCGGGAACCCCGATCCCGATTCCGCAAAAAGAATCAAGGGGAATGCCGCAGTCCTTTAAAACCATCTGAAGAACCTGGATAATGGTTTCCGTGATGGTAAGGCTTAAGTTTTCAGAATAAGGAATCTGATACTGGTAGAGAACCTTTCCCTTTAAATTTGTAACGCATGCAGTCAGCGTTTTTTTGGTAAATTCCAGTCCGAGGGCAGCTGCGTATTCCGGACGGATATCAAGAGACACACGCTTTCGTCCGGCAGAGGAGGAATCCTCCAGGTCATGTCCTGCTTCAAAAACCAGCTGCTCCTGCTGAAGCTGGAAAATGGTGTGGCTGACGGTGGCAGGCGTGATACCTGTAAGCTGTGCAATTCCGGTTCTGGAAATGGAAGGATTGCGGAAAATACATGCAAGAATTCGTTCTCGGTTGGTGAGCTTGGAATTGGAAGTCTGATACATAATTTTCTCCCTCTGAATTTTTGATAGTGCCAGTCTTAATTTTGGGACGTCCGTTCTTCCGGCAGGGAAAATCCGGTATAGCGGTGTGCAACCTCCTGAATCCGGTATACGTCCAGATAAGGCTGGATAAAATCTTCTTTTTTCCGTACAAAATCTGCAAAAAGGCTGAATTTCTCATCAGCTGCATCCGCGTCACCGGATGCCAGAGAAACCAGTGCATCTGTAAGCAAAAGCACATATTCCCTGTGAAAAGTCAGCAGCTTTTGGAAGCGGTCCGAAATCTGATGGCTGTCTTTGGCGCGATTTAAAAGGTCTTCTGCTGTGCCGGACACGTAATCAGAAAGCTGCTGGTATTTCCAGGCAGCAGCAGGATTGGTTCTGGGACCGATGTGGTTAAAGTAATCGCAGTCTGACAGCTGGGAAATCCGGGTTAGGTATTCTTTGACTTCATCAGCCATGGAACCGTAGGCTGCCTGGAAATATTCATCCATAAGGGAATCAAAGCTTTCTTCTGTGTCAAGGGTCAGATATCCCATTACATAATTGGGAAGTCCGTTTGGAAGGAATGCACGTAGCTCCTGGCAGCTGATATAGCCATCCAGATGGAGGTTTTTTACATGATGAATGTCCCCTGCAAGTACTTTGCTGATGGAAACATAGCCGAAATCCCCATAGTGGGCACGGCCAAGAGGGTAGTCGTAAACCAGGCTGTTCCCGTCAAAAATTTTCTGCCATTTTGCGAGAAAGGTAAGGTTTTCCTCAATGGTGACAGGAAGAACCATCTGGTTGCGCCTGTATTCCGAAATGGGAACCTCCTGGATCCTGTCCGGATAGGATTCCCGGAAGGTCCGGCTGATGGGAGCAAACATGAGGACAAAACGGTCCGGATTCTGGAACCGTTCCTTTACAGGCGGATACAGCAACTCCTGATAAAGAAGGAACACAAGCTTGCAGTCCAGATGTTCTTGGGTAAGGCGCTGGTCAATCAAGTTTAAAAGATGTACATACTGATCCGACAAAGTGGTTTTCCGGCAGCTTTCGCATTCGCAGATATGGTTGTATTCATCTGCCAGCCAGATGTGCAGATAATCTGTGTCCGGGTGCTCCTTTACATAATCAACCACTGTATTGCAGAAACGGTCGATGGCTTCCGGGTCAGAGTAGCATAGATTGGTATTCATGGGAATACGGTCGATGTATTCTCTTTTTCCATTGACCATGGCAAGAAGCCTTTGAACCTTAGGGGAAGGCTCTGCTTTTTCCGGCACCCATCCTATAGAAGGCAGCCCGATGGCTTCGCAGGTCCATCCATGTCCGGCGGCGTGGAGGAGAAGAGAACGCTTTTTCATAGCTTCATGCATTTTTTTGTAGCAGTCCTGCAGGAATGCTTCCGTGAGTTCCATGGGATCCTTTGTTGGATTCAGGGTATGATGATACCATCTTTCCAGAAAAATATAGGGCTCTTTAAATTGAAGAAAGAAGCTGTTGAATCCAAGCTTGGGAAGCCAGTCAATAAAATCCAGAACATTTTCAAGAGAGTCAGCCCCCTCAATGCAGACGCCTCTGTGGCGCAGGGAGGCTCTGTGTGAGTAAGAACAGGTCAGGTCTGCAAGGGAAAGCTGATGGGGCATAACGGTTTCATCCGGCAAAAGAAAACGGTAGCCAAGCCTGCGGAGAAATGCATACATACCAAGAAGCACGCTTCGCGGATTGCTTCCCTGAATGCTTCCTTTTCCATTGGAAAGAGAAATCAAAAACAGGTCATCGGCTCTGGAATCCAGACCGGATGAAAGCTCCGGATCCAGATCCGTGTTTAGATGGATGGTGCAGTCATTGGCAGCAGAACTCTCCGAAGCATGGGAAAAGGCGAATGCAGGATTGACTGCCTTTAAATAACGCTCCAGCTCCGCAGCTGCAAAAGAGATGGTTTCGCAGTCCGGGGAATAACATAAGGTGATTGTGCTCATAATTCAATATCCTTCCTCAAAGAATCATAACAATGTTTAATTATTTATAT
>CAJMON010000114.1 GCA_905214955.1 uncultured bacterium
AGCAGGTTTGGGTAAATGGATGAAAAAAGTTCTGTATGTGGTTTTGAAGGTACAAGGTACCATACCAATATTGGATGACACGGGACTGCCGCAGGTTTTGCGGCAGTTTTTTTGTTCTTCAATTCAGGCCTTTGACCCTGGCATCTATAGATTTACAATTATCCTGCCAGGGAGTATAATAACAAAAGAAATGGGGGAAGCAGACGATGATTTACAGACAGTTGTACGGACATACATTTTTGCTGGATTATGCAGGAACCCGGTTTTTGTTTAATCCGGCTTTGGGAAGAGAAGGAAGCATTCTGACGGCAGAAGAGTTTGGACAGATTGATGCAGTGGTGGTGACACGTTTCAGTGAACAGTATTTTGATGAAGCTGCCAGAACCTGTATTCCCAAAAAGATACAGATCTTTGTGCAGGATGAGGAAGATGAAAGACAGCTGAGCAGGATCGGATTTGAACAGGTACAGGTTCTCCCAGAACAGCTGCATTTTCAGAATGTGGATCTGATAAAGATGCCCGTGTTTCATGGAAAAGACCAGGAGCTCTGGAAAGCAGAGAAAAGCTTTGGCGTGATCCTAAGCCACCCAGTATTAAACAGCATTTACGTTACTGGTGACAGTGTCTGGTTTGATGAGATGAAAGCGGTTTTAAAGAAATGGAAACCCCACATGGTACTGGTGGGAGCTAGGTATACAGCAGAAATGGAAAAACAGATCCGCTGGGGAATGGACAGAGATGAGATTGCAGCGGTGCATCTGACATGGCCAAGAGCCAGGATTTTGGTGACAGAAACCTATGGAACCGGAGATCTGGATCTTGGACGCAGCGAATTAAAAGCATATCTGCGTGCCCACTCCATGGAAGAAGCGGTGCTTCTGCCAAACGAAGGAGAAGAATATCGGCTGTAAAGAGCATTATTTCTGGCAAATAAGGAGGGACAGGTTTTATCAATGACAAGAAAAGAACGCCAAAAGCAGGTACAAAGACAGAAGTTTCTGCTGGCAGCCGGATTGGCGGCAGTCCTTGTGGCTGCTTTGTTTTTCGGCCTTTTTTTCAATCGTAAAGGAAAAGCGGTTCATGTAAGCAGCGAAGTCAGGCGGTATACGTCTCTGGTAGAAAAACACTGCAAAGAGAGCGGCATTGGCAGTTACAGCCAGGTTCTTCTGGCAATCATGCAGCAGGAAAGCGCAGGATTGGAAGCCGATGTGATGCAGAGTTCAGAAAGCCCGTTTAATACTCGGTATGAGCAGGTGCCAGGCAGCATTGATGATCCGGAATATTCCATTCAGGTGGGAGCTGAGACCTTTGCCTACTGTCTTCAGGAAGCAGACTGCACCTCTCCCAAAGATGAGGAGGGCTTAAAGCTGGCGATCCAGCAGTACAATTATGGAAATACTTACGCTTCCTGGGCTTTGGAAACGTATGGGGGATATTCTATGGAAAATGCCCAGGAATATGCTTTCAGCATGATGAATACTCTTGGATGGAACAGTTATGGAGACCCGGAGTATGTGCCTCACGTGCTGCGGTATTATGAGATCGGCTAGGGAGATTTCCCTTTACTTTTCAAGAAAAGCCAGATATAATGAAAATAACACAAAAAAATCAAAGAAAAACAAAGGAAATCAACATCTCATGCAAAGTGGGGCGTGCGGATTGCAGGAATGATTTTTCAGACACGTTCTAGAGCTTGGGAGAGAGAAGGAGTTTCTTATGAACTATGTTCTGGATTCACATACACACACACTGGCCAGCGGACATGCCTATGCCACGCTTCATGAGATGGCAAAGACTGCGGCAGACAAAGGTCTGGAACTTTTGGGCGTGACAGAACATGCCATGGCTATGCCTGGAACTTGTCACGAGTATTATTTTATGAATATGCGTATTCTTCCAAGAGAAATGTACGGCATCGAAGTGATGCATGGGGCAGAGGTCAACATCATGGATTATCAGGGAAGTCTGGATATGGAAGAGTACCTTCTGAAAAAAATGGATGTGGCTATTGCCAGCCTCCATACGCCCTGCATCAAACCAGGTTCCAAGGAGGAAAACACCCAGGCCTATCTATCTGCCATGAAAAATCCTTACATCAACATTATCGGCCATCCGGATGACAGCCGTTATCCCATTGACTATCTGGCATTGGTACAGGCAGCCAAAGAATACGGCGTGCTTCTGGAGTTGAATAATAACTCTCTGCATCCTCTGGGAGCCAGGGAAAATCCCATTCCAAACGATGTGGTGATGCTGCGTTACTGCATGGAGTATCAGGTGCCCATCATATTAGGGTCCGATGCCCATACCCTGGAAGATGTGGGAAACCACTGCTTTGTGGATCCTCTTTTGGAAACCCTTCAGTTCCCGGAAGAGCTGATTGTAAACCGTTCTGTAAAAGAATATAAAAAATATATTAATCGTTATCGTGAACAGTAGAATCCTGTTTACATTACAGCGTTAATGTGGTAAAATAAGAAAAGCAGGTGAAAAAATAAAGGAGAGCGTAATGAGTAAGAATATTCGAACAGAAGCAGTGGACAAGCTGTTTGATGCGATCTTAAGCCTGAAAGACAAAGAAGAATGCTACCGTTTTTTTGAAGATGTATGTACGATCAATGAACTTCTTTCCCTTTCACAGCGCTTCGAGGTAGCGAAGATGCTTCGAGAGCGGAAGACCTATCTGGAGATTGCTGAGAAAACAGGTGCATCGACTGCTACGATCAGCAGGGTAAACCGTTCACTGAATTATGGAAATGACGGGTATGAGATGGTATTCAGCCGTCTGAAAGAAACAGAATAAGAAAAAAAGTGAAGAGGCCGATGCGCCGCTTCACTTTTTCTTTCCCGGAGAAAATTCCGGAAGGGTATCAATGAGCTTTTCAATCAGCTGTTTTTTCATGTACACATCAAAGCTGAGCATACAAATGAAGGCAAAATGCTGGAGAAATTCCTGGTCTTCTTTCGGGGCATCCTGGAACGTACCGGAAGAAACCGTATATTTTTCAAGAATATCTTTTTTTAAGGAATCTACCTGTGCATTTTCCATGCCAAACACTTCATTGTAGAGCTGTTCTATAGAAAAATCCGGATTGCCCTTAAAATATTTTTCTGTGATAGGATTCAGCAGCGACTGAATATCCGTGATGGACAGAATATTTTTAAAATAATAAATAAAAATCAGGATCAGCATATGCTCTTTGGAATACTTCTTCTTTACAGGAGGAGGAAGCAGGTTGTTTTTGGCATAATTGTTGATCATGGTTTTGGTAAGGATTTTGTCCTCTGGACGGCGTCTGGTAGAAGCCATGTGGCTGTCCATAAAGGTTGTCACCTGATCCATGTAAAGGTCAATATCCGGAAGAGAATCCGGGCGGATATAGTCAATCCGGGAAATACTGTTTAAAATACTGTTTATAAGATCATCTGGATTGATTGTCATTTTTTTCACCTCTATTACATTATATAGTTTTCAATACTAGATGACAAGCTTTTTTTGCTCTGTTCTTGGATTTTTTAAGAAAAAAATTGTGGCAGATGGTTTATTTT
>CAJMON010000115.1 GCA_905214955.1 uncultured bacterium
CGCCACACCGACGAAATGCGTAGCATTTTGGAGGTTGGCTCTGAACAGTTACAAGTTTTTATGACAATTTCGATGTCATTTGTTATGAATGTGTAGATTTCTCCACAAAATACTGATACAATAGAAAAAAGTGCAGAAGAAAGTGTGAAATGGAGGAATCTTATGAGAAAAAGGCAGTTTCGGCTGAAAAACTACATTTTGATTACAGGGATTTTTATTCTTTCCACCATAGCAGGAATTCTGATATTCTTTACTTGTGTGCAGCAGTCTGTAGAAGATAGTTTCAGAAAACAGATGTTGAACAGTGTATCCATACAGAGTGAACATTTGGAAACCATTCTTGGAATTCATTACCAGTATCTTCAGGAAATAGCAGACGTGATGGGCAAATCTGAAGATCTGTTCTGCCAGGAAAACATGGATCGTTTGACTTCTCTTTATAAAGAGACGGATCTGGAGAGGGTGGCTTTGATTGATGCAAAAGGGAATGCCCACTATGATACGGGAGTCGTGAAAAACGTCTCACACAGGAGATATTTTCAGGAAGCCCTTTCCGGGCAGCAGACCTTAAGCGATCCTCTGGAAAGCAGCATCGATCAGGAAACCAGAGTGGTGCTTGGAGTTCCCATTTTCAAAGACGGGGAAGTCATTGGTGTGCTGGGTGGATCTTATAATGTGACAGTCTTAAGCCATATGCTGTTTGATGACCTATATGGAGGCACAGGAAACAGCTTGATCATTACGAAAGAAGGTGACATCATTGTCAGTGACACAGGATCCGCATCCCAGGAAAACAGAGAATATGGGAGCAATTTGCTGACATATTACGGAGAAAAGAAGCTGCGGGACAGCAGTGTCATTGAAAGAATCCGGGAGGATTTTCAAAATGCCAAGAAAAATCTTGTGACATTGGATTCGAAAAATCGGGTGGAAGCTGACTGCTATCTGGCATATATACCTCTTGGCATGAATGACTGGATGATCTGTTATGTAGTTCCCATAAAAGTGGCCCAGCAGGATTATGATTTCATCAAAAAGTATGAAGTGATCTTTATGGGAAGCTTCTGTGTTCTGGTGCTACTGCTGATGTTTTATCTGGCATTAAAAAATAGACAGGAAAATATGGAGCTTGTAAAGTCTGCTCAGAAAGACGCACTGACCGGACTGTATAACAAAAAATTTACGCAGTCCCTGATTGATGAAATGGTACAGGATTGTGGAAAAGACCAGATACATGGATTTTTGATCCTGGATATGGATCATTTTAAAGAAATCAATGATACCTGCGGTCACGCAGTCGGGGATAAAGTACTTGGCACATTTGGAACGCTGCTTCAGGAGCAGTTCCGGGATCAGGACATTGCAGGACGGATTGGCGGAGATGAGTTTGTTGTCCTGGTGCATGATATTGGAAATAGGCGGACCATGGAGAACAGGGTGCAAGAGCTGCTGAAAAAAATTCGGATGCTTCAGATTCCGGAATTAGAAGGAAGAAATCTGACAGCAAGTATAGGAGTGGCATTTGCACCAGAAGACGGAGATTCTTTCATGGAACTGTACTGTTGCGCAGACAGCGCACTGTATCAGACAAAACGCGGCGGAAGAAACGGATACAGCATTTATGAGAAGACAATGAACTGATTTCAGAAAAATGAAATAAAAATTCGTTTAAAATTTAAAAATACTGAGAGATAAAGATGCGCAAAGAGGCAGATCAGCTCATCTATAAACAGAAAGAAGCCTATTATCAGGTGAACGGTCACTATAGAAGGTAAAGAAAATGGATGCTTTCCGCAGACAGCAGAGAGCATCCATTTTTTATTATGAAAGTCCTGGGCGGCAGCCATGCCTGCATGGATGAACTCATGGATATCGGACAGGCTAGACCGTATGAGTAAGCAAGGCGATAATCCGAATTACTCATACGGCGGCAGCTGTGGAAGCGCCAAAGGCGTGCAGCAGCTGATTTTCATGTTAGAAAGCTTATTTTTTTGCACCTTCTCCGGCAAAATATTCTTTGGTAAGACGGACCACGGTTCCTGAGAGAAGAAACAGAGCGGTCAGGTTGGGAATGGCCATGAGTCCGTTAAAGGTTTCGGCAATGCTCCACATCAGTCCCAGGTTGGCAGTGGCACCTAAAATGGAGACCAGGGAATAGGCAACCATGAAAGGACGGGAAGCCTTTCCGGAAAACAGGAATTCTATGCATCTGGCACCGTAGAGCCCCCAGCCAAGAATGGTAGAAAAGGCGAAACAGCACATGGCGGCTGCAGTGAAGATGGATACCCAGTTCCCGTAGGTGGAGGTAAAGCCTAAGATAGTCAGTTCTGCACCAGCTGCCTCGCCATAGGCGATGGGAACCCGGCTGCACAGGATGACCAGTGCGGTAAGTGTGCAGATCACGATAGTGTCAGTAAAGACTTCAAAGATACCGAACATACCCTGTTTTACAGGCTTTTGAGTGTCTGCGCAGGCATGGGCGATGGAGCCTGTACCAAGGCCGGCTTCATTGGAGAAAATTCCTCTGGACACACCTTTTTTGATACTCATGAACATGCTTCCTACAAGACCGCCGGTGACAGCAGAAGGCTGAAAAGCTCCCTGGAAAATGGAAGCAAACACAGAAGGAAGAACGTTCAGATTCAGAAGGATGACACCGATGGCAAGAATGATATAAAACAGTGCCATAAAGGGAACCAGTTTTTCTGTTACTTTTCCGATACGCTTGATTCCGCCAAGAAGAATCAGAGCCACTAATACAGCGATGAAAATGCCCTGGATCAGATTGGACACAGAGACAGCGCTTTCATCAATGATGTGGAAGTTTAAGAGGGCGGAGTTGACAGCAGTGGTGATGGTATTTACCTGAGTGGCGTTTCCTGTGCCGAATACGGTAAGCACACCAAATGCGGCAAAGAGATAGGCCAGAAAATGCCATCGTTTTGCCAGGCCATTTTTGATGTAATACATTGGACCGCCCACCAATTCACCGTTTGAATTGGTTTCACGGAAGTGGACTGCCAAAGTAACTTCGGCGTATTTGGTACACATGCCAAGAATAGCAGAAATCCACATCCAGAAGACAGCTCCTGGGCCGCCGATGGCAATCGCACCTGCCACACCGGCGATGTTTCCGGTACCGACTGTGGCAGCAAGGGCGGTACAGACTGCCTGGAAGGGAGTCAGAGCACCGTCCGAAGCATCCCGTTTCCGGAACATGCGGCCGATGGTGGTACGGATGGCATAAGGAAATTTGAAGATCTGGAGAAATCCGGTGCGGATGCTTAAATACAATCCGACACCGAAAATACAGATCATGGCCGGAACCCCCCAGATAAAGTTGTTCACGGCGCTGTTGATGTTTTCGATCATCTGAAGCATAAAAACCCTCTTTCTGTAACAGTATTCAGAGATGCCAGAGTGCTGTATGCCAGTGGCATACGTTCAGAACCAGTCAAAGCAGAAAACTTGCAGGAGCGGCTTCGCAGCGGAGCAACTCGCAGGCAT
>CAJMON010000116.1 GCA_905214955.1 uncultured bacterium
ATCTGCAGAATAAATATTCTGATTTCCAGGCTGCAGGCTGCGAAATCTACTCTGTATCTACAGATTCCCATTTTGTCCACAAGGCATGGCACGATTCCTCTGAGAGAATCAGTAAGATCACTTACCCAATGCTGGCAGATCCTACCCACGCACTCTGCAGAGATTTCGAAGTGCTGATCGAAGCTGACGGAATGGCAGAAAGAGGAAGCTTCATTGTGAACCCGGAAGGCAAGATCGTAGTTTACGAAGTAAATGCCGGCAATGTAGGCCGCAATGCGGATGAGCTTTTCCGCCGTCTCCAGGCAAGCCAGTTCGTAGCAGAGCATGGCGACCAGGTGTGCCCGGCCAAATGGCAGCCAGGGGCTGAAACTCTGAAGCCAAGTCTGGATCTGGTAGGTATGCTTTAATGGAAAACAAAAATTTCTATGATGTGGTCGTGATCGGCGGAGGCCCTGCCGGTCTGACCGCAGCTTTATATCTGGCCCGCGCCTGCTACCGTGTTCTGGTAATCGAGAAGGAAAAATTTGGCGGCCAGATCACCATTACCGATGAAGTGGTAAATTATCCAGGTGTAGAAAAAACCAGTGGAAAAGAGCTGACTGCGGTCATGCAAAAACAGGCGGAACATTTCGGAGCGGAATTTCTCCTTGGAGAGGTTGCCAGCCTGAAAAAAGCAGAAACACCATCCAGCGCAGAAATCTGGGAAACAACCACCGATAAAGGCTCGTACCAGAGCTTTGGGATCCTGCTTGCAACAGGTGCCCATCCAAGGATGATCGGTTTCCCAGGCGAAGCTGATTTTCGCGGTCACGGAGTTGCTTACTGCGCCACCTGTGACGGAGAGTTTTTCCGCGGAAAAGAAATCTTCGTCGTTGGCGGCGGGTTTGCAGCAGCAGAAGAGAGCGTATTTCTGACAAAGTATGCAAGCCATGTGACCATTTTAATCCGCGGAAATGATTTTTCCTGCGCAGAGGCAGTGGCGGAAGCCGCCAAAAATCACCCTAAGATCACAGTTTTAACCAATACAGAGGTTGTCTATGTGGAAGGTGACCACACCCTGCGAAAGATCTGCTACAAAAATAAAAATACCGAGGAAGAAACTATTTTCGATTCTGCAGATGACACCTTCGGCGTATTTGTATTTGCAGGCTACGCCCCAAATACAGATCTGGTAAAAGACCTGATCGCTCTGGATTCCCATGGATATGTGGAAACAGACCGAACCCAGAAGACCAGCTGCCCTGGAATTTACGCAGCCGGAGATGTGTGCCAGAAGAATCTCCGCCAGGTGGTAACTGCAGTGGGAGATGGTGCCACAGCAGCCACAGAGCTGGAAAAATATGCCGCAGCCATGCAGGAGAAAACCGGAATCCACCCGGAAAAGCCAATCAAAAAAGAGACCGAAGTCCACGAGGAACCGTCTGCAGGAAAAGAAACGGAAGGGAAATCCTCGGCCGGTATTTTTTCACAGGATATCGTAAACCAGCTGAATGTGGTATTTTCCAGAATGGAGGGGAACCTGCAGCTTGACCTGCATCTGGATTCCCGTCCCGTCAGCCAGGAATTAAAAGGCTATATGACAGAACTGGAGAAATATACAGACAAACTGACCGTACAGGAATCGAATTCTGCTTCGGATTCTGCTGCCTTGCTGCCTTTTGTAGAAGTGCTGACTGCCTCTGGTGAAAAGACCGGATTAGCTTTCCACGGCGTGCCAGGGGGACATGAGTTCACCTCTTTTATCCTGGGATTATATAACGCCGCAGGCCCGGGACAGCCTCTTGATCCTACCATCAGAGAACGTATCCTTGCCATCGACCATAAGGTACAGATGCAGATCCTGGTATCCCTTTCCTGTACCATGTGCCCGGATCTGGTAGCGGCAGCCCAGAGGATTGCCTCCTTAAATCCCCTTGTAACAGCAGAAGTATACGACATCGCCCATTTCCCGGACTTAAAAGAAAAATACAACGTTATGAGCGTCCCCTGCCTGGTGATCAACCAGGATCAAGTGACATTCGGGAAAAAGAATATTCAGCAGCTGCTGGAATTGCTCTAAACAGGATGCCCGCCATCTGGACGCAGTTGTGTGGAATTTATTGTTGACAGCCCCGCAAAAGCATAGTAGAATATTCCTAGTATAATAGTAGGATAATAAAAACTGTAATGATAAACTCCTATGGTTTATTGTTACAGTTTTTTCTTTGGAGGAATTCACCAATGTCAAAAGCGGAATATCGTTACTACGAGCTTTCCCAGGAAATTCCATTGCTTGTGTTAACCGGAGGATCATCCAAGAAGAACAGCAGAAAAAGAGCAATTATAAATATGCGGTTTTATCCCTTGCCTTTAATTTTCTTTTGTTTTTTGACCGGCTGAACAAGGTAGAGCATGAGCCTGAACTTTCTCATTCTGATACCATGAATTATGTCCGGAAAATCGTAAACTATATGGAGCTTCATTACATGGAGGAGATTAAAGCCAGGGATTATGCCAGAAGCTGCGGATTAAGCGAAACCCATATGCGAAGAATTTTTTCCGAATATACCAACATGTCTCCATCGGAATACCTGAACGTTGTCCGGATCAACAAGGCGTGTGAGCTGCTGGCACATGGAAATGACTCCATAGAGGATATTTCCCGTGCAGCAGGCTATCCGGTCCTGTCAACCTTCCTGCGGAATTTCCGAAAAATAACCGGACTTTCCCCCAGCGCCTGGCGCAAACAAGGAATTTAAGAAAAATGGATACAGCAGCAGGCAGACAATAGAATTTTAATACATTATATTTTATGGAGGTATTGTATGAAAGCACATAAATATTGGTCTATCGGAGCACTTATTACCATGATCGGAACTTTTTATACCGGTTACAAAGGGTTAAAATCAAGCCACAAATATTTCGCATTAAGCTCTCTGCTTTGTATGATAATGTCTATCTATACGGGACATAAAATGATTTCAGGTAGTAAAAAAGCGAAAAAGAAAGCGGAAGCTAATGATCTCTCGGAATTCTGATTGATCATGCCAGCGAAACTCTGGCAGTGAACTTT
>CAJMON010000117.1 GCA_905214955.1 uncultured bacterium
TTTTACAATGGATTCCTCCTGCGCTTTTAAGTAATAAGAATGAACAAAATACACATACGGATTTTCCCCAAGCCCCGAAAACAGTCTTCCATCTCCGGAAAGTTCCAGGGAATTCCATCCCATATGGGGAATTTTAAGCCCTTCCGCTGCCGGAATCCGCAAAATATTTCCTTTTAAAATGTCAAGGCCTTCCACTCCCGGCGTCTCTTCACTGCCCTCAAAGAGCAGCTGCAGTCCCAGGCAGATGCCCAAGAACGGAATCTTTCTGTCTGCTGCCTCTTTTATCACATGTACCAGATCAAATTTCTTTAAATTTTCCATGGCGTCTCCAAAAGACCCTACTCCTGGAAGAATCACATGGTCCGCACGGAGAATTTCTTTTGGATCTCTGGTGACTACCGGCTTTTCTCCCAGAAAAACCAGTGCCTTTTCTACACTTTTCAGATTTCCGGCATCATAGTCAATGATCGCTATCATGTTTTCATCCTCTTTCTTGTTCTTTTTATCCCTTTCTCTTTTGTCTGCACGTAAGAGAAATAGAAAAAGGACTTTACAACGTTACTACATTGTAATGTCCTTTTCATCATATCACATCCCCTGTCCTGCTTCAATACACAACTTCATTCATCCACAGTTCAGAAGGAGAACCGGATCTTTGGAAAGGGTAATGCTTCTTTCCGTCAGTTCCGGGGGAACCTGGGCAAATTTACTGTGTACACGCACCAGCTCTGCTTTCTTATTAAAATAAACTGTCTTTTCAAAAGGCCAGCGCACCACCTGTGGATATGCAAAACCCACTCCAAGCTCCAGTACCGTCAGCTTTTGATGCAGGGTGTTCTGCACCCATTTGGTATAAGCTTCCCACTGGGGCAGGTACCAGCTTTCATCGTAGTGTTCGGATGTCACGGTATTTCCTGTCCGGTCGCTTCCGCAGGGCGCCACCATCTTTTCGTCTTTCAGGGAGGAATCCCAGATCAGATCATCCGTATTTAATGTGACAATAAAATATTCTTTCTCTTTTAAAAGGTCTGCCAGTTTTTCATAAAATGTCTGGAGTTCTTCTTTGGTATGGTGCTTTAAGGAACATTCATCCCCAATGCCTACCAGAACCAGATCTCCACTGGCAATGCACTCTTTGATTTTTTCTATCATATAATCGGCTCCTCAGCAGCAATTTTCTGTCCCATCAGGACGCCCATTACAGATGCCATCATCAAGCCTCTGGTCCAGCCGCTGGAATCGCCCAGGCAGTGCAGCCCTTTGACGCTGGTATTAAAGTCCGCATCCATTTTTACCTTGTTGCTGTAGAATTTCAGTTCCGGAGAATACAGAAGGGTCTCTTCGGAAGCAAATCCCGGTACTACCTCATCCACAGCCTTGATAAAGTTGATGATGTTGATCATGGCACGGTAAGGCATTGCCGCTGTGATATCTCCTGCCACAGCATCCGGCAGGGTTGGACGGACATTGGAAAAACTCAACTCTTTTGGCCAGGTTCTCTTGCCGCTTAAAATGTCGCCATATCGCTGTACCAGAATGTGGCCGGCTCCCAGCATATTGGTCAGCTCTCCCACCTTCTGTGCGTAGGCGATAGGCTGGTTAAAGGGCGCGTTGAAGTTATGGGAACAGAGGATGGCCAGGTTGGTATTGTTGGACTTTAAGTCTTTGTAGGAATGGCCGTTGACTACTGCCAGATCATTGTCGTAGTTTTCCTGGCTGACAAATCCTCCCGGATTCTGACAGAAAGTCCGCACTTTGTTTTTAAAAGGCTGGGGGTAACCGATGAGTTTGGACTCATACAGCACCCGATTGACTTTTTCCATAACTTCGTTGCGCACTTCCACCCGGACACCGATGTCCACGGTTCCCGGCTGATGAGCAATGTCGTGCTCTGCACACAGTTTTTCCAGCCAGTCTGCTCCTCTTCTTCCGGTGGCGATGATGGTGTGGGTTCCGCGGATCTCCCGGGTCTGGTGCCCGTTGTCAATAACCACGCCCTTACACTCGGCACCCTCCAGAAGAATGTTACTGCACTGGTATCCGAAAATCAGCTCCACGCCTTTTTTCTGGAGATATTCCTGGATGGAACGGTACAAGATCTGTGCCTTCTCCGTACCTAAATGGCGGATGGGGCAGTCTACCAGCTTTAATCCTGCGCGGATAGCCCGTCTGCGGATCTCTTTGACTTCTTCTTCCTGGCCCAATCCTTCCACATGCTCGTCAGCGCCGAACTCCAGGTAAATCTTATCGGTATAATTGATCATTTCCTGAGCAAAATCTTCTCCAATCAGCTCCGGAAGGCTTCCTCCTACTTCATAGCTTAAGGAAAGTTTTCCGTCAGAAAATGCGCCTGCACCTGAAAATCCAGTCGTAATATGGCAGTACGGCTTGCAGTTCATGCATTTCTTGGTACGGCTCTTTGGACAGTGGCGTTCTTCAATGGGACGCCCTTTTTCCACAATCACAATCTTGCTGGCCGGTTTTCTCTTAATCAGCTCCAGGGCTGTAAAAATACCTGCCGGACCCGCTCCGATGATCACTGCATCATAAGTCATAGTGTCTCCTCCGTTTCTTTTTATCTTCACATTTTTCTGTACGCATAAAAACCGCGCCCATTCTTTGAACCGGCGCAGCATCTGAAATTCTTTTTTTATACACTTTTATTGTACCAGAAATCCCGCCATTCCACAAGAAAAATTTCGGTTTTGGATGACTTTTGCCAGGAAGTTTTTACAAAAAATACTTGCCAAATATCTGCAGATACGCTATAATAAGAGAGTCGTCAGCGGCGCTGTATGACAGGCTTCCGTGGCTCAGCTGGTAGAGCAACGCATTCGTAATGCGTAGGTCGCCGGTTCGAATCCGGCCGGGAGCTTTTTTTGTACCCTTTTTTCAGTTTTTCGGGCGATTTTCCTGTACGTTTTTACAGCTGCTATGAATTTTCTCACAGCGGCTGTAAAAACTTTATATGCTCTGTCTTTTTATTCCTACAAATCTTCGTGCAGTTTTACATCG
>CAJMON010000118.1 GCA_905214955.1 uncultured bacterium
GTACGCACGGTGGTGTGAGAGGACGGGAGCTAATCACTCCCTCCTACTCGATTAATCACACAGGTAGGAAGTACCCTTTCACGATGAAGGTGATCTGTGGCTGCTGTGGACGACATTACACTAGACAGCTTTGGAATACAAGTGAGAAGGGAAAAAACGCCCAACATGGGTTTGCACAGGGAAGAAAGCAGAGAAGTACAGACGGTGTGATTCCAAGAATATTCCAGAAGCAAAGCTCATGGAAGCCAGTGCAAAAGTGCTGGGCATTCCCGAATTTGATGAGGATATTTTCTTTGATAAAGTGGAATCCATCACAGTGCAGGGAACACACGAACTGCTCTTTTGCCTGTATGACGGCACAGAGATCATCCAGCACTGGGAGCATACGGCTCAGAAGGCATCATGGACACCGGAACGGAAAGCCAGACACGCTGCAAATCGTACTGCTTCTCCGGCAAAGACAAAAGGTGTTTCCTACATGACAGGCAGAATCCAGTGTGAACTTTGTGGACTGAATTATAACAAACAGACAAGAAAGGTAGCCGGGGCTGGGATGGTGACCTTTTGGAAATGCCGGGGCATCCGAAATAGCGGTGCCTGCACATCCGAACAGATTACGCATGACCACCTGAACAGCATTCTGGCAGAAGCCCTGGGCGTTGCTCAGATGACGGAAGAAATCTTCACCGGGCAGATTGACCACATCGGGATGCGTGAGCCGGGTAAACTGATCATTTATAAGAAGGATGGTGTCACGATTCCTTGCAGCTATGACCTGCTCTCGACGGAAAAACGCCAGAAGCCATACCGACCAAGGAAAAGAAAGGAGGATGCTACATGCCAGTCGTAACTACAATTCCGGCTACCAAGCCACGGTATGCTGTGGAAAAAATTAAACAGAAAAAGCGCAGGGTTGCTGCCTACGCCAGAGTCAGTACCGACCATGAGGAACAGCAGAACAGCTATGAAGCGCAGATCAGATACTACACTAATTATATTCAGGGACGGCAGGATTGGGAGTTCGTGAAGATGTTCTCGGATGAAGGAATTACCGGAACTTCCATCAAGAAGCGTGAAGGTTTCAATGATATGATAAAGACCGCACTGAAAGGGAAAATCAACCTGATTATTACAAAATCGGTCAGCCGATTTGCGAGAAATATGGTAGACAGCCTTTCTACGATAAGGAAGCTAAAGGAACACGGCGTGGAGGTATATTTTGAGAAAGAAAATATCTGGACGTTCGATTCAAAAGGGGAACTGCTGATTACCATTATGAGTTCCCTTGCACAGGAAGAAAGCCGGAGTATTTCTGAAAACACCTTGTGGGGAATCCGGCAGTCTTTCCTGAACGGAAAAGAGTATGTGCCATTTAAACATTTCCTTGGCTACGACTGGGGCGAAAACGGCGGATTGGTTGTAAATGAAGAACAGGCCAAAATTGTGCGCTTCATTTACAACCGATTTTTGAATGGCGGTACTTACAATGGAATCGCCAGAGAGCTTACGGAAAAAGGCATCAAAACGCCATACGGCAATGAAAAATGGATTGGACCGACTGTGCGGAATATTCTCACAAACGAAAAGTATAAAGGGGATGCGCTCCTTCAGAAGAAATATACTTCGGACTTTCTGACAAAGAAGATGCTCATCAATCACGGCGAGGTGCCACAGTATTATGTGACGGAATGCCACGAAGCAATCATCGAGCCGCAGATTTTTGACCTGGTGCAGGCAGAGGTGCTGCGCCGGAGTGGAATGTCCGGCAGGCACAGCAATGCCCATATCTTTTCCACCAAGATCAAATGCGCTGACTGCGGTGCCTGGTTTGGTCCGGTAGTCTATCATTCCAACACACCCAAACGAAGAATTGTTTGGCGGTGCAGTGACAAGTACAACAAGAAACATGAAAAATGCAGTACCCCGGCGGTAGATATCGAGGTGATCAAGGATGCCTTTGTGAACAATCTTAACGAGAAATTTGCCAATAAGGAAGAAGTCCTGGATAACCTCAGAGCTATCCGAAATTTGCTCTCCGGCGGTGAAAATACGCTTCAACAGCAGACTGCACTTTTGCAGGAAAGCCAGCTTCTGGAAGAACAGATTCAGGCACTCATCATGCAAAACGCACGGATTTCCATGGATCAGGAAAAGTACCAGGAAGAATTTGATGAGTTGGTGGAACGACACAGGAAAGTCAAACAGGAATACGAGGAACAGGCACTTGCTTCGGAGCAGGATATCGGTCGGGTTGCACAGATTGATTACTTTATCAACACACTGGAAGAAATGGATGCCCCGGTCACAGAGTTTGACGATCAGCTGTGGATCAGCATGGTAGACCATGTAGTGGTGCATAGCAAAGATGATATCCGGGTGGTGTACCGGGATGGGATTGAAAAATAGAAAATGGATGATGAAAATGCCAGTCTGCAATTGCGTGTAGACTGGTTTTCGTCCCAGTAAACTTGAAAAACAATCATTAGAGGGAAGTGAAGATGATCCAAACTGAAAAGAAGAATAGAACAACAAAGCAAAAGTAAAAAGATTAAAGGAATAGAAACTTGTTGTCAATTCGATTATTTCACTGATTCATTATTTTTAACGAAGAAATCTCCAATATCGTTACTATTCACTCCGTTCACAGTAACACGCTTCGCGATGCACAGAATTTATGCTATTCGCATAAATTCGCGCGG
>CAJMON010000119.1 GCA_905214955.1 uncultured bacterium
CCTCATCCAGATCTTCCAGATAAGTACCTTCTACAGCATATTCCAATCCGTCCAGTCTCTGGGGGAACCGCTCACTGATACAGCATGTTCCTGTGCCAGATCCCGGATGTCCTGTAATTTAGACATATCGCTTTACCTCCTTGTCTTATTTCTTTTTCTTCTTTGGGAATTCCAGATGGAATCTCGGCTTGCCATCCTCCAGTGTGAGTAACAGATCTGCATCAAATTTCATATCTTTCTTTTTAGAATACAGACCTTTTACATGGGTACAAGCCTTATCAAGAAGTTCTCTTGCCATCTTTTTATCCAGATTTTTCTCCATGCTTCCCAAGAAACGGTTTTCTTTCCAAAGGGCAAAATCACACTGACGGTTTGAGCAGTAAAAATTCTGTTTGCCCTCGAAAACATCACAGCCACAGACCGGACATTTGCCGATCACTTCCCTTGCAGTCTGGAATCTCCTGCGTTCCTCTTCCGGTATCTCCCTGCATACCTCTAAAATCTTACGGACAAGAGAAGTAATCTCTCCCATGAACTGAGTATCTGTAATCTGTCCTTTTTCCATCATCAACAGCTGGTTCTCCCATTCCGCAGTCATTACTGCTGATTTCAGATACTCTGGCATGACCTTTACTAATTCCTTTCCCTCGGTACTTGGTAATATCTGCTTACCCTTTCTCTGTGCATAACCGGAAGAAACCAATTTTTCAATGATACTTGCCCTTGTTGCCGGAGTCCCCAGCCCTTTCTTTTCTGTTTCAGAATCAAACTCCTTATTACCGGCTGTTTCCATTGCAGCAAGGAGCGTATCTTCATTGAATGGTTTCGGCGGAGAGGTATAATGTGTGGTTTTCTCTGCTTTTACTGGAAAAAGCCTCATTCCTTCTTCATACCCAGCAGGAATCGAAGTCTTTTTTTCCTTTTCCTCCACTGGTTCCGCTTTGACACACAGCTGTTTAAATGCCTTTTCTACTTCCTTAAATCCCATCTGTACTGGAATCTTCCCTCTGGCTTTAAAATCATGTTCCTGGCACTTTACCGTAATATCTGTCTGCTCATACAGATATTCTTCTCCGGTTGCCTGTACCAGCTGCTGACAGATCAGCATCATCAGATTCTTTTTATCTGCTGGTAAATCAGCAATTCCTTTCTCCACGGCTTCTTTCGTCGGAAGAATCGCATGGTGATCAGATACCTTTGCATTGTTGATTACCCTTTTTATGCCATGCCCCAACTGTTCATAATCTACAAACGAAAGTAATACTGGCATTTTTTCTACCAGTTCCTCTACCGAATCTTTCATATCCTCCGTTACAAACTGGCTGTCTGTTCTTGGATAAGTAATCAGCTTTTCTTCATATAATTCCTGTAACATATCCAGTGTGCGTTTCGCTGTATATCCAAAGTAACGGTTGGCTTCTCTCTGAAGGCTTGTCAGATCATAAAGTTTCGGTGGAAATGATTTCTTACGTTCTTTCTTCATCTGTGTGACCACAGCGGTCGAACCATTACATAACGCTGCAAGCAGATCCGCAGCTTCTTCATTTGCAATATTCTCGGAAACTACTGTAAGTTTTCCGTCTGTCAGTGCTACCTTATAAAACGCTTCTTTTTGAAAATGCTCGATCCTCTCCTGCCGTTCTGCAAGCATGGCAAGGGTTGGGGTCTGTACCCTGCCCACAACCAATCGTTTAAAATATCTCGTGGTGTATGCTCTGGTTCCATTCATTCCAATCAGCCAGTCAGCCTGTGCCCTGCACACTGCAGCCATACAGAGATTCTTATATTCTTCCTCACTTTTCATTGTCTGGAAACCTTTCTGAATGGCGGCATCTTCCATCGAGCTGATCCACAGACGTTTCACTGGTTTCCTGCATCCGGCAAGCACATACACCCTTTGAAAGATTAGTTCTCCTTCTCTTCCTGCATCACAGCCATTTACCAGATATTCCACATCGCTTCGGGTCATCAGACCTTTTAAGACATCAAACTGCTTCTTTTTATCCTTGGAAACTTTCAACTTCCATGCTTCTGGAAGGATTGGCAGATCATCGAACTGCCATTTTTCATATTTCGGGTCATATTCCTCTGGATGTGCGTATTCTGCCAGATGTCCTAAGCACCAGCTGACAATACAGCTTTCTCCCTCCAGATAACCGTCCTCTCGTTTATAAGCGGACAGATTTTTCGCATAACTTTGTGCTACACTTGGCTTCTCTGCGATCACTAAAAATTTTGACATACGCTTTTTGTCCTTTCTGAAAAAAGGGCAGCCAAACTGCTCTGGCTGCCCCTGTCCTTATTTTTGTTGCTTCTTTGGAGATGGAAGTTTATTCTTTTTCCTCATCCTCTTCTTCATTTACATACGGTCCGTCAGAGAACTCCAGCTGTTCACTTACATAGTCCTCCTCTTTCCCACGTCCATGCTTTTTATAAACGGCAATCCCTGCCACTCCAAGAATCACTGCAA
>CAJMON010000120.1 GCA_905214955.1 uncultured bacterium
CACCTGAAAAAATCTTTTAAATAAAGAAAAAAACAAAAATGAGAACGGAGAGATTATAAAAAAAAATAAAAATAATGTTGTTGAGAATGGTTTTTTTTTGTGGTATAATACAATCAAATATGGGGTAGACTGTCCAAATGACAATTTCTTAACGACCCTGTAGAACAAAAAAATGAAAAAGAAGGAGCGTATTCGTATGCATATCGTTACCGATGAAAACGGAAATCCCATTCCTCACGGGTGCGGCGGACACGGACATGATCACGATCATCACGACCATGATCACGCACATGGACACAACCACGAGGGATGTGAACATACAGACTGCAGCGGATGCAGTGAAGCGGATCCCAAACAGCAGCTGACAGCACTGCTGACTTATATGCTGCAGCACAACCAGAGCCATGCAGCAGAGTTGGACCAGATGGCAGAGAAGATCCGCCAGGCTGGTATGGAACAGGCTGCAGAGCAGATCAAAAAAGGCGTGGATGAGTTCCAGAAGGGAAATATGTATTTAAGCCTTGCCCTTTCCATGGTGAAAGAGCAGTAATTTCCCGTAAGGTACAGAGTCAGGAGGTGACATCATGTGTCTTGCAACTGCCTATAAAGAAAAAGAGGAGCCGAACAGCATTCTTCTGGAATATGTGGCCAGAATTGATGTGGACGGCACCACACTTACCCTGACAGATGTCATGGGTGAGACCAGAGTGGTAGAAGGTACCATCAAGATGGTAGACCTTGCATCCAGCAAAGTAGTGATTAACTGCATTGAGTAAGCGGTTAATATAAAATAACATACTCAGGAGGTATATGAATGATCAAACTCAGTGAAATGATGAAGCAGAAACAGCTCCTTTCTTTTGAGCTTTTCCCGCCGAAAACCGACAAAGGAATGGAGAATCTTCCGGGCACTATCGAGAAACTCTGTGAGTTCAAACCGGAATACATTTCTTGTACATACGGCGCAGGCGGAACAAACGTAGGAAAGAACCGCGATGTATGTCAGATGATCAAAAATGCAGGTACCGTTCCTGTTACCCACTTCACCGTTATCAAAAATACCAAAGAGGGTATCAAAGAGCAGCTGTCTACTTATCTTGAGGAAGGCGTAGACCATATGCTGGCACTGCGTGGTGACTTCCCAAGAGGAGAGAATTCTACCTGTGGAGATTTTGACTATGCAACTGACCTGGTTTCTTTCGTAAGAAAAGAGTTCGGAGATAAATTTGAGATCGCTGTTGCAGGTTCACCGGAAGGACACATTTCCTGCCGCAGCCTGGAAGCAGACGTTGCAGTCCTGAAACAGAAACAGGATAATGGAGCTGATTTCATCATGACTCAGCTGTGCTGGGATATGGAGCAGTTTGAGCGCTGGATGGATATGATTGACAAAGCCGGCGTTACCATGCCCATCGATGTAGGAATCATGCCGATCCTTGATCAGGCAGCTACCATCAACATGGCACTGTCCAGAAACGGCTGCGTAATGGAACGTGAACTTTCCAGACTGATCTCCAAATACTGGATCTTCCCGAACCCCTTCGACAAAGAGCCGTTTGATGATGCTCTTGAGCAGAAGAAGGCAGATTTCAAGAAGGCTGGTATTGAGTATACCATCAAACAGATCGACAAATACCGTGCACTGGGTATCAATGGTATCCATCTGTATGCACTGAATAAATGGAAAGACGTAACCGACATCATCAATATGTCCGGTCTGCGTACTATGGTGTAACCAAATAGCTGCGAAGCATCTATTCGGTTATGAGCAAGCAGCGAAGCGGATTGTGAATATCCGTTTTGGCTAAGACGTTTCGGGCCCGCGATAGGGAACCCCTGCGGGCCCTTTTAAAAGGCGGGGAAAACCTGGTAAAGGTTGTTTCTTGCCGGTTGAAATATCTGAGAACATGAAGGAGGCACGTGCGAATGGCACATGTAATTGCGGTTGCGGGAAAAGGAGGCGTTGGAAAGACAACGTTATGTGGTCTGTTGATCCAATATCTCTGTGAAAAAGGGAAAAAGCCGGTCCTTGCGGTGGACGCGGATGCCAATTCCAACTTAAACGAAGTCCTGGGAGTAGAAGTGGAGATGACTCTGGGGGAAGTAAGAGAAGAAGTGGAGCGTTCTGCTGATTCGGTAAATTCCAAAATACCTGCCAGCATGACCAAAGCAGATTACATGGAAATGATGGTAAACCGCTGCCTGATTGAAGACGATGATTTTGACATGCTTGTCATGGGCAGAACCCAGGGGAAAGGATGTTATTGTTTTGTAAACGGACTTCTGGAAACCCAGCTTCGAAAATTGACTCC
>CAJMON010000121.1 GCA_905214955.1 uncultured bacterium
CCACAAATTGTGACGCACATCTTGCAGAAAGCCTTTTTCAAACACGCTCTAGGGCAAGCTTCAATGCTTCTTTGGACAGGTTTTTTATTTGCAAAAAATTGTAAAAGATATAAAAATACTTGACAATAAATTTTTTCTGTGCTATTTTATATAAAAATTTAATTTAACAGACTAAACCGTTGAAGCGGGGATAAAGATGATCGTGCACCCACAGAGAGTCCGGGAGGCTGAGAGCCGGATGGTAATGCAGTTTATCAAATGGGCCGCTGAGGGCGCATTGAAAGGCGGACAGGAAGCAGAACAGGGCAGACTTAGAAATGGCCAAGAGAGTTTTGCATCAGATGCCAAGTAGCGTGCGACGTAAGACATACGTCAGTTGTCAGGAGTATGATAGTATTCCGTTAAGAGCACGATTGATTGATCGTGAATCAAGGTGGCACCGCGGGTGAGTATATTATGGGACCCGTCCTTGACAGACATAGAAGTTCTGTCAAGGACGGGTCTTTTCTATTGCTACATTAGTATATACGGAGGTGTTAAAAGATGTATCCAACATTTGACGAGATCAGAGAAATGGCAGCAGCAGGAACCTACAAAAGAATTCCGGTCTGCAAAGAGTTGTACGCAGACAGCTACACCCCGGTGGAGATGATGCGGATCCTTCACAAAGCCAGTCATCACTGCTATCTGCTGGAAAGTGCCAGCCAGAATGAGGTATGGGGCAGATATTCCTTTCTGGGATATGATCCTTCCATGGAAATTACCTGCACAGACGGTACCTTAAGAATCCGCAGAACAAAAGAAGCAATGGAAGCCGGGAAAAACGGAACAGACAGTTCTGTGGAGGAAATCCGGCAGGTCACTCATCCAGGCGATGCCATCCGTGAGATCATCGAAAAATACAAAAGCCCGGTCATGGAAAATATGCCGGCATTCACGGGCGGCCTGGTAGGATATTTTTCCTACGACTACATTAAATACAGCGAGCCAAAGCTGAACTTAAAGGACGAAGAACAGCAGGACTTCCGGGACCTGGATCTGATGCTTTTCAACGATGTCATTGCTTTTGACCATTATCGCCAGAAGGTGCTTCTGATCACAGGCGTTATGACCGATAATCTGGAAGAATCCTACCAAAAAGCAGCTGACAAGTTAGAAGAGATGACCCGCCTGATCAAAAAAGGAAAAAAGAAGGTTTTCCCGCCTATTCAGCTGAAGTCCGAAATAAAGCCCCAGTTCCCAAAGGAAAAGTACTGTGACATGGTGGAAAAAGCCAAGCATTATATCCATGAGGGGGATATCTTCCAGGTAGTTCTTTCCAATCCTATGAGAGCGAAAGCAGAAGGAAGCTTATTTGACACCTACAGAGTGCTGCGTGCAACCAATCCATCCCCCTATATGTTCTATTTTTCCAGCGATGATATTGAGATCGCCGGAGCTTCCCCGGAGACACTGGTGAAGCTGGAACATGGAAACTTAAGCACCTTCCCTCTTGCTGGAACAAGACCCCGTGGAAAAAATGCAGAAGAGGATAGGGCCCTTGAGGCAGACCTCCTTCAGGATGAAAAAGAGCTGGCAGAGCACAATATGCTGGTGGATCTTGGAAGAAATGACATTGGAAAGATCAGTAAGCTTGGCAGCGTGAAGGTGGAAAAATACCTGACCGTGGAACGATATTCCTGTGTGATGCATCTTGGTTCTACCGTAACAGGCGTTATCAAAGAAGGAAAAGATGCTATTGATGCAGTGGATGCTGTTTTACCGGCAGGAACCCTTTCAGGAGCGCCAAAGTTCCGTGCCTGCCAGATCATACAGGAATTAGAGCAAAGCAAACGAGGAATTTACGGCGGAGCCATTGGATACGTGGATTTCACAGGAAACCTGGATGTGTGCATTGCGATTCGCCTGGTTTACAAAAAGAAGGATGAGATCTGTATCCGTTCCGGCGCCGGAATCGTAGCAGACAGCATACCGGAAAAAGAATTTGAAGAGTGCCAGAATAAGGCAAGAGCAGTGGTAAGGGC
>CAJMON010000122.1 GCA_905214955.1 uncultured bacterium
TTATAGACATATATAATATGTATGAAAATGATAGAAAAGGCTTATTTTTATAAGAAAACATTGGAAAAACTAAATTCGGCTGAATTGGAATCAAAAGCTCCTGTTTATACAGAAGAAAAAGACACACAATATAACAGATTGTTACACTGTGCGTCTTATAAAGAAATGAAAGTTTAAATTTTATCCGAAAAATATTTCATATATGCCGAGTCGTCCGGAAGGGCATATATCTTACGGCTTCTCTTTGCAGGGGATTCTGGCAGAAGCCCATAAAGTAAGACATACTCTTCCATCTGTCTGCTGAGGTCATAGACCAGTGGCTGATGCTCTACATATACAGTATTGGTGAAATCCGGGCTGGAATGCCCAAGGTTTTTTGAAATGGCTTTCATGCTGACTTTTTCGTTGGCCAGGATGGTAGCATTGGAATTGCGCAGTTTCCTCCAGTCGATCTTTGGAAAATTGTATTTCTTTAACAGACGCTGATACGGCTTTTTGTAAAAATTTTGTCCATAGGGCAAACCATTTTTGCGGCAGCAGACATAGCCCAGATCACAGAAATCCGGTTCTGTGGCCCGGTTGTGTTCATAACGCTGCCGCTCCAGCAGAATCTCCGTCAGGACATAGTCAGGCAGTACAATTTTCCTGCGGCTGTTTATCGTTTTCAGCTTCTTTTCCTGGAATTGCATGGAGTGGTAGTTTTTATCAGGATCTGCATCCTTTGTGCGTCCAAGCTGGGTTTCAATAGATGCGCATTTGTTCAGAAAGTCGATGTTATCATACTTCAGGGCCCGGAGTTTCGAAACCCGGAGACCGGTTGCAGCTGCCAGCAGCATAGGCAAATAAAGGGATGGTTCTTCCTGCCGGCATACATTCTGGAAACGGCTCAGCTGCGCAGAGGAATATACTTTTGCAGCCTGTTTCCTGGCTGCGGGTGTGGACAAAAGACGCTGCTCTTCTGCCCTCTTCAGCCGGTTCACTTCTGCGGTGATTTTCATGGCAATGTTACAGGAAATATAATTTCTGTCTCTTGCAACCTGCATGGAACTGCTGACAACCGCACAGGCGAGCCTTCGCACATTGGGGGACGGAATCCCAAGCAGAACCTGGATGAGATCTTTTCGTTTCAGGGAAGGCAGGAAAATGGTACCCAGCGCAGGATCAATATAATTCAATATGATGTTCCGGTATGTCATATAGGTATTGTACGAAATATCTTTTTCGTCCCACATATAATACCAGAGCCAGTAATCATAAAATTCTTTTACGGTATAAGAATACGGGACAAACTGCTTCCGGCAGATCTGAATGAGTGCTTCATCTCTGGCAAGCTGGGCAGCTTTCCGGGTGGGAAAGCCACTGCGCTGGATCGATTTTGAAACTCCCGACTGGAAAACAAGTTTAAAACGGAAACTGTATCTCTTACGGGACTTTATATAACTTATACTTCCTCCGGGAAGACAGGAGACAACGCTTCCTAAAAAGAAGGTATCTTTCACAGATGGTTTTTCAATGCATTTTCCCTTGGGCATGGGAAACCTCCTTTCCCAGACTGCCCTGGATTTCAAAAAACGGATTCAGGGTATTGTTTAATGCGGTTTCGATTTCAGCATTTTCATCAGGAAAATCGTAGCAGAATGCGATGGTGGAACTGAGTTTTGTGTGTCCAAGGATATGGGAAATGTTTTCGATATCCACTCCCATTTCTGCCAGTATATAGGCAGACATATGGCGGAGATCGGTCATACTAAGAGCTGGCAGAAGGGCCGCCCTTGTGATGTCTCTAAGTGCTGCACCTGGGGTAGAGGTGGATTTTATTCTGGCAGTGGCGCCAAGGCAGACATAATCCTGAAATTCTGTTGTATCAGGATTGGCTTCCAGGATCAGCCGGTTTTCTTTTTTACGTTTGGAAAGCT
>CAJMON010000123.1 GCA_905214955.1 uncultured bacterium
GAATTATAGCATGGTATTGCTACGCTCAAAAGTTTCATGTGTTTTCCTCCTTCATATATCTGGTGTATGCGCGAAACGCAGATGGTATTGCATATTTTTTATCGGATTCACTCTTATCCACAAACAGAAACTCCCCTTGCGGTGCTTCTTCCAGAGAGGATACAGCGATACGATAAGCACACATCCTCCATTCAATATGGGAAAAAATGTGCTTCGCATCTGGCAGTGCTTCGATCCGCAGTGGTTCCAGCCCCATGGCTTTTACCCGGGCAAGTGCTGCCTTCTCCGTCAGATGGCCTTCCACATTTGGAAGCTCATAAAGGCCTGCCAGAAGTCCTGTATCCGGACGTTTACGGATTGCTGTGCCTGCTCCGTCCTGAATCACAAGGACTGTTCTCTGTTCTGTCGTTCGAGATTTTTTGGGTGCTTTTACGGGAAGTTCTTCTACAGTGCCATGCTTTCTGGCAAGGCAGAAATGCCCCAGCGGACATTCTTCGCACTTTGCTTTTCCGTTTGGAACACAGACTACAGCTCCCAGCTCCATCATAGCCTGGTTGAAATCCCCGGGTCTGTCCTCTGACATCTGCTCTGTAAGGTCATTTTCCACCGATTTCCGTACAGACTGTTTCATGATATCTCCACGGTTTTCGGTAAGTCTTGCGTATACCCGCAGCACATTTCCATCTACTGCAGGGACTTTCTTTCCGTAGGCAATGGACGCAATGGCACCTGCCGTATATCTTCCTATTCCTTTTAACGAGAGAAGTGTCTCAAAATCCTCAGGGATCCTGCCTCCATATTCTTCCATGACATGAACAGCCGCTTTCTGCATGTTGCGGACACGGCTGTAATAGCCAAGGCCTTCCCACAGCTTGATGATCTTCTCTTCCGGCGCCGCCGCAAGGGCTGCTACATCCGGAAGTTCCTGGATAAAGCGCTGAAAATAAGGTTTCACAGCTTCCACTCGGGTCTGCTGGAGCATGATCTCAGATACCCAGGTATAATAGGCATTGTCTTTATCTCTCCAGGGCAGGATCCTTTTGTTTTTATCGTACCATTTCAGAAGGGGTTCTGCAATGTTTTCAGGCATATCGTTTCCTTTCTATAATCTTACCGGTATCGGATCACAGATCTTTATGGAATCTTCCGTGATGGCACAGTCATAGGCCAGGATGTGGACACCGGCATCTGCTGCCGCCTTAAGTGTTTCTCCGAATTCCGGATGTGTCTCCCAGTTTGGTTCAAAATACCTTACATCCTTCATCTGGATCACCAGAAGAAGATACGCCTCATAGCCGTCAGCTGCTGCATGCATAAGCTCACAGAGATGCTTGATCCCCCGTTCTGTAGGTGCGTCCGGAAAGCGCACGATATTATTTTCTTCCAGGGTGACGCCTTTTACCTCGATAAAAGCCTTTCGCTTCCCGGATTCCACATACAGGTCAAAACGGGAGTTTCCATACGTCTTTTCTCTCCTGACAGTCACTTTCTCCGGAAAAAGATTTCCGGCTGCCACCCACTCTTCTGCTGCTTTATTTGGGGCCTGGGAATCCATATTGATCCAGCGGCCCTCCTTGTTCACACTGATCAGATCGTATTTCGTTTTCCTGGCAGGATTGTCACTCTTTTCCAGGATCACTTCTGCTTCCGGAACAAGAAGCTCCCGGCATCTGCCCGTATTCTTCACATGGACCGTTTCCAGCTGATCCCCGATCTGCACATGAGCGATAAAACGGTTAGGTCTGTCTTTGAATATACCTCTGATCGTATTCTTATAATTCATAGTTTTTCCCTCGTAACCTTTACTATAACATAAAATCTTCAAAAGCGCAGTTGCTTTTTTTTCTTTTCTCATA
>CAJMON010000124.1 GCA_905214955.1 uncultured bacterium
GAATTATAGCATGGTATTGCTACGCTCAAAAGTTTCATGTGTTTTCCTCCTTCATGTATCTGGTGTATGCGCGAAACGCAGATGGTATTGCATATTTCTCGGCAGATTCTCTCTTATCTGCAAACAGGAACTTTTCCCTAGGTGCTTCTTCCAGAGAAGATACCGCGATACGGTAAGCGCACATCCTCCATTCAATATGTGAAAAAATGTGCTTCGCATCCGGCAGTGCTTCGATCCTTAAGGGTTCCAGTCCCATATCTTTTACCTGGGCGAGAGCTGCCTTTTTGGTCAGGTGTCCTTCCACATTGGGAAGCTCATAAAGGCCTGCCAAAAGTCCTGTATCCGGGCGTTTCCGAATTGCTGTGCTGGCACCGTCCTGGATTACAAGGATGGTGCGCTGTTCTATGGTGCGGGCTTTTTTCGGTGCTTTTACCGGAAGTTCTTCTACTGTTCCGTGTTTTCTGGCAAGGCAGAATTCTCCTAGAGGACATTCTTCGCATTTTGCCGTTCCGTTTGGAACACAGACTACAGCTCCCAGTTCCATCATGGCCTGGTTGAAATCTCCGGGCCGATCCTTGGGCATCCGCTCTGTAAGCTCGTTTTCTACAGCTTTCCGCACAGACTGTTTCATGATATCTTCATGGTTTTCGGTTAGTCTTGTATATACCCGCAGTACATTTCCATCTACTGCCGGGACTTTCTTCCCGTAGGCAATGGATGCAATGGCACCTGCCGTATATCTTCCTATTCCTTTTAACGAGAGAAGTGTCTCAAAGTCTTCAGGAATCCTGCCGTCATATTCTTCCATGACCTGAATGGCCGCTTTCTGCATGTTGCGGACACGGCTGTAATAGCCAAGTCCCTCCCACAGCTTGACAATACGCTCCTCCGGCGCCGCCGCAAGTGCTGCCACATCTGGAAGCTCCTGGATAAACCGTGCAAAATAAGGTTTCACAGCTTCCACTCTGGTCTGCTGGAGCATGATCTCCGATACCCAGGTGTAATAGGCATTGTCCTTATCACGCCAGGGCAGGATCCTCTTGTTTTTATCGTACCATTTCAGAAGGGGTTCTGCAATGTTTTCGGTCATATTGTTTCCTTTCTATAATTTCACCGGTACCGGATCACAGATCTTCATGGAATCTTCCGTGATGGCGCAGTCATAGGCCAGGATGTGGACACCGGCATCTGCTGCCTCCTTAAGTGTTTCCCCGAACTTCGGATGTGTCTCCCGGTTCGGTTCAAAATACCGTACGTCCTTCATCTGGATCACCAGAAGAAGATAGGCCTCATAGCCGTCAGATGCCGCTTTCATCAGTTCGTGGAGATGCTTGATCCCACGCTCTGTAGGCGCGTCCGGAAAACGCACGATATCATTTTCTTCCAGGGTGACGCCTTTTACCTCAATAAAAGCCTTTCGCTCTTCAGATTCCACATACAGATCAAAACGGGAGTTTCCATATGTCTTCTCCCGCCTGACAGTCACTTTCTCCGGAAAAAGATTTCCGGCTGCCACCCACTCTTCTGCTGCTTTATTCGGAGCCTGGGAATCCATATTGATCCAACGGCCCGCCTTGTTTACACAGATCAGATCGTATTTTGTTTTCCTGGCAGGATTGTCACTCTTTTCCAGGATCACTTCTGTTTCCGGAACAAGAAGTTCTCTGCATCTGCCTGTGTTCTTTACGTGAACCGTCTCCAGCTGATCCCCGATCTGTACATGGGCGATAAACCGGTTTGGCCTGTCTTTGAAAATACCTCTGATCGTATTTTTATAGTTCATATTTTTTCCCTCATATCTTTTACTATAACATAAAATCTTCAAAAGCGCAGTTGCTTTTTTTTCTTTTCTCATA
>CAJMON010000125.1 GCA_905214955.1 uncultured bacterium
AAAGAAACAACAGAAAAAGTAACAGAAGAAATGATAGAAGAAACCGAGACGAATTCTGCGAAAACAGGTGAAGACAGTGTTTTAAAGGATGGCGTCTGGAGCGGAGAAGGACAGGGCTATCAGGGGAAAGTAACGGTTGAAGTAACCGTGTCAGAAGGAGCAATTATTGATGTAAAAGTGACCGGATATGCAGATGATCCCGAATATTTTAATGATGCAAAAAATGGAGTGGTGAAGCAGATTCTGGAACAGCAGGAAGCAAAGGCCGATGCGGTCAGCGGAGCTACCTACAGTTCCAGAGGAATCCTGGAAGCAGTAGAAAATGCACTGCTTCAGGCAAAAATGGATTAATGGACTTTTTCGTTGATGTAGCGGGTCTCTGTCTTGGAGTAGATGATCTTCTGTGCCCGGTACAGGCCGTACCGCCCGGAAAGCATGTAGCTGGCGGCAATGGTTACAAGGTAGTAAGGCATTCCTTCAAATCCGAACAGCTCAAAAGAAATGAGCAGGGAAGTGATGGGGCAGTTTGTGACACCGCAGAACACACCTGCCATGCCGCAGGCGGCAGTAAGAGAAGAGGGAAGTCCGAGAACCGGTGACAGCAAAGCGCCAAATGCGGCACCGATGGTTAAGGATGGCACAATCTCGCCACCCTTGAATCCGGCACCTAAGGTAAGGGCGGTGAACAGGATTTTCAGCAGGAAATCCTGTGGATAAGCATGTCCTTCCTCAAAAATGGAGTCAATCAGGGTCATACCGGAGCCTAAGTATCGGCCAGTATGAAGCAGGGCCGCCAGGGCGGCTACCAGGCATCCGGCAGTAAAAATCCGGACATAGGCGTTGGAAAAGAGTTTCTTATACGTATGCTCTGCAAAATGAAGAATGATGCAGAACAGAATGCTGACAAGAGCCGCTGCTGCGCCAAAAATCAGAATTCGAAGCAGAGACAATGGGTCCGGAGCCGGGATGCCGGATACTGGAAAAGCATCCGCACTGCAGTGGAAGAAACGGGCAATAAAGTAGGCCGTATAAGAAGAAACCACGCAGGGAACTAGGGCAGAATAGTGCATAATTCCAATGCTGATGACTTCCATGGAAAAGACGGCGGATGCAAGAGGGGTGCCGAAAAGTGCTGCGAATCCGGCGCTCATGCCGCACATGATGATGGTATGGCGGCTGTTGTCATCGAAATGAAACAGGTGGCCGAGACGGTTGGCAATGCTGCCGCCAAGCTGAAGGGCAGCTCCTTCCCGTCCAGCAGATCCTCCACACAGCTGGGTGAGGATAGTGGAAAGGAAGATGGAAGGTGCCATCTGAATGGGAATCTCGGAAGAGGACTGTATGGATGCGATGACCATGTTGGTGCCAGAGTCGTTTTTGTCATTGAGAAACCGGTAGAGAAAGACAATGGCAAGACCAGCCAGGGGCAGAGCCAGCAAAAGGGACGGATGGGCAGCACGGGCGGCATTTGCCCAGGAAAGGGACAGGGAGAAACAGGCTCCAGCTCCGCCTACAATCACGCCGGTCACCAGCCCGAAAAAGACCCATTTCAAAAAGGCAGAGACGTGAAAAAGGGCTGTAGTTCCATAGGAAATACAGGAGGTACGGAAGCGGTTGAAAAGATTTTGATGTGACATGGGAACTCCTTTGTAGTTACGCATATGTTTGCTTTTGCGCGTGTTTTTGTTTTTTAAATGATGCCAGGATTGTGGGGTGCTAAACGTGTGCCAATGGCACACGTTTAGCACCGACCGTAGTGAATACGAAGATACGAAGTACGGAACAA
>CAJMON010000126.1 GCA_905214955.1 uncultured bacterium
GCGGCACAGCTCATGCCCGTTACATTGTATTGAGTCATAGTTTCTCCTACTTCAAAAAGCGTCCACGTATTACGGCACCAAAATCCATGCTTCAGTAGAAAAAGGAAATGTGTTTGCATGCCAGTTCCACCCGGAAAAAAGCGGGGAGACAGGTCTTCGGATTCTGAAAAATTTTGTGCAGATCGGCAGGGAGGAAGCGTAGATGTTTACAAAAAGAATCATTCCATGTCTGGATGTAAAAAATGGACGGGTAGTAAAAGGCATTAACTTTGTCAATTTAAAAGATGCAGGAGATCCGGTGGAAGTGGCAGCGGCATACGATCAGGCTGGTGCAGATGAACTGGTCTTTCTGGATATTACGGCTTCTTCGGATGCAAGAGCCACGGCAGTAGATATGGTGCGGAAAGTGGCAGAGAAAGTCTTTATTCCCTTTACCGTAGGCGGCGGAATCCGTACCGTGGAAGATTTTAAGGCTCTTTTAAGAGAAGGTGCAGACAAAATTTCTATCAATTCTTCCGCGATCAACGATCCCACACTCATCAGCCGGGCAGCGGAAAAGTTTGGCAGCCAGTGCGTGGTGGTGGCCATTGATGCCAAGAGAAGAGCCGATGGCGGATGGAATGTATACAAAAACGGCGGACGGATTGATGTGGGCCTGGATGCGGTAGAATGGGCTGCAGAAGCCGAAAAACGGGGAGCAGGAGAAATTCTCCTTACCAGCATGGACTGTGACGGAGCGAAGAATGGCTACGACCTTGCCCTGACCCGTGCTGTGGCTGATGCAGTAAAGATTCCGGTGATTGCATCTGGAGGAGCAGGAACCAAAGAACATTTTTACGAAGCTCTCACAGAGGGAGGGGCAGATGCAGCCCTGGCAGCCTCTTTGTTTCATTACAAGGAGCTGGAAATTCAGGATCTGAAGGAATACTTAAGCGGCCGGGGAGTCCCGGTGCGTCTGTAGAAAAAGGAGGCAGCCTGATGGCGGCGATTGCAAACGACTGGCTGGAACCGTTAAAGCCAGAATTTAAGAAACCTTATTACGCAAAATTATACAAAAAAGTCCTGGAAGAGTACAATACCAGGCAGATTTTTCCACCTGCAGATGACATTTTCAATGCATTTGCTTTCACACCTCTGGAAAAAGTCAAAGTGGTAATTTTAGGACAGGACCCCTACCATGGGGAAGGACAGGCTCATGGTCTTTGCTTTTCCGTAAAACCGGATGTGGAGATTCCTCCCTCTCTGGTGAACATTTACCAGGAGCTTCATGATGACTGTGGATGTTACATTCCCAACAATGGCTGCTTAACTAAGTGGGCCACTCAGGGCGTGCTGCTGTTAAACACCGTCCTTACCGTGCGGGCGCACCAGGCCAATTCCCACAAAGGCATTGGCTGGGAAGAATTTACCGATGCGGCTATCCGGATTTTAAATGAACAGGACCGTCCCATCGTCTTTCTTCTGTGGGGAAGACCTGCCCAGATGAAAAAGGCCATGCTGACTAACCCGAAGCATCTGATTTTAGAGGCACCCCATCCAAGCCCCTTATCTGCATACCGGGGTTTTTTTGGATGCCGGCATTTCAGCCAGACCAACCGTTTTTTAAAAGCCAATGGATACGACCCCATTGACTGGCAGATCGAAAATGTGTAAAAATTTGTAACTGTTCAGAGCCAAGCAAAATTTCATAAAACATGTGTAAAATGCTTGCATTTTTAAGACTGTTTTTGAAATTTTATTTGGCGGATAC
>CAJMON010000127.1 GCA_905214955.1 uncultured bacterium
CCTCGTTAAAGAAACGTTCTTTCTGAACTCTTGTCATATAGAGCACGTCCAGCTTTGGAAGGGTTTCCTCCAGACTGGTGACTTCTTTGTAAAAAGACTGGTTTGGCTTTAACGTTTCTTCAACTACGTAATCCGGAATCTTAAGCTCCTCCGGGGAGATGAAGTAGAACTCATTTCCAGGATGACGTACCAGGCTGTTTACCAGGGAATGCACGGTTCGTCCAAATTTCAGGTCACCGCAAAAGCCTACTGTTAAATGATCCAGATGCCCTTTTCTCTGGCGGATGGTCATAAGATCAATCAGTGTCTGGGTAGGATGATTATGTCCGCCATCCCCGGCATTGATTACCGGCACTGTGGCATACATGGAAGCGCGAAGGGGAGCGCCTTCCTTGGGATGCCGCATTGCAATGATATCTGCATAGCAGCTTACCACCCGGGCAGTATCGGCTACCGTTTCTCCTTTTGTGGCACTGGACTGTTCAGCACCTGCAAAGCCAAGGGATTTTCCGCCAAGGCTTAACATGGCAGATTCAAAGGAAAGACGGGTTCTGGTACTTGGTTCGTAAAAAAGAGTGGCAATCTTTTTCCCATCTGCCACATGGCTGTACACTTCTGGACTTTCTGCAATGCGGTCAGCCAGATCCAGAACTTTTGTAGTTTCTTCAAGGGTAAAATCAAGTGGATCGATCAAATGTCTCATAACCAGGCTCCTTTTGTTAAAAACTGATCCCGTCTGGCTCCGACGGAAATAAACTGGATCTCATGGTTCAAAAGCTGCTCCAGGATACGAATGTAGGCTTTGGCATTCTCCGGAAGCTCTTCATACGTCCGGCAGCCGGAAATATCGCATTCCCAGCCCGGGAGCATTTCTACTACAGGGACAAAGCTGTCCAGTTCATCCATAGGGTCAAAATCCATGGTCACAACACCGTCACGTTTGTAGCCTGTGATCACGGGAATCTCTTTCATGGAACTTAAGACATCCATTTTGGTAAGTGCGATCTGATCTGCATTCTGGCATTTTAATCCATAACGGCTGGCTACGGCATCAAACGGTCCCACCCTGCGGGGACGGCCTGTGGCAGCACCATATTCACCGCCCGCTTTTCGAAGCTCTTCTTCCCAGGCATCGGACATTGCCTTTTCTGTTACAAAAGGACCGGCACCAACACAGGTAGAATATGCTTTTAAAACGCCCACCACATGATCCAGGGATTTTCCCGGAATTCCGGCACCGATCGGGCCATAGGCAGAAATGGTAGAGGAACTTGAGGTATAGGGGAAAATACCATAATCAATATCCCTCATGGCGCCAAGCTGGGCTTCCAGCACTACCTTTTTGTCCTCTGACAGTGCCTGTTCCAGAAACTCACCCGTGTCTGCAATATAGGGACCAAAGAGTTCAGCCTGTTCCTCACACCAGGTAAGAAGTGCAGGGTAGGACATGGGCTCCTGATGGTAGCAGCCTGCAAGCTCCAGGTTCTTTGCCTCCAGCATGGTTTTTAATCTGGCTTTTA
>CAJMON010000128.1 GCA_905214955.1 uncultured bacterium
AGTCTCTTGCAAAAACAATCCCGGGTGTAAAACGTATTCGTTTCTTCATGACTTTCGGACAGAGCTATCTGGATCATATGCGTTGTCTTGAAGATGTAGGAATGCTTTCCACAACACCGATCCAGTACAATGGACAGGAAATTGTTCCGATCCAGTTCTTGAAAGCACTGCTTCCGGATCCTGCAAGCCTTGGACCACGTACTAAAGGAAAAACCAACATTGGATGTATCTTTACAGGTGTAAAAGATGGAAAAGAAAAAAACTACTATATCTACAATGTATGTGATCATCAGGAATGCTATCACGAAGTAGGAAGCCAGGCAATCAGCTATACAACAGGCGTTCCGGCAATGTGCGGAGCGCTTATGATGCTGACCGGAAAATGGATCAGACCAGGTGTATATACCGTAGAAGAATTTGATCCGGATCCGTTCCTGGATGCACTTGACCGTTATGGTCTGCCGCGCAGCGAAAGCCACGATCCAAAGCTGGTAGACTGATGGAAGGGTTGGATAAAAGAGCTCCGTTTACAGCCACCGGCGGAATGATTCCGCCGGAATTCCAGAATATAAAAACACCCTGCTACATTTTGGATGAAAAAGCTCTTATAAAAAATGCAAAGCTGCTCGGTGAAGTGTCCGGGCGAACAGGCTGTAAGATGCTCCTGGCGCAGAAGGCATTCAGTAATTATGACTGTTATCAATTTTTTGAGCCGTATCTTGCAGGCACAGAGGCCAGTGGATTATTTGAGGCACGACTCGGAGCAGAGGAAATGCCGGGAAAAGAGGTTCATGTATTCTGTGCAGGCTACCGGGCTGATGAATTTGAAGAACTTCTTCAATATGCAGACCATATTGTGTTTAATTCACCATCGCAGCTCCTTCGTTTTGGTGCAAAGGCAAAAGAAGCAGGAAAGAGCGTGGGACTGCGGATCAATCCGGAATGCTCCACACAGGAGGGTCACGATATTTATGATCCCTGTGCACCGGGAAGCCGTATGGGAACAACAAGAGCACAGTGGGACGAAGCTCTTCAGAAAAATCCGGAACTTTTGGATTTGCTCGATGGACTTCATTTCCACACACTTTGTGAGCAGGATTCCGATGATCTGGAGACAACTCTTGTTTCCGTAAAGAAGCATTTTGGTGATCTTGCGACCAGAGTAAAGTGGATCAATTTTGGCGGTGGCCATCATATCACAAGACCAGGTTATGATATTGAACGACTGGAACGCTGTATTCGGATGGTGCAAGAGGAATGGAAGACAGAGGTTTACCTTGAACCCGGAGAAGCGTGGGCGTTAAATGCAGGATTTTTGCTGACCAGTGTGCTGGATGTTCTGAAAAACGGAGAGACACAGATTGCAATCGTAGATGCCAGCGCAGCCTGTCATATGCCGGATGTACTGGAAATGCCTTATCTTCCGCCGCTTTTGGGAACAGATGAGACAGAAGAGGATGGAATCACTGTTCGCCTTGGAGGGCCGACCTGCCTGTCAGGAGATGTGATCGGAGAGTATA